>JAYYDY010000106.1:0-4400 GCA_036160375.1 Thermoplasmatota archaeon | reverse complement strand
GTGGCCCAAGAACCTCAACCTCAACATCCTGCACCAGCATGATACCAAGTCCAACCCAATGGACCCTGATTTTGACTACGCTGAAGCCTTCAAGACCCTCGATTACGAGGGCCTCAAAAAAGACCTCCACGCCTTGATGACGGACAGCCAAGACTGGTGGCCTGCGGACTACGGCCACTACGGGCCGTTCTTCATTCGCATGACTTGGCACGCCGCGGGCACCTACCGAACCGGCGACGGCCGTGGCGGTGGCGGTACTGGCGCTCAACGCTTCGCTCCGCTCAACAGCTGGCCCGACAACGGCAACCTCGACAAGGCTCGACGCTTGCTTTGGCCGATCAAGCAGAAGTACGGCAACGCGATCAGCTGGGCAGACTTGCTGATCCTCACCGGTCAAATCGCCATCGAGTCCATGGGCGGGCCCGTCCTTGGATTCGGCGGTGGCCGACCCGACATCTGGCACCCTGAAGACGACATCTACTGGGGCAGCGAAGACGAATGGCTCGGCGACGACCGCTACGGCGACACCCGCCAAGACCTCGAGAACCCCCTCGCCGCCGTGCAGATGGGCCTCATCTACGTTAACCCGCAAGGGCCCAATGCCAACCCCGACCCACTCCTCAGCGCCCAAGACATCCGTGAGACGTTCAAGCGCATGGCCATGAACGACGAGGAAACCGTTGCCTTGACCGCTGGTGGTCACACTTTCGGTAAGGCGCACGGCGCCGGACCTGAAGACCACAAGGGCCCCGAGCCTGAAGGCGCACCGCTTGAAGAACAAGGCCTTGGCTGGACCAGTGACTACGGCTCCGGTGTGGGCCGAGACACCATCACCAGCGGCATTGAGGGTGCCTGGACCGCCAACCCCACCCAGTGGGACAACGGCTACTTCGACATGCTGTTCAAGTACGACGATACGTGGACGCTGACCAAGAGCCCGGCCGGCGCTCACCAGTGGACACCTTCCAACCAAGAAGAGGCCGACATGGCTCCCGACGCAGAAGATGCATCGATCAAGGTCCCCACCATGATGACAACCGCTGACATGGCCATGATTCGTGACCCTGAGTACCGGAAGATTTCCAAGCACTTCCATGAGAACCCCGACGCCTTTGCCGACGCGTTCCAACGTGCCTGGTTCAAACTCCTTCACCGAGACATGGGCCCCAAGTCCCGCTACCTCGGTCCCGACGTTCCTGAAGAGGACTTCATCTGGCAGGACCCTGTGCCCGCCGGCAGCACCTCCTACGATGTCAGTGCCTTGAAGGACGCCATCAAGGGCTGCGGCCTCTCCATCGCTGAATTGGTTGAGACGGCTTGGGCCAGCGCCTCCACCTTCCGTGGTTCCGACAACCGCGGCGGTGCCAACGGCGCTCGCATCCGCCTCTCTCCTCAGAAGGATTGGGAAGGCAACAAACCCGATCAACTTTCGAAGGTTCTTGGCGTGCTTGAGCCGCTTGCAGCAGCTCACGGCGCCAGCGTGGCCGACACCATCGTGCTGGCCGGTTGCGCCGGAATTGAAATGGCCAGCGGCGTGGACGTCCCGTTTTCCCCCGGTCGTGGCGATGCCACTCAAGAACACACGGATGCCGCCTCCTTTGCCTACCTCGAACCCGTTTCCTGCGGCTTCCGCAACTACCTGAAGAAGAATTACGCTGTCATGCCGGAAGAAATGATGCTGGACAAGGCTCAACTCCTCGGCCTCTCCGCTCCTGAGATGACCGTCCTCGTTGGTGGTCTTCGCGCTCTTGGCGTCAGCTCGGACGAGCGCGGCCTGTGGAGCGACGGCACGACCCTCGACAACTCGTTCTTCACCACGTTGCTTGACATGAATGTCGCATGGACGCCGACCGGTAGCAACTCCTACCAAGCCAAGGATCGCTCCACTGGCGCTGATGTTCGAACAGCGACCCGCTACGACTTGGTGTTCGGCAGCAACTCGCAACTTCGAGCCATCGCCGAAGTGTACGCACAAGACGACAACAAGGACAAGTTCGTGGCCGACTTCATTGCAGCATGGAACAAGGTCATGAACGCTGACCGATTTTGAGGCACAACAATGACGACTCACCCCGACGGGTCCGACAGTGTCGCTCCAAAGCGACGGATGACGCGACAAAAACGCGCCATTGCGGAGAACGTGTTGAACCGCTGCGATCACCCAACGGCGCAGGAGATTCACCGGGATTTGGACGGGCAAGGCATTGGATTGGCTACCGTCTATCGCAATCTCGCGCTGCTGGCGGAGGAAGGCATCATTACGACGGTCGAACATGAAGGGGAGGTCCGCTATGACTGCAACAACGAACCCCACGGTCATGCTTCGTGCACGTCGTGCGGTGCGCTTTGGGACATCCCTCTTCCACCAAGCAAAGGCGTTGGTAATCCAACCGGCCCGCTAGCGACCATCACCGTGGTTGAATTCTCACTGCACGGCACTTGCCATGAATGTCAGTGATCACCACGGTAAGGTCTGGCCTGCGTAATCGACAAATCGCCCGGTGAGTTCCAAGGTTTGCTCGTCAATGCGAGCCATGATGCCGCTGACACTCTCTTCGGCCTGAATTGGGGCGTTGGGTCCACCCATGTCGGTTTCAACCCAGCCAGGGTGAATCAGCAAGAGGCTGATGCCCTGCTCTCGCAACTCGTTTTTCATGGCTGTCGTGAACATGTTCAGTGCGGTCTTGGAGGCTCGGTAGGCGTAAGATCTTCCACTTGCGCAATCACCGATTGAACCCATGAGGCTTGTGATCATGAGCACGGTTCCTCCACCGTTGGCCAACAAAGGGAGTGCCTGTTGGGTTACCCGAACCGGGGCGATGGCATTGACTTCCATCACATTAGAAACGATGTCGAAATCAATGTCTTCAATGGTTGGCCACCGACCGTCCGATACACCGGCGTTGTTGACCAAGAGGTCGAGTGATGGACCAATTGCTTCCATTGCAGCCACCACCTCACCGGCGTTACGGACATCCATTTGATGCAGCACAAGACGGGGGTTGTCAATGTCGGCCAAACCACCTTTTCCAGAACGGTAGGTGGCGTGGACTTCGTAGTCTCTGTCAAGGAGTTGGCGAACTGTTTCCAGTCCAATTCCACGGTTGGCGCCGGTCACCATCGCTGTTGGCATGATTGCTTGACGGGCGCATCAGTCTATGGTTTTCTTCTCAAAAATCGTAGTCATACTCTTTTTGATGCTCTTCTTCGTTTTCCTTTTGTTTGATAGCGCGCCATTGAATAAATGCGCTCACAAGCATACCGACGAGCCCCAAATAAGCGTCAGGTGCAGAGACACCGTCCAAACGACCCACATCCCAACCGACCGCAACATAGACCGCCAACATCATGCCGAGCGTGCCAACCAAACCGGCCATCAGGGCTGGAACCAAGCGACGGAACGACATGCTCAGGAAGAAAGCGATAAGGGTGAGGATGCCGGAGAGACAAGCATCCCCTTCAAAATCGAGATCAACCCCATCACCTGCTCTGATGAGGTTTGTGATGATGAGGAACACCATACCGGCGGCAAGAAATCGCATGGCCATTTGAGCGACGCTGATGGAGATGACGCCCACGGCAGCGGCCGCAATGAATCGGAACTGCGCCTCGCTGATGGGCGGGTCTGCTCCAAGGAAATCGTAGAGTTCACCCACCAAACCGAAACCGACGATGAAGCCGACGATGCCCACTGTCATCGGGATGCGCTTGCTCCCTTCAACGAACAACACGAGTGAGATGATGAATAACGGGGCGGCATAGAGCAGACCTCCTGCCACCACTTGGTCGAGCACACCTGTTCCAATTTCTGTTGCACCACTGGCCATATTTCCACCCCTGTTAACGTGCTACGCCGTCATCATGCCAGTCCAATGAGTGACAGCCCACCGAGCAGAAGCAGGATGGGAGGGACCATCATTTCGAACCCGGAGCGAGACTTCCCAACATTGGAGAGTTCAGAACCGCGCATCAAGGTGCACTTCATACCGGGGGCATCTTCGTTGCCCCAGACTTCGATGGTGCTGTTGCCCAGCGTACCGTCCAGGCCTTCGGCTTGCAACTCAGAAGCCGGGCGTGGTTTGGTGGCCCCGAGCACGTAGACGGGATCGCCGAGTCGCAGACCGTAAACGGTCCAGCGGTGTCCCACCACTTTGGTACCTCTCATCAAACTCGCAGCGGCTTGAGCCATCAGTTGCTTGCCGAGAGATTCGGCGAACGCACCCTCCCACCGCTTGAGCATTTGACCGTATTCGGTGCGCTTGAAACTCGTCAGGTTGACTTTGATACCGCCGGTTCCGTCTTGAAGCATGAACGGCACACCACCTCGGTCAGAACGGACGGTGACCCAACTCCGCTCCTTTCTTTTGTTGCCTTCGCTGTCGGTGACCTCGCGCTCCTGT
>JAYYDY010000105.1:0-39164 GCA_036160375.1 Thermoplasmatota archaeon | reverse complement strand
CTCGACGTGTTGTGCCAGCACGGTCGAGACGACATGACGCCCTCGCCGCAAGGCTGGACACAGCGGGTGCTCAAGCACTACGGCCCAGCCTGAAGGGCGTTCCAAACCCGCTGCAAACCGTCCTCGAGCGAGACCTTGCAGGACCAACCGAGCAACGCCTCAGCGGCGCTCGTGTCGGGCAACCGTCGTTTCGAATCCCCGAAATAACCCCCGCCCAACACGCAATCCACCGCCATGGAGCCGACGGTTCGGTTGACAGCCTCGGCCAGCGCTCGAATGCTGACCTCTTCGTGCGAACCAACGTTGAAACTCCGTCCGCTCAGGGAAGAGCCGTCCAAGGCAGCGTCCATCTGCCCGGCCCGGTAAAACCCGTCAACGATGTCGTCGATGTAGGTGAGGCTCCGTGTTTGGCTTCCGTCACCGTGGACGGCCATGGGTTGCTGCTGACGAACCGACTGAAAGAACATCCCGACCACCTGCCCGTAGGCATCGCCAAGCATGTCCACGCCGTAGGCGTTGAACGGCCGCACAATGCGACCGTCCAGACCCTTTGACACGGCGTGATGAAGCGCCACCTCGTCGAGGTACTTGCTTGCACCGTAGGAAAATCGCTGGTGGTCAGCGGCCGAGGGAAACTGGCTGATGCCTACGTCCCCTAGCGGCATCCGCTCGTTTTCACCGAAGGCTTCCGGCGATGAGGCCAGCACAAAGCGCGCTTTCCACGCAAGGGCTTGACGCAGCGCCACCAGCGTGCCGTTCACGTTGACATCGATGACCTCCATGGCCGCCTCGTGGAACCACTTGGTCCCGTTGATGGCGGCCAAATGGTGGATTAAATCAACGCCCCCCAGCGCATCATGGCAGCGTTGGAGGTCATCATCTCGGACCACATCACCTTCGATCACGGTCAACGAAGGGTGGGTGCTGACGGACGCAAGGTTGGACTTGGTACCTCGCCAAAAGTTGTCGAGCACGGCGACGGTGTGCCCTTCATCCAAGAGCCGCCGAACGAGCGCAGCGCCAATGAAGCCCGCTCCACCCGTGACGACGACGCGCATGCTCACGGCTGGACACGCTCCAGAACCTCCAGTTCCACACCGGAGGATGTTCGGCGGAATTCGACGGTATCGCCGGTGTTGACAGCCATGCACGGGTCGGCGTCAAAGCCGTGACCGTAGGGCAGGCCGAGCAGGGAACAAGCGGGCAGGGTCAAGGGGCAGATGTCTCGGTTTACCACGGCTTTTGGCCCCTTCTCGGTGTAAATGAGGCCCATCAACACGTAGGGTGCCACCGTCGAGCCGGAGCCTTTGGGATAGACGAGAATCGTATCCTCAATCGCCACGCCGTCCAGCGGATGGCCCGGCTCTTCAATGACGCCGGTGTCTCGGTTCACGTAGCCGAGGTAGGTGATGGGCACGTCGGTGACGAGGGCACGACCCCGCACGGTAAAGTCAGCTTGAGAGCGCAAACCGGACCCGGAAAGCAATGCATCATCGGAACGATGGGTCTTGGAGGAGGCGTGCTGCGGTTGAGCCTTGGGGTTGAGCAGGGGAACGGGGCCTTGGGCCAGCGACGGGTCGATGGCGTGGGCAACGCAGGCTTCGATGGGCATGACCGACGTTGGTAATCGATTCAGTCCGCTGGTCAGGTAGTGTTCCGCCTTGAGTGAGTTCGTGAGCAGGTGGTTGTACTTCGACCGGTTGTACGGCGTGACCTCCGGGCAGGTGTCTTTGAGCAACAACGCTCCACCTTCTTCCAACAGCTCGATGGTACCGTCCGCTTCGGCCAAGGCGTAGTTTTCGCCACTCGTGAAGACCCAAAGCCGGTGGTCGGGAACGCGTCGTCCCATTTCCATGTGCGAACGGAGGGCTGAGGCCGTGATGCGAAGTTCCTCCAAACTGGCTTGAGGGCATCCAATGACCACCAGATCGACTTGCCCTTGTGGAGCGAGGTCAGCGTAGCGCTGGTCCAAATCGGCTTGGGTAAAGGTCAGTGAGCCTTGCCAGCCGCCCGCGGGCGGTGCGACCGTTCCGTCGTCGTTGACCTCCAAGGGAGGAGCGACCGTGTGACCTTCCGCCCACAGCATGGCACAGCCGTAGTTGGCTGCAGCAGCCGTCAAAGCCTTCTTCGATGCAAAGGACATGAAATCGGGCAGCCCCGTGATGTAGGGCATGGGGCCGTACGGCATGTTCCATTCCGGACGGACCTGCTTGCCCATCCAGTCGCCGAGAACCGACCAGTCGGACAGGTGGTTCATCTCGCAGTCGACATGAACATGCATGTTGGGTACGCGGTGTTCAGGCAGATGAAGACCCCAGCGCGGTGCAAAACCGGTCAACGCCGTGGCCAGAGCTGACAAGCCCGATTCACGGTTGGTGATGAGCGACGTCCAGGTGTTGGAAAAACAAACGGCGTTGGATTCCGCCCACGTGGCGATGCCGGTCTCGTTCTCGATGCCTCGGTCGTAGGGCGTGCACGACAAGGTGGCGTCGATGCCCAGGCGCTCGTACGCCTGAACGATCTCAAATTGTTGCTCGAGAAAATCTGGCCACTCAATGTCCATTTCTTCCATTTTTTCACGGTCGCACCCTGCAGAGTTCAGCGTGGTCGGGATGGCCACGTGGCCGTCACCGTCCGCCGAGAGGTCCTGCAAGAAACGGCGAAGGCCGTGGCCACCGGTGATGACGGAAACACCGGAAACGTGGGCGTGAACGGCTTCCAAGTACCCATCGGCCTTGGCCGTGTCCGCCAAGTCAATCACCAGACGGGCTGCCTTTTGGCGAGTGTTCCCCTCTTGCCCGGCCAGTTGGTCCAGCAGGCGTTGAGGAGGCTCCATGGCCTTGCCATCGGTTGAAGCCTCATGAATTCACCCCTCGGCCATACCTCCGCCGAACACCCATTCCAACCACCCGAATCCTTCTACCGTGGACGACGAAGCAGCCTTCAGTGTGTCTTCGGTGTTCAGGGTGATGATGAACGGCGGTAGATTAAGAACGATTGAGGCTGATGTATCGGTCCATGCAAACAACTGCAGAGAACGAATCGAATCGGCCAGAACACGAAGCGCAAAACGAACAAGACTCCCAAGACCACCCTCCCCACCGTCATCGACGCTGGCTGGCCGTCATGCAAACCATGACGCTGATCATCGTCCTCTTGCTGGCCACCTACAACCACGCTCTCATCGGCGCAACCCCCGAACAAACCACCATCACGCCGTGGTTGGTTGAATCCGAATCCTTTGAGCCCGTTGCGCCGTGCAACCAAGGTGGCTACTACATTCACACGGGCTTTGACATCAACGGCAACGACGTCCTCGATGAAGGTGAACGCCAGGACACCACCTCCATCTGCCACGGTTTGCGCGGCCTGTCCGGCCCGCAGGGTCAAGCCGGTGATTCGGGTGAACACGCTCCGATTCAACTCGTCTCCACCGAAGCGGTCTCGCCGCACAACAGCACCTGCCCGGAGGGCGGGATGACGATGCACAGCGGCCTCGACCTCAATGAAAACGATGTCCTCGACGAAGACGAAATCATCTCGCAGGCCACGCTGTGCAACGGCATTGTGGGACGGGACGGGGACAACGGCACCCACGGCCTTGACGGGACGCAGGGGGCTGGAGCGCTGGTCGACAAGGTGGCCGCACCCTCCTACATCTGCGCCGACGGTTTCGTGGTTCGTTTCGGGGTTGACGACGGCACCGGTGAAGGCGTCGCCAACAACGACCAGATGGAGGTCGACGAGGTCCGCGAGACCCTGAATTTCTGCTTCGAACCTCTTCGTTCCGAACGGGTGACGGATCTGCTCAGCGGAACTGGTAACTCGATGACAAGTGGGTGCGACGCTGCCGTTTGGGCCGACGGCCTCGAAGGGCTGGTTTTTGCAGGAAACGATGGGACCAACGGCTGTGAACTGCACCTCCATCGTCCCGCTCCCAACGAGACCTCGATGGTCGTCAACCTCCACCCCAACGGCGACGCCATGCCCGGTCGCGACCTCGGACTTCACGCCATCAACGGTGGCTCGTTGGTGATGTTCGATGCCACCGATGGCGCCAACGGACGGCAGCTGTGGGTCAGCGACGGAACCGAGAACGGAACGAGGGCCCTCGGACCGGTCGAAGCCGTCGCTCCACTGCCGTGGGCTGACGGCCTGCTCTTCCGTTCCACCACCAACGACCTTCTGTGGACCAACGGCAGCGATCTCCGAACATGGACCTCGTTGCCCATCTGGACCACGGCTCAACAACAAGCCGTGGCCACGAACCTCTCAGGACTGAACCAGTTTGGCCAAGCATGGCTTCATACCGACCAGCACGCCGTTTGGTTCAGCGCCTCGGACACCAACGGCGACGTCGAGCCCTATCGCTTGAACCTGGACGGGACCCTGACCGCATGGTCCGTCAATGCGTTTGGTAGCGCAGAACTGACCGAACTCTTGTCCATCAACAACGACGTGCTCGCTGCCGCATCTCGAGGCGGTGTCAAACAGGTGTTGCGCCTTCACGACAACGGCACGCATGCGTGGGTCACCTCGATTTCACCGGCCTCAGGCGATACGCGGTTGGGCGAAGGGATGGGTCTGCACGTCATTGGAGACAACCTCATCTTTGACGCCGAAACGGTTGCAGGTGAGCCACGGTTGTGGACCAGCAACTTGGCCAACGGCATTACCCTCCAGCTCAGTTCTGCCATTCTTGCCCCCGGCGCTCAAGTGGGCGTCGCCAACACCGGTACTCGGTTGATGTTTGATTGCCTGACTGCCAGCACCGGCCTGGAGACCTGCATGACGGATGGAACGCCGCAAGGAAGCAGGGTCGTTCACGACTTGACACCGGGGTTGATGTCGTCGGACGTGAGGGCCATCGCATCCGTCGGCGACGGGTGGTTGGTGGTCAGCGACGGCATGGTCAACGGTTCAGCACGAGGCGTGTCCTTGTGGGTGGTCGAAGGCGAGGCCATGCGACCGGTGTACAACCCTTGGTCTGGAAGCGGCAATTCGTCGGCGGCGCTGACCTACGGCCAACTCATCATCGGTCCCACCCAAGCGTGGATGATCGCTCACGATGGCGTTCACGGCCACGAATGGCACCGCTGGAGTCATGGAGAACTCTCGGACGACTGGATTGTCATTCGTCGGTAAGCGGCACCATGTTGCCTCGGTCGATGCAGTACGGACAGGACGCACCGACGAGGTAATCGGGGGATTGTTGTTCCTCGACCGAAAGGGGTTCTCGGCAAGCAAAGCACACCACCACCTCGGTTTCTTCGAGGGCCGGATTGACAGCCACGCGCTGGTCGAACACGAAACAGTCACCGTCCCAATGCTCACCGCCGACCTCTTCGAAGTAGCCCAAGATGCCTCCCTTGAGTTGTTTGACGTTGGTGAAGCCGGCCTCCAGCATGATGGCGCTTGCCTTTTCACACCGGATACCGCCCGTGCAAAACATCACCACGGGTTCGTCTTTCATCGTTTCAGGCAAACGGGCGATGGCCTCGGGAAAGGCACGGAAGGTGCGGATGTTCAGGTCGATGGCCTTCTCGAACGTTCCCACGCGCAACTCGTAATCGTTCCTCGTGTCAAGAACGTGAACGTGCTCGCCTCGGTCGAGCATGGCTTTGAACGCACGAGGTTCAATCTCGGGACCGGTGAAGTCGGCCGGGTTGATGTGGTCCAAGCCCACCGAGATGATCTCGTTCTTCTTTCGAACGTTCATGCGGTTGAACGGCTGGTAGTCGGTGAAGGAGGTTTTCAACGAAATGCCGCGAAAACGCTCGTCCTGTTCGAGGTAGGCCGTGAAGCCCTCAATGGCCGCCTGAGGACCGGCGAGGAAGAAATTGATGCCCTCCGGTGCAAGGAGCACCGTTCCTTTGAGGCCCAGGTCGGTGCAGAGGCTTCGCAACACCGCTTGCAAACGATCTCGGTCGCCGATGGCGACGAAACGATACCCTGCGACGTTCACGATGTGGCCAGCCACAACGCCGCCTGCGACCATGACTTCTTGAGGCCACCGTCGCCTGTTCAACGACGCCAATCATGGTTGGACGCCAGCGGACGACGCCAACCCTGGCCGAACGCCCGTGGCGACACGCGGGGTGCTGGAGGCATTTGCCAGCGCTTGTGCTCGTTGCGCTCCAAGCGTTGCAACACGTCCATCACGGTCGCTGCGTCAAAGCCCCGGGCGATGAGGTCGTCGGTGTTCAGCCCGCCTTCGATGTGCGACCTGAGGATGGCGTCGAGTTCATCGTAGGGTGGGAGCGAGTCTTGGTCGGTCTGGTCCGGAGCCAATTCAGCAGACGGTGGTTTCGTCATGGTCGACGTGGAAACAGGGGCGGTTCGTCCCGAGGCTTCAGCGCGTTGATTGAAGCGTTCGGCCATGGCGTACACCTCCATCTTGTAGACGTCGCCCAGCGGGGCATAGCCACCAGCCATGTCGCCGTAGAGCGTGCAGTAGCCTTGAGCAATCTCGGATTTGTTGCCCGTGGTGATGGCCATGCTGGCGTTGGCGTTGGCGTACCCCATCACCAGCAGCGCGCGCAATCGGGCTTGGAGGTTCTCTGCGGCGACCGGGTGACCGTTCGCCAACACCTCACCGAGGACGCCTTCCACGCTGGTGTGCATGGCATCGATCTCGTGGAGGTGATGCGCCATGCCCAACGCCTTGGCGGTGTGGATGGCATCGTCGATGGAGTGCTGGGATGAGTGCCGACTGGGCATGGCCAGACCGGTCACGTTCTCTGCGCCCAACGCAGCGACGGCAACGCAAGCCGCCACGGCCGAATCAATACCACCTGACAGCCCCAACACGACGGACGTGATGGACGACTTTCGACAATAATCTGCCAGCCCCGCCACCACGGCGTTGGTCAACTCCTCGATGGCGTCCGTCATGGCCGTGCCATCGTCACTGGCTTCGAGGTGCATGAGCGGCGCTTCTCCGATGGCAAGGGCGTCCTCGGCGTCGCTGGCGACCCATTGACAGGCTTCAGGTGAGCTGATGTCAACGATGAGCACACCTTCCTGCCACGACGGAGCCACAATCGCACGACCGTCCGGCCATACCGCCAAACTTCGCCCGTCGAAGAGAAGGTCGTCGTTGCCTCCGACTTGGTTGGCAAGGAGAAAGGGATGACCGAGGACAGCGGCGGCATGCCGAGCGACCGCCAAACGGGTGGTGAATTTCTCGGAATGGAACGGCGAAGCCGACAAGTTGACCGTTGCATCGATGTCAACGCCCTGACGGCACCATTCGGCGATGTGTTCAATCGGGTCTTGCGTGTACGATGATGGTGTCATACCCGCCGATTGCCATGCGTCCTCGCACACGGTGACACCGAGGGTGAACCCGCCAAAGGAACGAGCGAGTCCGGACCGGTTCTTGGGCGTGAAATACCTCGCCTCATCGAACACATCGTAGGTTGGGAGCAATTGTTTCTCGGCGACAATTCGTCCGTGCTCATCACCCGTGATGCTGGCGAAGGCTGGTCCAGCTCGGACCACACCGTTGGTGGGAAGGGTTCGTTCATCCTCGGAGGGAATCGGTGTGCCAACCAAGACAGGAAGCGGCGTCTCAAGGGTCAGGGCTGCAACCATCGAGCGTTCAACAAAATCCCGCTCCATCAGGAGATCCCGTGGGGGATAGCCGCATACCGCCAGTTCCGTTGAGATACCAACCTCTGCGCCACTCGACAAGGCCTGCTGTGCCAACGCCGCCAGGCGACGGCCGTTGTGGTCCAAGTCGCCCACGGTAGGGTCAAACTGGAGCAACGCGATCGTGGTCATGGCCTCACCTCGAAACGTGTTCACGGATGCTTCACAATGTCGCCGTTGGCGTCCTTGTACCACCACTCGTTGGTGGCTTTGTCGTGGTACCACCAGTAGCCATCCGAACCCATCACCCAATCGGTTTCGGCCTCGTTGCCATTCGTCGTTTCGGTTGATGCGGTGACCGTTGCGGCAGCTGCTTGAATGGTGTTGTCGGGGATGAAATCGTCGTCATCGTCGTCGTCATCGTCCTCAAATTCAGAGGAATATTCGTCCCAATCAAATTCGGACCGTGCGCCTTGGTTCACCGTCATGCGGCGCATCCATGCCAACAACGACACCACCACGGCGACCAGCAGCAGGCCGGTCAGACTCCCGATGATGGGGTTCACATCGCCGAAGACCTTCTCGGAGAAGGTGGGCTCCTCGGCAACGCGGACCTCGATGGTGGGGCCGCTGACGACCATGCCGTTATCGAGGGTGGCCTCGACCCATTGGATACCCGCTGCCTCTGGCTTCCAATCGACGGCCACCAGGCCCAAGGCCCCAGCCTCGGCGGTGACGTCCGTGCGTTGAATGAGCGTGCGTTCGCCTTCGGCTGTCACCGTTTCGAAGGACACACCGGTTTGGCCCTGGAGGCTCCCGATGTTCTCAACCTCGAGTTGAATCGAGGTGGTATCGCCCTCCTCCATGAGGAGGCGGGAGTAGGTGAGGGCTGATGGCGCCACTGTGAACTTGGGCTGGAGCCACTCCATGTTCCAGGTCGCCAGGAAGGGGTCGTTGAGGTCCCCGCCCAGGCCGGTAACGGTGTTTCCGGCAAGGTCTCGACCGGCGATGCTGATCTTGACTTCCATCCGGTCAATCAGCATCTCGTTGGTAATTTCGCTGAGGTTCATGTCGCCGTAGAGTTCGAGGCGGAGTCCATCAATCGCTTCGCCTTCCAGCGTCAAGGGCTCCCGTCCGGACCTGATGACATCACCGGTTTCGAAGTCTTCCACCTGCCAGACCAGTTCAAGCGAATCCACGTCAAGGCCGCCCAGTTCCTGAACGACCACACGGACTTCGTGGTTCTCACCACCCAAGACGGCACGTGGGCGAGGCGAGAGCACCTCTTGAGGCTCGGGCCCGGTGCCGTCAACGACGATCCATTTGACCGAGGTGGATTGATCGGTCAGGTCAATGCCCTGCCCTTCAAGGCAGCCTACTTCCCACGTCATGGGCAAGGAACCTGAAGAGGCAGGTGCATCAATGGCCGTGGACCAAATGCCGTCCTTGGCTTCGACAGCGTGCGTTTGTCCGGCAAACAGAATGTTCACGGTGCAGTCAAAGGCTGGAACGGTCGACGTTTCTGCAAACACAAGGCCGCCTGAAAGTTCCATCGGCGTGAGAGGTGTGACCCGAGCGCCATCACCAAGGAAGGAACCTCGAGTCAGGTGCAGGTTGACGCTTTCCTCGGGAATGCTCAGGCCTGCAGAGAAACGCCAGCGATGCTCAGGGAAATTCCGCATCTCCTCTTGGCCAGCACGGTCCACCACCAAGATGGCGGGTTCTCGACGGTTATCACCCAGATCGGGCGTGTTCCAACCCAATTGGAGGTGGATGTTGAGCACCAAGTCCTTCTCATAGGGGTCGGCAACGCCGTTGGCCCCCAACATGGTGCACTGGTCGATGATGATGTGAGTGGAGGTGGTGGTGCACTCACCGGTCTCAAACGCCCACTGAATGCTCATGGCGTCGCTGCCCTGGTTGCTCGCCAGCATCACCTCAACGGTGGACAAATCCGAGCCACCGTTGGGCTCGGAAATCTTGACGTTCAGTTCGTACGGCTGAGCGGGATGGAGCCAAGACTGGCGTCCGTTGGCCCACGCAAAGGCATCCGGTTCAAGTTCAGGCGCCCCGTCAACGGCGAGCTGGTACATGAACAACTGCTCGCCTTCCTCGGCGCTCCCACCATCCTGAAGTGCGTAGCCTGAGGGGTCGGTGCCTTCGAGGTACACGGCCACCTTCTGTCCGAGGCTGCCACCGGTATCGTCCAGCATGAGAGTGTAGACGCCCGTGAGCGCCGTCTGGTCGCTGGGCACCAACATCGGAATGGCGTGATACTCTCCTTCGTCGGGCCAGCCGTTGAGGTTCGTGTCGTCGACCCATTCCTTCCAAACCATGGCGGTCATGGCGCTCGGCAAAACGGGTTGGTCAGCGATGGTCGCTTGCATCACCTGCGTTGGGCTCGGCGTGCGATGGTCGTAGCGGTACATCGAGGTCTCCATCACACGAGGCTTCACCGAATCAACGGTGAAGGTGCGACTGAGCGAGGTTGGCTCAAGAACGGTCGAGCCGTTGAACGACACCAAACCAACCTCCCAGGTCACATCACCGTAAGTGAACGGAATGGTCTCGGTGAAGTTCCAAAACGCGCCGTCCAAGGAGGTCGTGTTGCGCACCGCCGTGCCGTCCCGGTAAAGGGTAAGTTCGGCGTCGTCGTCCACAAATCCACGAGCATCGTTGACGTTTTCATAGCCGACCTGAACGGAGACGTTCATCGATTCACCGCCCCGGAGGTACACACGAGACGGGCTCATGTCAACGCCGTCTTCTGAAAAGACGACGCCTTTGATTTCGAGGTCATTCTCGTAGCCCTGAAGCCCCGTACCACCCCAAGTGTGAGCAAACGGAATGGAGATCACCCCGCTCTGCATCACCAACCGCGAGGTCGCGGTGAGTTGCTGCTCATCGTCCCACGTTGGTCGGAGTCGGAACGTGATGTTCGTCACCACGTTGGTGCCGTCTTCGGTGACGAGGATAGGGTCCGTTGGATGGAGCTCCACGAGGGAAGCATCGCCCAGGCCGGCGGGGGCGCCACCGGCGTCGGGGAACAGGAAGGTGGCTTGGTTCGTTTTGCTGTACACGTCGAGTCGATGATGCGTGATGGACCCACCAATGACCTGATATTCAGTAGAAATCGTTTGCCATTCCTTGGAAGGGGTCAGCACGGCTTCGGCGTCAACCATGACGCCGTTCCGCAGTAATACGGTGCTCGAGGTTTGCAAGCTGAGCACCTCAACCGTCAAACCGCCACGGGTTTCCGACATGAAAGGAAGCGGGATGGACTGCATTCCGCCCACGCCGGCGACCGTTGTTCGTGCCTCGTTCACACCCATCACAAAAGCCGACGAGGCGTCAGCCACGAGATGCTGGTTCGCCTCGTAGGTGGCTCGAAGGCCGCCGAGAACGGTGACACCGTTGCCCGAGACCTCAATGCGAACCTCAGTAAAGGCCGTATCGTGAATGTCAACCGAATTGGCGGTGTTGGCCAATGCCGTGTTGAACATGGCGAGTTCGCTGCCGTTGAGGTGGAACAAGCCGGCCGATGTTGCGTTGGTGGAGCGGTTGGCCACCAGCGTGTTTTGGACGAAAAGGGCGATTTCAAGCACCGTGCCGGCCGTGGCTGCATAGCCAAAGCCGAACGAGGTGAGGTCCTCGGAGGGAACCCAAAGCCTGGCGTCGCTCGGGGCCCCAGAGGTCAGCGTGAGTTCCATCTGTTCCTCGGCGTTGGCGAAGCGGTCTTGCCAACCCCACGTACCAACACGGGCATCCTCACCGCCCCATTCGTACCGCTCGTCGAGGTTGAAGTCGAGGGTTGGCCGAGCAGGGTGTTGGCCACCGAAGAGGTCCATGGAGAACGCTTCAGCGTTCCAAGCGGTGAAATTGCTCATGTTGCCATCGGCGGGAAGCACCGACACGACACGGGCCTGCATGCCAACCGTGCTTTGGTTGGTCGTGGGGAAGTAAGGCAGGCTGACGTTCATCCAAGCGTCCTCCGGGTGGAAGCGCACCTGAACCTGGCCGCTGGCGACCGTGCCGTCGAGTTTCGCATCGTACAGCGGTGCGTTGGCCAACACCCAAGGCGAGGTCAGGGTGGAGTTCTCATCGGAACCCAGCACACCAATGCCGGGGACGTAGGATGCGTTGGACATGGTCCATCCACGGGTCAGTGGGTCGGTGATGAACGCCTCATGGTAGGCACCGTCGCCGGTGATGGAATGCACTTCGGGCATGCCCGAAGCACTGCCTTTGAATTCAAGGTGCAGGCGGAACTGGTCGATCAGGTCGTGGTCGAGGAGGTTGATGGGGACGACGTGGTCGTTTGAACCTCGCATGCCGGGAATCACTTCGCCGGCCGAGTTGAGAATGGACCAGTTGAGGTAGGCACCGTCGGGAACATCAGCCTGGATGGTCATGGGTGCATAGGTGTCGGCTGCGAGAAGTTGTGTGGAACCGGCCTTGTATCCCAGGGTTGGGCTGGTCCAGTTGGATTCTGGTGGGGTGGCGATGTGGACGTCGTCGACGAACCAATAATCACAGCAGGTGCTGCTGCCGCTGGTTTGGTGGATGCGGAACTGTGAGTTCGCGTGGAGGGCGGCTGCTGGCAAGGTGGTCATGAACTGAAAGTTGCTGGTTTGGGCACCACCGCCGCTGAAGGTTCGGAACGTGGTCCACGAACCGGAAGCGGCCTTGTATTGGAATTGGAGGTTTTCTCCACTGTCCGGCGTTTCACCGCAACCCGAGCGACCTTCGTGAACCCAAGCGTGGAACGGCACGTTGGCGCCGCCGGCGAGGTTCACGACCGGTGAGGTGCCGTAGGTCGAGCCAGCGTAGGTGCGGAGGGAACCCCCGGTCGAGCCGTTGAAACCACACGACGGACTGGTCACCCGTGCCGTGTAGGAGTTGGAGAAGGTCCATCCCTGGTTGTTGGTGTTGAAGTCCCACAAGATGCCCGGTGAGGAGCCCGTCAAGATGCCACCCGATGAACTCGAACCGTTGGAGATGGCGTCGGGGTGACTCCAGATGCTGTCACTGTTCCACGTGAATCCAGACTGCGTGGGGAGCACCCTCGGTGTGAACTGCATTTCGGCTGACACCAGCGGTTCGTTGTCGGGCAGGTCCAGCTTGAACATCGTGTTCGGGGTTGAGGTGAGGGTGAGGTTGACCTCATCGCCCGCACCGGCGCTCTTGACCACGTTTTCGTTGGCCAGCGTCGGTGAATGTTGCAGGACAGGGCCGACGGCGTGAAGCCACGTGCTCAACACGAACAGGACCACCAAGCCAACGGCCTGTGCATGGGCACGCCTACCCGCCATGGTTTACGGTGGTCGTTGAAGGACTTGAAGGATGCCCCTTGCCATTTTCTGAAATACGGGTTGTTTGAGGGACGCCGCCACGAAATCGAAAGAGGCGATGAGGCCACGAGTGTGAAAAAATGAACAAAATTTGGAGGAGCGTTCAAAACAGGAACCTCGGTGGGTGAAACATGGCTCAACCTTCCCCTGCGGGTGAACTGAACGCCGTTGATTTGGAAACCGGTCTGCTCGAACAGTGGGCAACTGAAAAGACCTTCCAAGCCTCCATTGACAACCGCAGAACCCATGCCCCGTTCATCTTCCTTGAAGGACCTCCCACGGCCAACGGGAAACCGGGCATCCACCACGTCGTGGCTCGAACGTACAAGGATCTCGTCTGCCGCTGGAAAGCGATGGAAGGCTTCCTCGTCGAGCGAAAAGGCGGATGGGACACGCACGGTTTGCCCGTTGAAATTGAAGTCCAGAAGCGCCTTGATTTGATGAGCAACGAAGCCATTGAAGCCTTTGGCATGGCGGAATTCAACCAAGCATGCCGAGAATCGGTGTGGACGTACGAAGCGGCCTGGCGTGAGATGACCGAACGCATGGCCTACTGGGTTGACCTCGACAATCCCTACGTGACCCTGCACAACGACTACGTTGAATCCGCTTGGTGGGCGCTCAAACAAATGTTCGACAAAGGCCTGCTCTACCGCGGCCACAAGGTGTTGCCTTACTGCCCCCAAACCGGCACATCGTACTCCAGTCACGAAGTCGCCTTGGGCTACAAGGAAGTTGAGGAACCTTCTGTCTACGTGAAATTCAAACTGACCGACGATGACGCTTCCATTCTCGCGTGGACCACCACGCCATGGACGCTTCCAGGCAACGTGGGCCTGGCGGTCGGGCCGGACGTCACCTACGCTCGATGTCGCATCAAGGAAGCCGCTGGAGATTCGTGGGCCGGTGCCGGCGGGGCCGATGTGGGTGAGGAGGTCATTCTCGCCAAGGCCTTGATGAAGGACGTTCTTCGCCACCACGTGGACATCATCGAAGAATTTCCTGGTTCCGACCTTGTCGGTCGGTCGTATGAACCGCTCTTCCCCGACGCTGTGCCCCGAGGGGATTCCACCACGGCCTGGACGGTGCTGGCCGCCGATTGGGTCACCACCACCGACGGCACCGGTGTGGTCCACACGGCCGTCATGTACGGCGAAGACGACTACAACCTCGGCATGGAGGCCGGTTTGCCCGCCCACCACACCGTGGGCATGGACGGCGCCTTCGTTGAGGGAACCCATCCCGAACTTGACGGCCAATACGTCAAAGGCTGCGACGCTACCATCATCGGGCTTCTTTCAGCACCCGGCGGCAGTAACGGCACCGGCCCAACCAGTGGCCTGCTCTACCGCGAGAAGGACTACCTCCACGACTACCCGCATTGCTGGCGAACCGATCACCCCCTGCTCTACTACGCCATGGATTCGTGGTTTGTTCGCATGACGGCCGTCAAGGACAACTTGCTCAAGTTCAACGATCAGGTTGAATGGGCCCCCGATTGGGTGGGCGAAGGTCGATTTGGGGAGTGGCTACGCAACGTCAAGGACTGGGCCATCTCCCGTGAGCGCTACTGGGGAACGCCCCTGCCCGTGTGGCGAAGCGAAACCGGCGAAATGAAGTGCGTTGGTTCAATTCAGGAACTCCAAGAAGAGGTGGCCAAGGCCAGCGCCGCCGGGTTTGAGAACCCCGAATGTCCCGACGACGTCGACCTCCACCGTCCAATCGTGGACGGCTTCACCCTCCTTTCGGACACCGGTCAACCGATGAAGCGAGAACCCTTTGTCATGGATTGCTGGTTTGATTCCGGTTGTGCACCCTTCGCCCAGTGGCACCATCCCTTTGACGAAGAACAGCGGTTCAACGCCTCCTTCCCGGTGGACTACATCTGCGAGGGTGTGGACCAGACACGGGGATGGTTCTACACGCTGCTGGCCGTTTCTGCCACCGTGTTTGACAACATGGCCTACAAGCGGTGCCTCTCCCTCGGCCTGATCCTTGACGCTGAGGGCAAGAAGATGTCCAAATCTCGAGGCAACATCGTTGACCCTTGGGACCACTTCAACCGAGAGGGCGCCGACGCCACTCGCTGGTACATGGTCACGGCCGGTGCGCCGTGGAACCCGATGAAATTCGACCCCAACGGCGTGCGTGAAACCTATGCCAAGATGTTCCTCACCACCTGGAACGTCTACAAGTTCCACGCCGATTACGCTGCACTCGACGGCTTTGACCCGGAGGCCCAATCCGTTCCTGTCGACCAGCGAAGTGCATTGGACCGCTGGGTGCTTTCTCGCCTCCACAGCGTGGCCAAGGACTACCATGAGAACTTCACCAACTGGCAGTTCCACAAAGCCTGCCGAGACCTTGAAGACTTCATGGTGAACGATGTCTCCAACTGGTACGTGCGCCGAAGCCGCCGTCGGCTTTGGGACGAAGCCGACAGCCACGACAAGTTGGCCTGCCAGCACACGCTCCACGAGGTGCTCGAGACCGTTTGCAAGTTGGTCGCCCCAGTCTCACCGTTCATGGTGGACCGTATTCACCGAAACTTGACCGGCAACAGCGTTCACACCGCCGACTGGCCCCTGGGCGTGCCCGGCGGACTTGAGGGCGCCACGGCCGATGCATGGGACGAGGCGGCTGCTCAGGCCACCGCTGTTCTTCCACCCCAAGACCTTGAACTCGAAGCCACGATGGCCCTTGTTCGAGAACTGGCTGAAGCTGGCCGCCGCATCCGCATTGACGGAGGTCGCCGTCAACGGCTGCCTTGCGCTCAGGGATGGATCGTCGCTGGCCCTGACCTCAGTGAATTCCACGACCTGTTGGCCGAAGAACTGAACGTCGAGTCCATTGAGGTGGAAACCGACCTTGACCGTTTCCAGCGCATTGAATTGGCCCCCAACTTCCGAGCCCTTGCCCCGAAAGCCCGTGCAGACGTGAACAAGGTTGCCGCTGCCATTCGGGAACATGACGACCCCGAAGGCCTGCTTGCTGATATCAAGGACGGAGGAGCCGATGTGCTCGGCGTTCTGGTGGAAGCCGGCGATGTCGAAGTGAAGCGGGTTGAACGTGAAGGCTTCGCTGCCCAAACCGTAGAAACCGAAGGTGAAGAGCAGCATCAGGTCAGTTTGGTGCTGGACATGAACGACACACCTGCCCTCCTGTCAAAGGGGTTGGCTCGAGACATCGTTCGCCGCGTCCAAGCCCAGCGAAAGGCCTTGGATCTCGACATTGAAGCCACCATCGAGCTTGAGATTTGGATGGAGCAAGCACCGGAAATGATGGTGGCCGACCAGGAATGGGTGGCCACAGAGACCCGAGCTGCTGCGTGTGCATTCCATCCCTCAGCGTCATCGCCACCAGCAGATGCCGAACGCTTCGAGGTGGACGGAGCCACCGTGCATTTCACCGTGAAGTGAGGCTTCAATGTGCGAATCGTCTCGCTGGTCCCAAGCCTAACGCTCACCTTGTTCGATTTCGGCCTGACCTCGGAAACCATCGTTGGTCGCACGCCCTGGTGCATCCATCCGAAAGGAGAAGTGGACGACGTCCAAGTGGTCGGCGGCACCAAAACCCCCACGCTTTCCAAAATCAAGGCAGCTCGCCCCGACCTTGTGGTGATGGACCGCGACGAGAACCCCAAAGCGGTGTACGAATGGTGTCGAGAACAAGGATTCCCCACCTTCGTCTGCCATGTTCGCCACCCCCGTGATGTTCCCGACATGCTGAGGGAATTGGGCGCCGCCGTCAAGTGTGAAGAAGCCGCTGAGGCGTTCGCTGTGGCGATTGAGGACGAGTTGGCCCAGGTTCCCGTGCAAGGTTCGAGAACGGCGCTCCCATTGATTTGGCACGACCCGCTTATGGCCGCCAACGACACAACCTACGCTGGCAACATGCTGACGTGCCTCGGTTTCAAGGTCCCGAACATTGAGGCCAAAGGCACCGGCTACCCCGTCGTGACGCCCGATTCCATCGTCGAGAACGGTGTGACAGACCTGTTCCTCTCGAGTGAGCCGCACGAATTCACCACGGCCGAAGGTCAAGCCTTGCACGAAGCCCTTGCCCAGCGCACCGACGAACCGCCTACCGTCCATTTCATCGACGGCGAGGATTTGACGTGGATGGGGAGTCGAACCGCAAGGGCCCTTCAGCGCCTACGGAACACGCTGGACGTTGTTTGAATCGGGCATCATGCACCTTGAATCCGAAGCGACGGCTTCAAATCACGCCCAAGCGAGGGCTCAGCATGCGCAGAACCGTCCTCGCACTGGCCATGGTCTTCTCCATGATGCTGGCAGGATGTTTTGGGGACGGCAGCGAGACCATCACCAACGAAGTGTCGCCCTCCATCTTCGAAACCTACGAGCGCATTGACATGCAACCGCACGAGGTTGAGCGCTCGTTCATCACCGTTGATCTGCGCACGAACGAAACCACCAACACCACGTGGGCCGTGTTTGACGCCTCCTACGGCGGCAACTGCTGCGAGCACTATTTGGCGACCGATATCGACGGTCAAATCCTCAACATTGGAGGCGAATACCCGGTCTTTTCCACCGACCGAGGCCACCTCTGGGACACCTACATCCCACCCGCGCTGCCCGACCAGCAATGTCGAACCTTCGTACCGACCAACCCTGGCCAAGAAGGACTTGGTGAAGGGAGCATTGTGCAGGCGACCAACGGCGACATCATCTCCATGTCGTGGTTCCCCTACGTCGGTGGCGACCTCAAACTCGACAAATTCTATGCCATCCTCTACGACGATTCAGAGGGTGAGTGGAAGTGGTGCTACAACCGCATCACGGAGCCATTCTACGACCGCTCGTGGCAAGTCGAGGTCATCGGCCCCATCAGTTCCTCCATCGGCGACGGCGAGTGGGCCAGCATCGTGGTGTCCAACTTTTGGCACCAAACGCAAAATGCAGGTGGACAAATCAGCGTTGACGGGCTCAACTACTACCCCTTCCAGTTCCCCGGCCGAGACGGCGGTGACCCACCCATTGAACTCGATTTGGACTTCACCAATGCCGACCTGCCCGAATACTGGGATGTCAACAAGCCACACAAGGAAATGCGGGCCTTCCCGTTGCCAAGCGGCGGACTGATTTTCCCGTCCTACTACAACAACGGCAACGCCGCCTACATGGACACGACCCTCTCATGGAACGAACTCGCTGTTCAGTTCCCGTCCGAATACTGCCAAATCGATCGCCAAGGAACACTCCACTGCGTGGCCAACAGCGGCACGAGTTTCACTCACTACATGTCCACCGACGGCGCCCAAACATGGTCGAATTACACCTACGGGCTCGATGCCACGGCCTCTCAGATTGAAGAATGGGAATTCCAAGCCAACGGTGAGTTGGATTTGTTCATTCTCAACGTCCGCTACCAGTCCACCGAAGGACCCGATGTGGACACCGTCTACCACGTGCGTGGGTACTCCGAAGACATGTCCCCCGACACCCTCACGTACATCGGGCAAGGTGACCTTGACTCCACGTCCGGTGCTGGCAACGACATCCGGTTCGATTTCGCATCCCTTGGCATCCTCAACGATGGTGGCGTGATCGTGGCTTACCACGATTCCACCGACCCCGACCCGCTGTTTGCCGTCGAGTTGGAATTGCCGGCCTGATCAGTCCTCTTCGGCAAACATACCGAGGATGTCGCCAAACAGTGCCTTGGCGTGACCCGTGCTCTTTTCCACGAGCCGTTTCACGATCAGTTCAGGCGTCGACCGAGCGAGGTGGTTGCGCTTGGGCGTTCGGTCCACGAGCAACTCAAGGTCGGCGCCTAGCCCACTCGCTTCGATGCCGTCCACACGTAGGTCGTCTCGCTTGGTCGCTGCCAAAATGGCCGGCGCAAGGTGGGTCACCAGCAACATGGTCGTGTCGCGTTGTGCTTCCGCGGCGAGGAGCATACCGGCGATGATACGAGCGCCAGCACCGGGTTCAGTGATGGCTTCCAGTTCATCAGCGAGGATGAGTTTGGGTGTCGGGTCGCTGACCACCGTCGCCAATTCCACCAGCGTCTGTTCGAGCGCACCTGCACTCTGTGTTCCGCCCGCTTTGGCCAGGATGTGAAGCGCCTCCACCTTGCCGATGCGAGCGGAGGTGGCTGGGACGGGCAGCCCCATATGACCGAGGATGCAGGCATAGGCCATGCACTCCAGCAGGGTGGTTTTGCCACCGGAATTGGCACCTGTCAACAGCGCCAAGGATTGCTGGTCGCCCTGGATGGCGGCCTGCCCCAGACCGTAGGTGACAGGGTCGGGTTCGAGACCCAGCAGGATGTGTCGGCCTTCCTCCAGCCACATCCCATGGCCGACCAACTCCGGCATCACGCAACGGTCATGGTGTGCCCATCGAGCGATGGACAACCACTGATCGGCTTCGATAAGCCGACTCACGGCCACCTCACAGTGAGGCTTGAGGGGCCCGAGTTGACGAGCGAGGTTCACGAGATGGTCGGTTTGTTCAGCCTTGAGTTTGGACTCAAGCGCCGCGTCAATGCCGTCGATGGTTTGTCGGTCAATCTTCGCTGGCCAAGCGTCGGTGAAAATGTCAAACGGACAGCGCAGCCGTGCTGGTTCAAGAAAAGCAGCGAGGTGTTCACGAGCCTGCTGCATGGCTTCCTGAATGACGTGCCCTGTGGCGTCTCGTAATTTGCGTTGAAACGCCGTGCCGTCGGCCAATGCTTCGAGCAATTCCGCACCAGAGAGCGCCATCTTGGCATCGTTCATGGCATTCTCAACCTGCTGGTTGACATCGCCTTCGAGTTGTTTGACCGTGCCCCACAGCTCGTCTTTGATGCGAGCCACCTCCTCAATGGAGGAAGCATCACCGAGCATGGACATGGTTTCTGGAAGCGTGGAGAGGGGTGCAAGAGCCGTTCGAAGCGCCTCTAAGGCACCATTTTCGGGAAAGAGGTTGGCGTTGATGCCTTCGATGACGCCACAGAGCACGTCCAGCGTTTTCCGGTTGTGCGTGAACCAATCGATGGTACGTTCTGGAAGAACGAGGGCATCGTCGGGTGAAGAGCCCAACACCAACCAACCGTCGGGCGCCTCCATGGGAGCGCCTGGTCCGAGCCACGAGACGGTCTTGAACACGGTGTAGTCCTTCCACGACTCTTGTTCGGTGGGTTGCAGGACTCGGCAGAATTTCTTGAGATGGTCCAACGGTTCGGGCGAAACCACCACCCGCTCGTAGCGTTCCTGCTTTTCCTTGAGTCGACCGAGATGGCTCCAGGCTTCACGCTGGGTCTCAAGCCAAGCAGCATCCAACGTCATGGCAGCCGCCGCCATCCGTCGACGCGGTTCAGGGTCGGCCACCGGCATCAACAGTCCCATGCGTTCTCGGGTGGCCGAACAGGACGCAAAGGATTGGATGTGTGCGAGCAGGTGCTGGTGGAGTTTCTGTGCTTCTTTGGTGGCGAGGAAGCCGCCTTCACCCCCAGCATAGGACCGTGCCAGCGACAGCGCCCGCTTGACAGATAGCCCCTCGACCTCTGCCAAACGGCCCACATCACCGGAAGCGAGCGTGGAAACCACGGCTTCTTCGGATCCGAAATGTTCCTTCATCTTCGACGCCATGCGTTCCGTGACACCGGGCAACTTGGTCAAAACCATGCGAGCCATCGTTTGTCAAGGGCTTAAGAGGATGACGCTGGGGGTGGGCGAGGAAAGCCGTTTGAACGAGGGTGAAACTGGACCCGTCTATTGAGAATCTACAGAGAACGTTCGTCTCGGATTTGGTGGTCGTCGAGGCAACATGGGACTAATGAGAGAAAACATGGCGGCGATGGAAGCCGCAAGTTATGACCGCACGTGGGTCGAAATTGATGCGTTGCTTGAACAAGCCGTTCAAGAAATGAAATCACAGCGAGCGAAGTACAAACTGAGGAAAATGACCGGTCCGAAGGCGGACAAGATGCGGGCCCTGATGAAATACACACGAGCCAAAGCCGTGGTTGATACGCTGCGCTGGACCATTGGTGTTCGAGGCCAAATTTCGCCGCTGGACGAGCCCCTCAAGACGTAAGCTCAGCAGACACGCTGGCCTTCGCCACCGTAGTCCTGCATTGGCGCCTGGAACAGGTCGTCGCAGGTTCGCTTGACGATTGGCAGCGTTAGCGTGGAATCTGCCCAATTGATGGAATAACCACCGGCAGCGGCGGGTGAAGGCACGTAGTCGCGCCCGGTCTGGGACATCGTGATGACGATGGTTTCGCCCTGTTCAAGGAAAATATCCATCGCCATGAACTCCATCTTCCCGAGCACGGTTTGGAAGCCAACCAGCACTTCTTGGCCGTCCCGGCCACCCTCGTGGAATCGGAAGTCCATGACAGCGTGACCCAATCGCAGGCCGTTGCCGTCGCTCATCTCGAGGTAGCCGTGGGCACCGTTGGTGGTGTGCGGGGTGACGGCGATGTGGAAGGAGGGCATACCGGCGATGTAGACGTCTTCCTCGAAGGGGCCGTAGGTCATCGTGATGGTTTCCGTGGTGGTGACCATGGAGGCGCCGGAAGGACTCAAATCGGCCGCCGGAATTTCAAGGTATTCAGTATCCGGCGCGGGGTACGTGCTCTCAAAGCGCCAGCCACCTCGGTTGTCCTGCATCTCCACGCCGAGCGTCGGGGCTCGACCTTCGCCCTTGAGGTACCAGTCAAACCAGTACAGCATTTCATCGGCCCAGTCCCACCGCAGGGTGTAGGGGTAGGCCTCGGCTCCTTCTCCCGATGGTAAGGCACTGTGCCCGGAGGTGCGGTCGGGGTAGTCGTGAGCCCACTGGCCGGCCAGCGTCTTGATCTCAATGCCGGCGTCGGCCACAATTTGGTGGGTGGGGAAGGACATGTGCGGGTCAACGTTCCAATCCTGCATGCCTTGGATGATGTAGACCGAGCCGTTGTAGTTCTCAATCACACGGTCAAGGAAGGAACGTTCGGTCCAGTAGTCGTTGCCGGCATACGTGACCATGCCGCCGGTGAGATAGGCTGCTGGGCCGTTGAAGTAGCCCTCCATGTAGCCTTCACACAGGGTGTGCGAGTCTTCCGTGTCGCCGTCGATGCCGAACGAGCCGTAGACGCCGTTGTGCATGATCATGCCACGGGCTTCCATGCTGCCGTTGCGCCACATCAGCTCGTGAACACCGATAAGTCCCGACATGGGCACAATGGTGGCAAGGTGTGGGTTGCCAAAGGTAGCGGCCTGCCAGGGGGTTGAACCGTCGTAAGATTTGCCAATCATGCCGACCTTGCCGTTGGACCATGCTTGGGTGCCAAGCCACGACACTGCAGCGTCAATGCCGCGCTGCTCGTCGGTGCCCATGAGGTCCATGCAGTGATTGGACTCGCCGGTGCCAAAAACCGATACTTGGGCGACGCCGTAACCGTGAGGGACGTAGTTCTCAATCAGCATCTTGCCCAACCGGTCAGCAGGGGTCAGCGCATCGACGTCGCCGTCGTTGTAGTATGGACCAACCTCGGCGATGACGGGAACCTGGCAGGATGGGTCGACGGATTCACTTTCCCAGTCGCATCCGTCGATGACCGGCAGCCAGAGGCCGAGGTGAACGGTGGCATCGCCGGTGAGCCCAGCACCTCCGTCAGCAGCGGTGATCGTTGGCACGGGCACGTACACCGATCGCACCGCATCAATGGCGTACGAGCCGTTGACGCTCACCCGTGCGTAAATATCGCTGGCGTCGTAAGTGAGGTCTGCTCGGTCCCACGGTTCCGGGTAGACATCCGAATCACCCTCAATCAATTCCTCAGGGGTGTCCTCGCCAAAACAGCCGGCGAGCATGCTCGTGGAAAAGAGCAGCACCACCAACACGGGCTTGAGGTCCATGAGACACGGGGGTTGTTGGCTTGCTTTGAACCAATCGGAGAGGTGCGCATCACTCGCTGCCGGCGTCCCCGGAGGCTGCTTCCTCCTGAGCGGCGAGTTCAGCACGAACTTCGTCCATGTCGAGTTCCTTGAGTTTCTCGACCAAGTCCTTCAGGGCATCTTCGGGGAGGGCACCGGGCTGCATGAAGACACCGATGCCTTCCTTGAATGCGATGGTGGTCGGGATGGAACGGATGCCAAACATACCGGCCAGGGCCTGTTGCTCTTCGGTGTTGATCTTGCCGAACACCACGTCGGGGAAGCCTTCCGAGACACGCTCGTACACAGGGCCATAGGCCTTGCACGGACCGCACCATTCGGCCCAGAAATCAAGGATGACGAGTTCGTTGTTTTCAATGGTCTCGGCAAACATCGGTTCGCTGATGTCGAGGGTGGCCATATTTCCACCTGCACATCCAGCCCTTTTCAACTCCTGTGCTGGTACCGCCGGAGGAACGGGCTTATCAGCCGCCACAGACTCGAGCATCCATGGCCCGCCGGCTCATCATCGCAGTTCTTCTCGTCGCCATGTTTCTCGGGCAAAGCACCAGCACGGTGATGCCCCTTGACCAAACAACGGTCAGCGAAGTCAACGCCAGAAGTTCTGACGTCCGAATCAGTGAGATTCTGGTCTCAGCCTCTTCAGAACAATACAACGGGACCGATTGGAACAACGACGGCGACATCGGCTCTTCCTCCGACCAATTCATCGAGTTATGGAATGCAGGTACCGAGCCAGTCGATGTTTCGGATTGGCTTTTGGACGACGTGGCTGAAGGCGGTTCCGCGCCGTGCCGACTGGCATGGAACACGACCATCGAGCCGAACGACTACATCGTCATCTTCCGAGCCAGTTCCAGAATTGAGTTGGATTATTGGGACGGCGACACAGCCACCATCGCTGACGCCTCCGGCAACGTGGTCGACACGCTGTCGTACGGGGCTGAAGACTCGTGGTGGGACACGTCCTACGTCAAGGCCCTCAACGGCACCATCACGAAAGTCGAGCCCCCCACGCCTGGCTGGGGCGACGATGCGAGTTTCCCGGTCGCTCAGAACATGGTTCGCTGCTATGGTTTGAACGACAACGTGCACGAAGGCGCTTACGTTCTGAAAGGACGCATCGTCCCCATGACCGGCGAAGCCGATGTCATCAACGAGGGGCACGTGTTGGTCAAGGACGGCATGATCGAAGCCGTCTGGGAAAGCCAAGTCCCGTCCGACATCCAGTTGACGAACGTTCCCGTCATTGAGACCAACGGCACCATCTATCCCGGGATGCTTGACCTCCACAACCACCTTCACTACAACCAAGCTCCGCTGTGGGACATGACCCCACACCTCCCTGAAAACAATCGCAACGCTTGGGGCGGCTACAACAATCGCTACGAGTGGAAGAACCATCCAGATTACAGCGAACAAGTCACGAAGCCAAAGATGCTGGTTCACTCTGGACCGTACTGGAACATGGAATCTGAAGCCATGAAATACATCGAGATGAAATCCATCGTCGGCGGTGCAACGGCAGCGCAAGGCGGCCCGAGCAACCCCGATGACAGCTACGCAACCGTCCTCTCACGGAACATCGAGGACTACAATTTCGGCAGGGACGAAATCCACACCAAGGTCACGGAGTTGACCTCCGATTACGTCGGCAACCACATCAAAACCGGCAACGCCAGCGGCGAACTTGACGCTTGGTTCATCCACATCGCTGAAGGTGTTGACGAACGCAGCAGGGCGGAGTTTGACATCCTCGTTCAAAACAACCTCTTGGTCGGTGAATTGGTGCTGATTCACGGCGTGGCCCTCACGGACCAAGAATTCACCAAGATGGCCGAGGTGGGTGCGACGCTCGTGTGGTCGCCCCTGTCCAACCTCCTGCTCTACGGGCAAACCGCCGACATTGCAGCCGCGAAGGCGGCTGGCGTCCACATCACCCTCGCCCCGGACTGGGCCCCCTCAGGTTCCAAATCCCCCCTCCACGAGCTGAAGGTGGCCGACCTCTGGGACGACGAAATGCTCGGCGACATCTTCACCGATTACGAACTGGTTGAGATGGTCACCAGCAGCGCCGCCCAAGCGACCAACTGGGACGTTGAAGTCGGCACCATCGAAGCCGGCAAGGTCGCCGACCTGGTGGTCGTTGACAACATCGATGCCAACCCCTACCGGAACCTCATCAACGCTGTGGACCCCGATGTTCGCTTGACCGTGGTCGGTGGCTTGGCCGTGTACGGCGACCAAGACATCATGACGGCCTTGAAGGGCGACGACACCGAACCGGCCGGAAAATTCGGCAAAGCCGTGGACGTCACCTACTTGGCAGCACCCGAAGGCGCACAAACATGGGCGAGCATCGTCGAAAACCTGACCATGGCCATGCGGTTTGACACCGAGGAAATGAGAGCGGCCTTCGGCGACGCCAACGACTTTGACAGTGTGACCCGAGACATGGGTTACGTCGGACTCGACCCGTGGTACACCTACGGTGATGAGCGCTACTTCAACGTCCTGAACGGCTCCTCAACAGCCAACTACCAGTGGGACATGTCCCTGCTGTACGACCGCTATTACGACCGAGCAGAAACCCTTCCGTCCATCACCGAATTCGAAGTAATTGAAGTGGAAGAACCCGCACCCTGCGAAGACGGCAGCGCACCGCCGTGCACCGTTGATGAACCTGACAACGGACCGGACGATTCCACCGATCAGACGACCGACGGCACGGGGACCAACGACGGCACCGGCACCACAGACACCGGCAACAACGGCGACAACGGACAAACCACCGTCCCCGTTGACACATCGCAGGCCGAGGATGACGATGTTGAGCAGCAAGCCCTGCTGCTGTTCTTTGTCATCGTTGTCCTGTTGCTCGTCGGCCTGTACTTCGTGTCGAGAGGCGGGGAAGACGCCCTGGCAGCCGAGGTTCAGATTGAGAAAATGTGGGACGAACAGGAAGCAGCGGCCGAGGCTGCGGCGGTTGATGGCACTCAGAGTTCCACTGGCTTCGTGCCTGCGCTCCCACCGTTGGAGATTCCCTCAGACGAGACGGAGTGATCAGGCAAGGTCCCACTCTGGACCGGTGGCCGTGTCGGTCACCACCACGCCGAGGGCGTTCAACTCATCACGGATGCTGTCAGCACGGGCCCAGTCCTTGCTGGCCCTGGCCTCGCTTCGCTGCAGGAGAAGCGCCTCAACCTGGTCGGCGATTTCGGCCTTTCGTGGGTCCTCTTCTGGCTCTGCGAGGGCCACTTCTTGGGAGGGAAGCACACCGAGCACGCGACCGGCTGTTTCCTCGAGGAGGTCAACGGCGTAGGCGGCAAAGGCTTCTCGGTCAGCCTCGTCCATGTCCATACCGAGGGTTTTGCTGATTTCCCGCACCATGCCGAGGACCTTGGCCACGGCTTCACGGGAGTTGAAATCGTCGTCCATCGCTTGGGCAAAGCCTTCGCCCATCTTCTCGAGCAACCCCGTGGCTCGTGCGAGTGGATGAGGCGAAGCGAGGTCGGGATGGGGGAGATGGACGGTGGGGCCTTCGCCAAGTGCCTTGAGCGCATCAACATAACAGGCCAACAACCGATTGTAATTTCGCTCAGCGTCGTTGAGCAGGGTCTCGTTCATGTCAATAGGGGAGCGGTAGTGGGCGTTGATGAGAGCAAAACGCAGCACCATGGCGTCCACCTTGGTGAGAATATCACGGATGGTCCAGAAATTGCCGAGGGATTTGCTCATCTTCTCGCCGTCGATGTTGACGAAGCCGTTGTGGAGCCAATGATGAACCACGGGAGAATGGCCGGTGTGGCACTCGCCCTGACAAATTTCTGCTTCGTGGTGCGGGAAGCGGAGGTCGTGACCGCCCCCGTGGATGTCAAACTCCTTGCCGAAATGGTCCATGGACATCGCCGTGCACTCAATGTGCCAGCCTGGCCGACCCGGGCCCCAAGGCGAGTCCCACGTGGGTTCGCCCGGTTTGGCGGCCTTCCACAAGGCGAAGTCCTTGTGATCTCGCTTTCCCGAGCCTGTCTCACCCACGCGCCCTCCAGCGCCTGAACGAACGGCGTCAATGGATTGACCGGTCAGTTGCCCGTATTTCTCTGGAGCAGATTCCACATCAAAGTAGACGCCGTCGTCAGCCTCGTAGGCGTGGCCTTTCTCGATGAGGTCAGCCGTTATACGTATCATGTCATCAACGTAGTCCGTGCATCGTGGGTATTCATCAGCCCGCAAGATGTTGAGCGCATCCATGTCTTCGTAGTAGGCCTCAATGTTCTGGTCGACCAGGGCCTTCCAGTCGCCGTCCAGTTCGTTGGCTCGGTGGATGATTTTGTCGTCGATGTCGGTGAAATTTTGAACGTACTGAACGTCGTATCCACTGGATTCAAGCCAGCGATGGATCAAATCAAAGGCCAGATAACAGCGTGCGTGGCCCAGATGACATCGGTCGTACACCGTCACACCGCAGACGTACATGGAGACCTTTCCGGGCTCCAGCGTGGTGAAGTTCACCTTTTCGCGACGGCGGGTATCGTGCAGACGAATGGGCATGGGCTCATCCCGGGGGGGCGGCGGGTTGCACTTGAAGGTTCATACGGGACCCTTGTGTCGCCCGCCGTATGGCCGATGAATCACCAAAACGCATCTTTGTCACGGGTGTCAACGGTCACATCGGGAATCACATCGTTCGGGACTTGCTCGAACACGGCTACGCCGTGAGAGGGTCGGTGCGGAACCTCGACGACGCCGAAAAAACGGACCACGTCCGCGCCCATGCAACCGAGCTCGGGTGCGAAGACCGGTTGGAACTCGTTGAGGGGGACGTCCTCGATGCCGACGGTTGGGCAACGCATCTGAGCGGCTGTGACGGTTTGTTTCACACCGCTACGATGTACTCCACGCGAGGAAGTGCCGCTGAAATCTTGGACACCGCCAACAAGGGCACGACCCACCTACTCCACGCCGCCTCCGAAGCCGGCATCCAACGCGTCGTCTACACGTCGAGCACCGCTGCGGTCGGCACATCACCGAAAGGTCAGGTCAAGGACGAGGCGGCATGGAACACCGACGCCTCCCTCCCCTACACCGTTGCCAAGACCCAATCCGAACGTCTGGCATGGAGGCTTGCAGAGGAGTTGGGGCTCGATGTGCGCGTCATCAACCCCACCGCTGTGTTGGGTGGTGGTTTTGTTCGACCGACGCCCAGCGTGGACTTCTTCCAAGACGCCATCGCTGGCAACTACCCCGTCGCCCCCAAATTTCCCATGTCCGTGGTGCACGTCCGAGACGTCGCTCGAGCCCACCGACGGGCCTTCGAAGTGGATGAAGCGGAAGGTCGCTTTATCCTCGCCCCCCACGCCAACCTCACGCTCGCGACGATTTGCAAGCGCATCCGCACGCTCAATCCGACCACCAAAGCACCGAAGTACAGCCTGCCCAACACCCTCGTCCCACTGGCCGTGTTTCAAGACTGGTTGGGAGGGAAATTTGGACGCCAACGCTACCTTACGCGCGCCGTGGCCAAGAACATGATGGGCGGCGACACCAACTACTCAAGTGCCAAAGCCGAGAAGGTCCTCGGCATGACATGGGAGGATTTTGACACGTGCATTCAAGATACGGTCGACGTCTTCCTTTGAACCGTGAACAAGGCCTGCTGGTCGCTTCAGGTGCGTGGTTGATTCCCACCATCACCGTCGTGGTGGCCACCCTGATTCACCTCCTCGACCAACCTCGTGCCGTACCGTTCTTCATTTCTGAAACCGATCACCAAGGAGTCCAAGATCTCGTGTTCACCGCGGGATTGACCTTGGGTGGTGTGTGCCAGATGGCCTATGCTTGGCATCTCTACCACGAACTCGAAGCCGCACGGCCACGAACGTGGTTTGTCGCCTCGTTGCTCGGCGTCTTGGCGTCGGCCAACACCGTGTTGGTCAGCCACTACGATATGTACGACCACATCAACCCCCACATCCTCACGGCGATGCTCGCTTTTGGCGGAGGCGTCGCTTGGGCCTTCACCGCCGGTTGGGCCATGGGCGACTTGGCCACGAGCGCCGGTCGGCGCATGAGAAGGATCGGGTTTACCATGGCTGCGGCTGGTTTTGTCGTGATGCTGGTGGCCTTCCAGTCCGCCGCCAGCACCGTCGATCCGACCGGACTGACGACGGTTGAATTTCTCAACCAAGCCCAGAGCGGTATTGTCGTGGCAGCACCCGCCGAGTACGTTCTGGTGGCTGGCCTGATGCTTTGCCTCGCTTCGTTTCGCTACGAATTGCTCGCCACAGAGCAAGCCTCATGAAGGCCCACCTCACCGTTCTCTCCAGGTGGAATCATGAGAAGAACCATGATTGGACTCATCGCCATGACCCTCATGCTTGCGGGCTGCGTTGAAGAACAGCCTCCAGCCGAGGAGGAAGCGCCCGTGCTGCCGGTGGCAAGCGTGTTCCCCGCTTGGGAAGGTGTGGATCACACCAACATGAGCCACACCAGCGAGGCGTTCACCAACCAATCCTACCTGGCTTACTTTTCCGCCCCGTGGTGCACCCATTGTGAAACCACGCTGAACGCCTACGACCTGACCGTTCCTGCCGAGCGAATCGTGGTCTTCTCCCGGGAATCACGCGAAGAATACGCCAACATGAGCGAGTGGCACAACACCACCGAGAAGAACCTCAACCGCACCGTCAATCGGCCGTTCATCCTTCACCCCGACCTCGCCATGGACGTCGAAGCCAAGTCCATTCCACACGCCGTGTTCGTGAACCCACAGGGCTACGCCTTCCATGTCGAGATTGGAAAGGAAACCAATCAAACCTACATCCAATCGGTTTGGGCCCTGACAGAAACCGCCGTGTTCAACGAAACGACGGGTTGGAACCACCACGTCGAAGCATCAAATTGAGCGCAGCGCAAGCAAGGCTGGCGGAACGTTGTAGGTGTACGAGGAACCGCCACCGGCCAAGGTCAGCGAGGTCAAGTCCGACGAGAACGCCACCGTGTCAAACACGCTTTCGATGGCATGCAAGGGCATGTTGGCCACCAGCTCACCCGAGCGGGTGATCGAAATCCCCGTGGCGACAGAAGGCGGCAGCGACCTGAAGGTTAGAAGATCCTCGGTGATGGAGAGGTGGCCTATGCCGTTGAACATGAGACGGAAATGCTCGGAGATGGCGGTCCAGTCGTCTTCGAAGCGGTGCAGTTTCTCCATCACGCATCACCCCTCATGTTTCCATCCTGGTTCGCCATCATGACCTCTCCTCCAACAACCTTTGTGAAGCCATGGTCAACACCTTCTCGTCGAGGGTTGAACAGGCCACGGCGCTTGGTTCTGTGCCCGTTTCACCGGCAGCAGATGTTCCGACCAAGACATGAACGGTCATCGATCGATGACTGAGTTGGTGGTTGACAACGCCTGCCTCAATGTAGGCCGCGCCTTTCTCTCTTCGCCCATCCTCGTACACCGGTCCCCACAAGCCTCCGAACAGCCCGCTGGGTGGTCGCTGCGTGAGCACCGGGCGACCTCGGTCGTCATGGTCGACGATGGCGGTCAGGATGACCGACTTGGTTCGTTGTTGCTTGGGAAGCGGGTAGCGTTCAGGCGTGGAACGTCCTTGACACGAAGAAGCGACAGGGCATCGGCTGCATCCGACCCGTTTGGGCGTGCATACCGTCGCCCCCAGTTCCATCAGGGCTTGATTCCAATCGCCAGGCCGTACGGCTTCGAGCGAGGCGTCAGCCCACGCCTGAACCTCCTTTGGTGTCGGCTCGGGCTGGGCGGTTTGTCGCGCCATTACCCGACGGATGTTGCCGTCAACGCAGGCCACGGGCTGGCCGAACGCGATGCTGGCCACGGCGGCAGCGGTGTACGGCCCAATGCCGGGCAGCGACAGAAGTTCGTCGTACGTTGAAGGCAATCGACCGTCGAATCCACCTTCTGCCCTTGGAAGCATGATGCGCTGACTGAGGGCATGGAGACGGCGGGCACGGCTGTAGTAGCCCGCGCCTTCCCACGCCTTCAACACGGCATCAACCGGAGCATCCGCCATTGAAGCGATGGTCGGAAACGTCTCAACCATCCGCTGCCAGTACACCAAACCACGACTCACTTGGGTTTGCTGCAGAAGAATCTCACTGAGAAGAATGTGCCACGGGTCGTTGGTTTGTCGCCACGGCAACGCCCGCTGGTGCTCGTCGTACCACTGCAGCAAGGCGTCCTGGTCGTCGAGGTTGAGCACGCCCCAACCTCAAGCTTCAGCAGGTTCAGCCGCCGGTTCGGCTGAAGCCTTGGCGGCTTCGATCTTGGCGTCGTTGGCCTTGATTTGCTCCCACACCAACTCGGCCACGTCCTTGACTTCCATTTCCGCACCGATGGCGCTCAAGCCGTCGGTGACCATGGTCGAACAGAACGGACAACCCACGGCCACGGTATCAGCACCGGTGGCAGCGAGTTCCTTGGAGCGAATCACGTTGACACGGTCGTAGCCTTCGTCCACGTGCTCTTCCATCCACATTTGGGCGCCGCCGGCACCGCAACAGAAGGAGTCCCGCCCGTGGCGTTCGGCTTCAACATCCACGCCGCCGATGGCGTCACGGGGCGCATCCAATTCGCCACCAATGCGCCCGAGGTAGCACGGGTCGTGGAAGGTCACTGAGCCGTCGTGCTTGGGTTGAGGCAGTTTGCCTTCGGTTTGCAAATGGCTGATGAGTTGGGAGTGGTGCATGACTTCGATGTCTTCTCCACCGTAGTCCTTGTACTCCTTTCCGAGCGTATGGAAGCAGTGCGGGCAGGATGCGACGATCTTCTTGACCCCAATTTCTTCAAAGGTGGACAGGTTGGTCTCGGCGAGCATCTGGAACAGGTACTCGTTGCCAGCGCGGCGGGCTGCATCACCGCTGCAACCTTCTTGCATGCCGAGGATGCCAACATCAAGCCCGGCTTCTTTCATGATGCTGATGGTGTCCCTGGCGACCTTCTTGTTGCGCTCGTCAAAGGAGGCGGCGCAACCTGCGAAGTAGATGTATTCGGCTGGCTCGGCCACCTTCACGTCAAGCCCATCGGCCCAATCGCCTCGCTCGTGGGCTGGCAAGCCGTAAGGGTTGGAGTCCGATTCAAGGTTCTCGATGGTGGCCATGAGCGGCATGACCGTGTCCTCAACGCTCTCGTCGAACTCCATGCGCTCCATCATCAGGTGGCGGCGAGCATCGGTCAGCTTGGGCACGTGGTCGATGTAGATGGGGCAAGCCTCAACGCAGGCGTGGCAGGTCGTGCAGGCCCAAATGGCACCTTCGCCGAAGCGAGCGATGATGTCCTCCTCGGGCGTCTCGTCGGCGAACAAGGTCGTAGCATGGTCGTTGGCGTAATGGCGCACATCGTGGATGATTTGCATCGGGTTGAGGTCCTTGCCGCTGGCGTATGCGGGGCAGACGTCTTGGCAGCGAGCACACGAGGTGCAGGCCCAGCCGTCGATGAGGTCTCGCCAGGTGAAATCGGTGTAGTTCACAGCGCCAAAGGACTCAACGTCGAGGTCATCAAGCAAGACGGCCTTGCCGTTTTCACCACGGGCCAGCGGCTCCATGGTGGCCATGGGGCGGAGGTCGTGGAAGAACACGTTCGGGAAGGCCATCACCAAGTGCATGTGCTTGGAAAGCGGGATGAGGAACAGGAAGACACAGATGGCAAGCATGTGGGCCCAGTAGGCGGCGATAACGATGCTTGCAGCGGGTGCCAAGGTGGCATAGACCCAGTAGCCGATGGGTTCCCAGGTGGAAGAAACGGTGGACTCACCGGCTTCGACCACGAAGGACGTGGTGGTGATGGTCATGATGAGCAGCAGGATGACATTCCCTTCAAGTTGGGACTTGCCTTTGAGTTTCTCAGGTGTGAACACCACACGGCGAATCAAGGCCAACACGCAGCCGACAAAAGCGATGGTGTAGCCCACCTCCACCATGAGGTTCCACGGCCCACGCACGACTTCGGGGAGGACCTTTTGGGAGAACTGGTTACCACTGGCAAGGTCAAACATGTCGGTGGACAGCATGAGGAAACCCCAGAACATGAGGACGTGAATGCCACCGGCGATGCGATCCTTGAGCACCTTTTTCTGGCCGAGCCAGCCACTCAGCACCTCTGAGATTCGAGCCCCCCAATTGTCAAATCGGTTCTCTGGCTTGCCCTTCAGAACAAGCTTGGTGGCCTTCCAAACCTGGTAGCCAAAGAAGCCACCAGAGACGCCAAACAACACCAAGAGAATGGCCCAACCGGGGACGGGGCCGTAATCCAAAAACAACGGATGTTCCACTGTGCTCACCATGTCGGCGCTGTGCCGCTGTCCTTGCGAGGTCAAGACGCACTTTGAATCCACCGTCAAATGGCAAAGGAATCACGACGATGTGCAAGAAGGAATATGAAGCCGGAGCCCGTGAAAGAATCATGGGTGAGGCGGAGGTGCTCGTGGCTGCCAGCGCACCCGGCAAATGCATCCTCTTTGGCGAGCACGCCGTTGTTTACGGCCAACCTGCCGTGGCGGTGGCCATTGAACAACGGCTTTCGATTTTGGCGACCAAGGCGGCTTCATGGAGCGTTGACGGGAGCGCCCTTGACCCGAATCGCCACCCGCACATCACGATGCTGAAAGACCGGTGGATGTCGGACAGCGAGCCCATGGCCCTTCACATCTCAGGCGACATCCCTCGAGCATCGGGGCTGGGTTCCAGTGCCGCCCTCAGCGCTGCCGTGGGTGCCGCCATGCACCGTTTGGCCAACCCCTCAAAGGGCATTGACCGGGACGGGTTGAGCGCGGTTGCACATCGGGCTGAAGCCCATGCCCAACAGGGACGCGCTTCGCCCATGGACGCCTCAACCAGTGTGGAAGGCGGCGTGGTCGTGCTGTCTGACCGTGTTGAAGGGGCTGCAAAGCACCTGTACACTCGACAATTGACCACACCCGAAGGGAAACGCTCGTGGGAGGTCCACCACCTCGAACCACCTGAAAGCGAGGTCTTTCTCGTGCTTGGAAACACCGGCGTCTTCGCCCCCACCTCCAAACAAGTGGCCATGGTCGCCGACGCCCTGGCTGCAGAACCGACGAGAATGCGTGAAATCGAGGCCATCGGGACCGTTGCTCGACGGGGACTTGCGGCGCTGATCGACGGCGATTATGAAGCGGTCGGCCATGCGATGAGTGAAAACCATCTGTTGCTGCGAAACCTTGGCGTTTCTTCGCCCGAACTCGAGGCACTGATCCAAGCCGCCATGCCCTCGTCACTGGGTGCAAAGTTGACCGGTGCGGGCGGGGGTGGATGCATGGTGGCGCTGACGCGAGACCCGAAACAAACCAGCGAAGCCATCGAGTTAGCAGGTGGCCGCACCCTCATCTCTCGCATTGGCAACGAAGGCGTACGCATCGAACAGGGCTAAACCTCGGAAACAGCGAGTTTCAGGGCCGTGACCGACGTTGGGTGCCGAAATTCCTTTTATATACTAAAGGGCATTCGGCCTTTATATGACCACCGATGAAGAACGCCTTACCGTTGTGAACGTAGTTGCCAGCACCCGTGTTGCAGAAGAACTCGACCTCCCCGACATCGCCATCCAACTCAACTGTGAGTACGAGCCCGAGCAGTTCCCCGGTGTGGTCTACCGTGTCACAGAGCCCAAACTTGCCATCCTTATGTTCCGTTCCGGCCGTGCTGTCTGCACCGGCGGAAAAGACGAGGACAACATCCACACCGGTATCGACCGCATGATCAAGGATTTGCGAGCCGCTGGCATTGAGACCTGGGACTTGAAGGACGTCACCATCGAAGTCCAAAACATGGTCGCTACGTACGCTCTTCACTACCCTGAAGACTACGACGGCGTGGACAAATTCACCGGCGAGCCACAAGCAGGTGTGCCCCGCAAACTCAACCTCAACCACCTGACCTTCCACCTGCCCTTCGACAAGGTGGAATACGAGCCCGAGCAGTTCCCCGGCCTCATTTACCGACTTGACGACCCGAAGGTGGTCTGTCTCATCTTCGGCTCCGGAAAGATGGTCATCACCGGTGCCCGCCACAAGGACGAGATCCTCGAGGCCGTTGAGATCATCAAGGACGAACTGGCTGACTTGCTCTGAGGCTTACAGCCCGTAGGGCTGGGAGAGAAGGCTTGATGGCCTCGGTCCTCCGTCCCACCACCATGGGAGAGGGACGCTGGCACCGCACGCTCCCCGTGGCCTTGGTGCTGTTGTTGCTTGCCAGCCTTCTCCCGATTCAACATCAGGTCTTGCTCGAGCCATCCGTGAACCACACCCTCGCGGGCGACCCGGGCGTCTCTGACGTGCCGACATGGCGCATAGGCGACCGTTGGATTTACTCCGGAACCTTCGACCCCACCATTTTGGTCACCGATACCGGTGTTGACGCCACCGTCGGAGAAATCCAAGGCGACACCACCTCAGAGGTGACCGGCATCACGACGCAGAGCGTGGACAACATGTCCGTCGTGGCCTACACCCTGCGAACATCGGCCAACTTTGACAAATCCGGTGTCTCACTGGAGGGCTACACCGGCAACGTCTACATCCAGTTCACCCAAACAGAATACCTACGCGTCAGCGATCTTGCACCCATCCGAAGCGACCTTGACCTGTACATTCGCTTTGTTCCCAGCGGGATCTCCTTCCTTGAACAAATTCTCGGCGATATCACCATCACGACCACCTATTCGCCCGTGAACGAGAACTACGATTTCCCGCTCCGCATGGACGAGCGTTGGACCACCACCACCACGTCCTCTTCGCAATGGTCGGGCCAAAGCGACTACATCACCCCCTTCCCACCCCCCGAGACCGACACCAACACCACCACCTGGGTGGTGTCTAATGTTGGAAAGCCACAGAACATGATCGGCCAAAGCATCGACTACGGCGGGTGTAACGAATCGTACGAGATGACCTCGTTCAACAGCGAGGGTATCTCGGAAGGTTTCCGCTGGTACTGCCCCGAGGTCCGCAATTACGCTTGGCTTCACACCAACGACGACATCGGACTGACCATCGATTTCAAACTGAAGCGATACGATCCCGTCGGCGCCACGGGCGTTGAACCCTACACCAATCCCGGCAGCCGAGCAGACTGCCTTGAGGTCGTTCCCGAGCGAAGCATCACCGCCCTCAATTCCCCCATGCAGGTCTGGGTGAACGCCTCCTCATCCTGCTTCTCCAACGTGGCCGGATTGCAACTTGACCTCCACCACGAAGCGGAGGGCTTTCTCACTACCCTCACCACGGCAGCCAACGGGAGTGCATGGACCGAGTTGAACGTGGGTGATGCCGTTGATTCCTCGGCCACGGTGCTCGATTATGCCAGCCACGGACTCGTGGCCAAAGCGGGGAACCGGGTCGGTGCCGCCACGGTGACCCTCGATGAGTACCTCGTCGGCTTGGACGTTTTTGCCGAGGTTGACGCTGTAAGCATGCTCAGAACACGGTGCATTGGCGACGTCTGCACGACCACCCCCCTCAACGCCATTTCAGGCTTCAACGTCCTGCCCGGCGATTACATGGACATTGAAGTCTCCATCAAGAATCGGGGCATCACCACCTCCGTGGTCACCGACGCACAGTTGACACTTCCCGACGGGACCGTTACGACCGACCAACTCCCAGCCCTGGCCACCTACCAGGCGCACAAGATGTTCGGTTATTGGGAGGTGCCGGCCAACACCTCCATCGGCACGGTTGAACTGCTGTGGGAAGCCGATGTGAGTCGCCTCAACACGGCAGATGCGGACGTGCAGAACAACCTCGGACGAATCGAGCTGTTCGTCGGCCGGCTGCCAACGCCGGTGGCATCAGAGCCGACCGGAATGACAGACGACACCATCCTCATCAACGCCAGTGGGAGTTTTGATGAGGACGGTGGTGAGGTGTCCTGCGAGTTTTGGGTTCCGTTTGACGACGGCACACGCACGTGGGACTACGAGCGCATCGCTTCTCCATCGTGCATGCTCAACTACACGTGGATTGACGATGGCGTCTACCCCGTTGAAATCACGGTCGAAGACGAGGAACGAGATGAAGCCGTGATGATCCTCAACGTGACCGTTGAAAACCGAGCACCAAAGATCGAGGTTCGAAGCCAGCGAACCGAAGCGAAGGTGGAATACCCGATTACGCTCTATGCCTACGCCAACGATTCCGATTCCGAAAAGGTGTGGCCCGGCGTGGTGGACATCTATTGGCCGGGTGCCAACTGCAAGGAAGGGTACTACACCCGAGTGTGCACCACGACCTCTACCACGGAGGGATGGAAAACCTTCACCGCCGTGGGAACCGACGACGACCGGGCGACCGCCACCGCCACCTTTGATGTCAAATTCACGAACATCCGACCCCACAGCATCAACGTCCAGATGGTGGACGACGATGGGCCGGTGGTGATGGACGCTCAAGACACCTGGCACGTGAGCGAAGACCAAACGGTGACGATCAAAGGGCAAGCCCAAGACTCGGTCGACGACATCGAAGACCTCACGCACACCTGGTGGCCCGATGACGCCCAACCCTCGTTGATCCGAGTGTTTGACGGGCGAACGTCCGAATTTGAGATGGTCTGGTTGGAAGCTGGCCTTCACAAAATGCGCCTCGAAGTGACCGACTCGGAAGGCGCATCAAGCGGCATCGAGGAGCGTTGGGTGAGCGTACAAAACATCCCCCCGACCATCGAGCCCATCGCTTCGGTCTTGCCCGTAGCCGAGGGACAAACCGTCAGCGTCTCAGGGTCTTCATCCGATACGCCTTCGGACATCGACACCTTGGTTCGATGTTGGGACATCGACCCCAGCATGGATTCAGACGACATTGGCAGTGCTGACGACGACTGCGATGTCATTGGCGACGACCTCACCATCGCTTGGAACCGGAGCGGCACCCACAAACTTGTCTACCATGTCACCGACGACGACGGTGCGACGACCAGCGAAGTGCTGGAAGTGCTCGTGCTGAACACGCCCCCCATCGTTCGAACCAGCGCCATTTCATGCGTAGCCTACGAAGCATGCGTCCTCGATGCCAGCAGCACGCTCGATGCCCTGACCGACATCAACGACTTGACCGTGGCTTGGGACATGGATGTCACGGTGGACAGCAACGAAGACGGGATTCCAGACAACGACGCCGACCTCCTCGGAAAGACGGTCTCGTACATCTTCAAGCAGGACGGCGTGCAATCGGTCAAGGTGATCGCTTGGGACGAGGATCCCGAGCGCCCCGGGACGAAAGTGATCACGTTTGCCGTGCTTCCAGCCGACCGAACCCCGCTGGAGAACCTTGGAGCTTCCTTGGTCGGCGAAGAAGCCAACCCCGTCGCTCAACTCAGTCTCTTGGTGTTGATGTTGCTGCTCGTGGGTCTGTTTTCACGGCGGCGACGGCAACCCGAGGCCACCTCCGATGCATGGGACGAAGTCAACACGTCGCTGAGCGCCGATCTGTTCACCTCTCAAGAAGAGCGAATTCGACAACGACGGCCTGAAGGGCCGCCACCGGCTTATCTCTTCCAACAGGCGTTGGAGCAGGCACCGGGAACGGAATCCCATGCGGGACCACCCCTCCCCCCGAGCGGCCTGCCGGAAGGTTGGACTTTGCAGCAATGGGAACACTACGGTCAACAGTACCTTGATTCACAGGGCTGAGCCATCCCAAAAAGGACATCCTCTTTTGTATCAGGAGGCACACCTCCGTTCATGTTCGGCCGAGCCTGTCAGGCGGCGTTCCTTGTCGCCCTTTTCCTCACTTCCATGGGCCTGGGTGTGGTTGAATCGTCCATCCATCTCGAGCAGACCGTTGAGGAGCGACGTTCTCAAGGGGTATCGGGCGCGGTTGATGTTCCAAATTACCGCATCGGCGATGAATGGGTCTACGAAACCAAATTTGACGTCTCGCAGCTCCTTGCTCAGGCCAACGTGTCCGCCTCACTCAACGCCCTGACTGGCGACACCGTCAACGAGGTCACGGACATCTTCTATGCCACCGACAACAACGGCGACACGGTCCTGGCCTACGAAGTTGAAATCAGCGGAAGTTTCACCTCGGGAAACAGCGGCGCCAACCTTGAAGGCGTCAGCGGCCGACTCAACATTGACTACGACGGGATTGATATCCTCCGAGCGAGGGATTTAGCCACCATCACCAGCGATTTCACCCTTGACGTGCGGTTTCGACCGTTCAACCTCGGCTTCCTCGAACAAACCCTCGGCATTGTAACCTTCGACAACACCTACACCCCGGCGAAGGAACGTTACGACTTCCCCCTGCGAAACGGCGACCAGTGGTGGATGG
>JAYYDY010000104.1:0-22418 GCA_036160375.1 Thermoplasmatota archaeon | reverse complement strand
TGGCAGACCACGGGTTTGCTTACCGGCGATGCCCTTCATCAGGCAACACCTCCGGAGTTCTCAATGACGCAAAACGAAACGGTCTTCGAGAGTGGTCGGCACTCCATGACCTTGACGTTGTCGCCGATGTTGACCTCACCGATGCACGAGGGCAGGTGAGCGGAGACGACGCTGGTGCGCTTCTCAAATCGCTCGTACTTCTTCATGTAGCGAACGTTGTTTCGCTCGATGGTGATGGTTTTCTGCATGCCCACGCTGGAGACGGTTCCCTCGAGGACTTGCCCTCGGAGTCGCAAACTGCCGTAAAACGGACAGTTAACATCGCCGTCCCACTCGCCGGTGGGGCTCTTCACGTCAACGCCAATATCTCGATGGTCTTGCATCGTATCATGCCTTCCTGTATGTTCGGTGGATCCTGTCTTCGGGGCGCTGACCCACCATGGCCCCTTGGATGACGGCATCGCTGCCGTCAACGGTGAATGTGATGCTGGCCTTGTTGAGGACCAGGTGTTGTTCGCCTTCAATCAGCGAGACCGTGTTTCGGGTTTCGTCGAAGACGACGCCCTGCCGACCGGTCAACGTCGGGTCGGTGGAGGCGGTGACCGTCATGGTGCGACCGATCCAAGATTGATTGACCATTTCCATCTCATCGCACCTCCACATTGAATCCGTTGTTTCTAAGCACTTGTGCAGCTTTCTTCTTGTGATCTCCTTGAAGTTCAATCAATCGTCCCTTTACCGTTCCACCTGCTGCACACTTGTTCTTCAGGAGTTTTGCAAGTTGATTGATGTCAATTGCTGCGTCGTCAATGCCCTCCACTTTTGTCACGATTTTTCCATAGCGTCGTCGGTCGGTTGAGAGAATGGCTTTCTGTTGCTCCTTTGCAATTTCTTGGCAGATGCACAGTTCATCGGGTAGTCCGCAAACGTTGCAAATAGCCGCCATTGTTCTCCATCACCTCGCTTTGTTTCACTGACCGTTGTTCATGTGCGTCTTCAGACGCGCAATGCTTCGTCGAGTTGCTTTGTAGGCACCCATGTTGGAGGGGGTACCGCCCAGCGCCTTCTCAGCACGGAGTTGGAGCAACTCTTCCTGAAGTTCGAGAAGACGTGCTTCGCGAGCCTCGGTGCTCATGGACGCAATCTCTCGGTTGGAGACGTGGCTCACTCAGAACCCTCCTCTGCTGCTTCTTGTGCGGCTTGAATCTTCAACTCCTCTTCCGAGAAGATGCTGATTTCGTGAGGCAATCGGGTGCCAGGTCGCATGATTTCGACGGTGACACCGATCGTACCGAGCTTCTTCACGGCAACGGAGTATCCCTTGTCCATGTGCTGGAGCGCCGTTTCACCGCAGTACTTCACGTGGCCTCGAATGTACTTCTCAGTACGGTTTCGAGAACCGGTCAACTTTCCTGCGACGGTGACGATCACGCCACGTGCGCCGGCATCCATGATGTTCTGGGCAGCGCTGTGGCAGGAACGGCGGTGGTACCAACCTCGCTCAAGGGAAGAGGCGATCTTCTCGGCCATGACCTGGGCGTTCAAGGTCGGGTTCTTGACTTCCTCAACCTTGAGTTTGGGGTTGGTGAGGGTGAATTCTTGGTTCAGGCGGGTTTGAAGGTCGTTGATGATCTTCCCCTTTCGGCCGATGACCATACCGGGGCGCTCAGCGTGGACGGTGACTTCCGTACCACCAGGCGTGCGGCGAATGTCAAGGCCGCCAAAGCCGGATTTGGAGGTGTTCTTCATCAAGAACTCGCGGACGAGCAGGCGCTCGACGTTGCGGTCAACGATGGTTCGTAGAATGCTTTGCTTGCTCATGATGTACACCTCAGAAGTCGTCCTCCAGTTCGTCGCCAATGGCGTTCATGTCTTCCAAGAAGACTTCCAAGTTCACGCGGTAGTGGTTGCTTGGCGTTGCACGGCCACGGGCACGTGGGATCCATCCTCGACGGATGGGGCCACGGTGAGCGGCGATGTGCGTGATGACCATGTCGTCAGCGTCGATGTCTTCGTACTGGAAGCGGGCGTTTTCCATGGCGCTCTCGATGAGCTTGATGATGGCACGGGAGGCCTTGACGGGGTAGCGGCCTGGACCGATACCGCCCTTGCGGTGGCCAACCATCGATGGGCCGGACCGTCGCTTGCGCTTGTTGCCGCTTCCAAGACGGAAGGGGACGGCAGCGGCCTTGCGGCGGACGTCGGCTCGGTCGGAGTCAATGCGGAGCACCTCGTTGAGGTAAGCAACGGCCTCGCCTGCGGTCTTGTTCTTGACCGCACGGCAGACTTCGAAACAGTGCTTGACGTGCATGTCCACGTTGGTGGCACGGGCTGTGGCCAGGCGGTTGCCCTGCAAGAGCTGGGTGTAGCCGCGCTGTGGGAGTTGTCGACGACGACTTCGTCGATCCATTTGGTTTCGCTTTGCCATCCTTTTCACCTCACTTCAATGGAACGTGCTTCGACGAACGGGTAGCACCAACACCCGGACCGCTGTGGGTCACGCCTCGTCGGGTCACGGCAAACTCACCAAGGTAGTGGCCGATCATCTCGGGCTTGATCTCGACTTCAACGAAGTGTTGACCGTTGTGAATGGCGATGCGGCGTCCGACGAACTGTGGAAGAATGGGCATGTCTCGGCGATGCGTGCGAACGGTCTTGGAACCGGAGCGCTGCACACGGGCGAGGAAGTGCTCGTTCTCGGTGGACATGCCACGACCGAGGCTGCGGCGAACACGGGAAGGAAGGAGACCAACGATGTAGTCCTGGTCTTCGTCTTCAGGCCACATGGGCATCTGGTTGAGTTCTTCCATCGTGAAACCACGGTACGTGAACTCTTTCTTGACACGTGCCGAGGTCGTCGAAAGGCGCTTACGTGCCTTACGTCGGCTGGCCTTGGGGGTCATAAAGGACTTCTTTTTCTTAGCCATGCATCATCACCTCAAATTTTCTTACCTCGTCCACGGCCGGTTCGGCGTGGTGCAATCAGACCAACCTTCGCACCCGGTGGCGTACCACGAGCGACGGAGTTGGGGCCGTGAACAGCCTGGTGGTTTCCACCACCGTGTGGGTGGTCAACAGGGTTCATGGCAACACCAGAAACGTGTGGGTAGAGCTTACCACGGGCCTTGGCCTTGTAGTAAGCAGCACCGGCCGTTCGCATGGGCATCTCGTCTCGGCCGTGGCCGGCGAGCACACCGATGGTGGCTCGGCAGTTGGCTGGGAGTTCCTTCAGAGCGCCGGATGGCATGCGAACACGAACCATATCGCCAATGCGGGATTCAACCATGCAGGAGTTGCCAGCAGAGCGGGCAACCTTGCCACCGTCGCCGGGGCGAAGCTCGAGGTTGTTGATCGCCGTACCTTCTGGGATGTTGCCCAGTTCGGTGATGTTGCCGGGGCGGAGGGCCACGTTGTCGCCGATGGCGACTTTGCTGCCGATGGAGATGCCTTCGGTGGCAGCGACCAAGGTCGTGTCACCGTCAGGCGTCTTGATGCGAGCGAGCGGAGCGCTGTGAACGGGGCTGTGGACCAGTTCGGTGACCTCGCACACCACGTCCTTGTCGCGTGGCATGCGGTTCTTTCCGGGGAACCGGTGGCTGGCCACGCGGTAGCGTGGCGAGGAACCTTTGCGTTGTGCACGAATTCTCTTACCCATGGTAAATCACCTCAGAATGCTCCCAGACGCATAGCAGCGTCTTCTGCGTCGTAGCCTTCAGCAAGCTTCACCGAAGCGTGCTTGCCGTGCTTGGAGTTGCGAACGTTGACCTTGGCCACTTCGACGTCGAAGATGGTTTCAACGGCACGAGCGATTTGGGCCTTCGTGGCACCTCGGCGAACGAGGAACTCAAGGCGCTGCTCGGTGGTACGGGCCTCCATCGATTTCTCGGTCAGCCAGGGTTGAATGATGATGTCGTATGCGTTCATGATCTCACCTCAGTTCATGGCCTCCAATGCCGCTTTCGTAAAGACCGTCAATCGACCGATGTCGCCACCGGGAGCGAGGTCTTCAGCACACAAGTCCTTGGCAGCGACAACGTCGACGCCGGGGAGGTTGCGTGCGGCCTGTGCGAGGCCTGCCTTTTCTTTGACCACGAGCAGAATGGACTTGGGCGTCTTGTGGACGCGTCCACGCATGGTGGCCTTACCGGCTCGGATCTTTCGTCCGTTGCGGGCTCGGTCCATGTCTGGGCCGAGGCCGAGGCCAGCGAAGATGGCAGCAGCCTTGCGGGTTGCAGAGCCGTGGTTGAAGGTCTCAATGTCGTACTCAGTGGACTTACCATCAACGACTTCGGTGTAGGAGCCCAAGACGATGGGCAGGTGCTCGACCGAGTCATCGAAGCGGTGGCCACGAGCGGCGACGGTCTCCATGGAGACAGTGGCAGCGAGTGCGGCGTTGCGGGCAGCGTGGCGCTGCTTGGCGTTGAGCTTGCGGGACCAGTCCTTCTCGACCTTGGGGCCGTGAGCACGGCGACCGCCGAGCGTGTGCGGGTTCTGAGCACCTCGTCGGGAACCGGTTCGGCGCATGATACGAGAGACACCTCGACCCTTGCCCCACCATTCAACGGAGTGCTTCATACCGGCCATGGGTCGGCGCTTTCCGATGTGAGCGCGGGAACCGTAGGCTTGACGTCGGTTGGCTCGGCTGGAAGCGACGGCCAACTTGACGAGGTCTTCACGAACCTCGGATTCGAAGGCAGCGGGAAGGTTCACCTTGGAACCGTCCGAAACCTCGACCTCAAAGCGGGCGGAGAGTTTGCCTGCATCCATCTCGGTCTGGGTGACCGTGTTGACAATGTCCTTGGTTGCGACCTTCATCTTCAGGCCCCCTGCTTGGATGCGGTACTCACGTACGTGATTTCGTAGTCGTGGAGCGTCTTGCCCGATGCACGGGTGGCATCACGGAAGCGAATCAATCGCTTGGCCGGGCCGGGAACGCTTCCCTTGACCAGGATGTAGTCGGACTTGATCTCGCCGTAGTGGAGGAAACCACCGGCCGGCGTGATGGAGTGATCTTCGGGGTTGGCCACACGAAGGATGCGCTTGTTGTATTCCGTGCGCTGGTGGTAACCGGTTTGGCCGCCCTGACGGATGGTCTTGCGGACGTAGCCATCACCGAACGCACCCATGTTACCGTGCTGTCGGCGCTTCTTGGAGTTCTTGTGGGACTGCAGCTTACCGCCGAATCGCTTGATGACACCTTGCCAGCCGTAGCCCTTGGTAATGGCGACGATGTCGGTCATGTTGCCTTCTTCGAACGCGTCGGTGAACGAGTATTCCTCGCCAAGGTGTTCCTTGGCCCAGTTGAGTTGGTCGTCCATCGAACCACCGGTGAGGCCCATTTCCATCACGTCAGGCACCTTGGTAGGAACGCTGGAGAGGGTGTGGGGCTGGGTGGCGACGATAAGGCGCACCTCGCAGAGGTCGGCCTGCTGGAGGTTGGTCATGTGCTTGTCAGCGTCGTGCTCCTTTCGCTTGGGAACACGCTTGAAGAGTTCAGGGAAGGCGTCGGCAATTTGGTCGGCCTCGGCCCAGACTTCGCCACGGGCTTGCATGCCGTAGGGCGTCATTTCGTAGCCACGCACGCCGAGAATTCGCATCTTGGGGCATTCAACGACGGTCACAGGAACTCGAACTTCCTGGCCGGCGGAGGTGCTACGGGGGTTCAAATCACGAGCCAGAATGTGGGTCATGCCGGCTTTCCAGCCTGCAAATCCTTGCACTCGGACTTCGCTCGCATCGGTGGTGGGCCACGACTTGACGTGACCAAACGGGCGGTTCGCTCGCTTGCGCGGGCTGAACGCCATTGATCCACGACGTGGGTGGTTTCGCTTTGCCATCTTGGATTCCTCCAGGGGTTTTCTACAACGCAGTGGCCCCACCGTTGGGGGGCGTACGAGGGCCCATGCAGCGTCGAAGCCGTGACACGGAGGGGCGTTCCCACGAGCGGGGAAGGCACCAGTTGGGGTCCTCGGGGGATGGCCCAGTGTGTCTGGCTACTCACCTTTGAGCACCCCTCCGACTTACACCCCGTATATATGCGGTTCGGTGCAGGCGACCGAGTGGATGCGTGAGACGCAATGGGTATTGGCGGCCTTCAAACCTTCCTGTGGAAAAGACCTCGTTCGGGTTCAACTGATTCGTGAGGACCCCACATCATCCTTTTGAACCCTAGACAGAACCTTCCTGCCATGCCTCACGTCGTTCATCCCCTCCTCAAGGATGGTGTCGAGGCACGAGGCTACCAGCTGCGGTCGCTCGAGCGCATCCTCTCGTTTTCCAGTTTGATGGTGATGCCGACCGGGTTCGGAAAAACAGCGGTTGAATGGATGGCGATGGCTGAATTCTTACGAACCGGGGCTCAGAAGATCGTGCTCATCGCCCCGACCACGGGACTGGTCGACCAACAGATGACCATGGCCAAAGACCGCCTCAACCTTCCCGAAGAGCGCATCATCGCTTACACTGGAGACACCGCACCCGACAAACGCCAGGCGCTGTGGGAGAGCGCCACCGTGGTGATGGCGACGCCCCAAGTCATTCGAAACGATGCCATGAACGGCCTCATTGACTTGGGGTCGGTCGAGTTGCTCATCCTCGATGAAGCTCACCATGCCACGGGAAACCACGCCTACGCTCAGGTGGGAAACATGTATCAGCGGACGAACCCGAAGGGCAGGGTCTTGGCCGCCACCGCCAGTCCTGGCTCGACACTACGCAACATCAACGAGGTCCGCACCAACCTCAACGCCCACAACCTCGACCTCTGTAAGCGAACTGAACCGTTGCTCAGCGCCTACGATGTCGACATGAACATTCACACCCACCTGCTCGACCTGCCTGACACCCTGCTCTCACTCATCGCACCCTTGCGCACCCATTTCAACGATGAAGTGGCTCATCTCCAGCGTCAAGGCTTCATGCCCACGAAAGAGTACATCGGCACCAACGACATCGAACGCGCCCAACAAAGCGCCAGCCGAGCGATTCAGCAGCGGGATGTACGCGGCTACGATGCGGCACGGCGGGTGGCTGACCTTCGCCGCATTCACATGCTGATGAACCTCATGCAAACCCAAGGGACCAAGGTGGCCCAAGCCTTCCTGAACCGCGCAGAGGAAGAAGGGCGAAGCGGCCGCAAAACCAACCGCATGCTGGCGTTGCCGGTGATTCATCAACTCCGACTCGCCCTCAACGATATCGATGAGCTCCACCCCAAGGCACCCCTCGTTGCGAGGTTGGTGGCGAAAGAACTCCGCGAGAAACCACAAGGGAAGGTGCTGATCTTCACTGAATACAGAGATTCAGTGGAACGGTTGGTTGCGCTCCTCAACCAAAACGACGGGATTGAAGCGGATGCCTTCATTGGACAATCCTCTCGGGGCGCCCAAAAGGGCATGACACAAAAACAGCAGTTAGCGCAGTTGAATCGCTTCCGAAGCGGCGAGATCAACGTGCTCGTCGCCACCTCCGTGGGCGAGGAAGGCCTCGATGTACCTGCAGCCGACCTCGTCGTTCTGTACGAGCCGGTCCCGAGTGCTGTTCGGGCCATCCAGCGCAGGGGTCGAACCGCACGCCAACGAGCGGGGTCCGTGCACGTGCTCATCGCCAAGAACACCCGAGACGCTTACGTCCACAAAGCCTCCGAGCGCCAAGAGGAGAACATGCATCGCCTGATGGTGAAACTCGTTCGACAAAAACAGCTCAACGAAACCTTCGACGTGGATGCACACGCCCTCGATGCCTTCTCGGTTCAATTTGAAGACAGAACCACCCCTGCCAAAGCATTCCTGGATGGTGAATTAGAACGCTATCCGTCTGTTGATGAGGCACCTCCAATTTCTATAGAAAAGGGTGCGAGGGGTTCGCCTCGGAACGAAACAGTGGCTCCGCCCCTTCGTCCGGACCAACTGCGCCCACGGGAACAATCCAGCCTGTTTGCCTTTGAACTTGAAGAGGAACACCAACCCGACGCACAGCGCATCACGCCCGCATCCATGGAGGCAGTGCTCAACGCAGCCGACCGGGAAATCAGCGAACTCAATGAGGTCAAGGGCGAAGGCACCACCATCCACATTGACCACCGCGAGGGGCGCTCAACGCTACCTGGCTACCTTCAGGGTCTCGGCTTTCATACCCGACTCACCCAACTTCCGTGCGGCGACATTCGACTGTCGGAGCGAATCCTCATCGAGCGGAAATCAGCCAGGGATCTGCTTGAATCGGTCAAATCAGGTCGCTTGCTCCACCAGTGTCGCAGTCTGCAAGCCAGCGCACAACGTCCGTTGCTTCTGATCGAGACGGGTGGCGAAGGAAACTACAGCGTTCACCCGAATGCCGTTTTGGGGGCGCTCGCCCACATCACGCTCGACCTTGGCGTCCCCGTCATGATGGTAAAAGGACCACTGGAAGCAGCCCATTTCCTTGGTGTGGCGGCCAAACGCGAGCACGATGCACTTCAACGCCTGCACGAGTTTGTCAGCACCACGCCGTCGGATGAAACCAAGGTCAAGGCGACCATTGCCGTAGCCAAGCGAGAAGTGGCGTCGCTCGCTGAACAACCACACCAACACCACCCGTGGCTTGACAATCGACGAGAACATCTTGAGCGATGCTTTGACCACACCGTATCTCCCTTGGCAGACGGAGACCACGACCTGCTCGGGCTCTTTGCTGCGTATTCACCTGACATCGGGGGGCTTCTCTCGGCGACACCCGATGGCATGGTTGCAAAAACGGGGTGTTCTCAGGCATTGGCCGCTCGCGCCATCAAAGCGCTCAACCGAGACCTCACGAGCCGATGAGTCGGACGCGGGTTCGCAGTTGAGCCAAGCGGTCGGGATAGAACCCAAGTGCGAACGCCACGAGTTCAGCCAGGTGGCAAACAGGAACGCTGGTTCGCTTTCCGCTGACTCGTCCAGCTTTGGACTGGTAGGAGTCGAGGTTGATGTGGGACACCGTGCAGGCGCTCACCACCAAATCAGCACCGGATTGAATGGCATCGGAGAGCACCGCAGCGGTCATGGCCAGCGAGGAATCTTCGAGGGTGAGCATCGAAGTGGAGCCTACGCTCATGCACTTGGATTCATAGTCCACGGGCGTCCCACCGAGCGCCTCGATGAGTTGCTCCATGTAGGTGGGCATGAACGGGTCATCGCCTGCACAAGCACCATCACGCTGCATGTCGGGACCGTAGTAGGCGGCGATGTTCATCTTGAGCGGGTTCTTCACGGCGTCTCGGACCTTGTCCAGGCCGATCTCTTCCACGAGGTAGTGGAGCAAATGCCAGGATTGGGCCTCTCCGCTGAATTCAACCTTGGAGGTGCGAGCGACCAAGTTGTTGACGGTGCTGGCATAGACCGGATCGCGCTCCATGTCCTGAGCGGTGTTGCACATGATGGCGTGGCTGGTCGCACAGGTGGTCATCACGTCAAGGCCCTTGGCTTCTGCGAGAGCAAGGTTTCGAGCCACCAAGGCGTCTTGCAGCTTTGGTGTGGCTTGCTTGATGACGTTGCCACCGTCGCTGCTGGCACGTGGCAATTCAACCAGCTGAATGTTGAGGGCCTTGCACAGCGGCTGAATGCAATCTTCAACCTCGGCTGCACCTGCACGAGCGACGTTTCCGGGATAGTATGCAATCTTCGCCATGAACTCACCTCAGAACCGCTGGTCGATTTCGTTGAACAGGCTGACCACTTCATGGTAGTTCTCAACCCGACTGTTGAACATCTTTGGGATACGGCCCAGCCCCGCTGGTGGGACCAACAGCGCCTGCAGCCCACGGATGGGCGGCCCGCCGTTGCGGGTGAAGGCGAGCGCCATTCGAGCCGAAACGCCGCTGAAGACGTTGCTCACAAGGCCGAGTGGCCCCAATACTTGCCGATACAGGGTGGTTTCGTTCACGTTGCCGGACCATTTCACGCTGCGGCCGTACCACTTGACCAAACGACCGGACTTTCCAGCGTAGCGAGACTGATTGAGCAAGGCGCCACGCGCTTCGTTCAAGGCACGAGCCGCCAGACGACCGTCTTCGCCGTAGCGCATGAGACTGGCGTGGTCGGCTTCCGACCAAACCCCGTCTTTCTCTTGGAGCGATGTCATGATGCTCTTGCGCTGCTTCTCGGAAGTACGTGGGTCAAGCACGCGCAACCACTGCTGGAAGTGGACACCGGGACCTTCGTAGTGCTGGTCGTGGGGCAGCGTGTCTGACATGGCTTGGATGAGTTGGAAGGAGAGCACATCGCCGGCCTGGTGAAGGGCGGTTGCAGCGGCGGAGTCCATGGTGCCCATGGCTTGGCCAGAGGGAAGGTGTTCGCCCTCTCGAGGATCGGTGCGCATCCAAGGCTCTGCACGGCTGCGGTGGCCTTCGTAGCGAGCCGTGTCAACGACCAAGTCTCGAACCACGGGGTGGCCTGGAAGCGGCTCGATACGGACCCGACCGCCGTCCTTGGCCAACTCGCTGATTTGCGCACAGTCCGCAAGAACGATGCGGCCGTTGACTCGGACGCCAGTGGTGGGCGTACCCGCTGAACCACCGCGACGGAAGGCAAGGCTGCCGTCAACCTCACGCTGCATGGTGATGAGCAGGTCTTGGACAGTAGCGTGGCCGGGAACGGCACAGGTCAGCGTGTCCCATCCGGATTCTCCGGCCTCGGGGCAGTATCGGAAAATTTCGAGCGTGATGGTCAGGTCGGCTTTCTCAATGACGCCGGGGGCAAAGTCGCCCTCAACGACATCGTCATCGTCGCCGGCGCCGTACGCCTTCATTTCCTCGAGAAGCTCAACCTGCAACGTGCCGGACTCATCGACGCATGCCAGCATGGGAAGGGCTTGTTCAACCCAAATCTTCCAAGGAGGCTCAAAGTCAACGTCGCATTCCTGAATGGGGTAGGCTTCCGTGCCGCCCAAGGCAGCCAGTTTGTCGTTCCAGTCGTGGCCGGCCTTGCAGAATTCATCGTAGGAGGTGTCGCCAATGGCGCACACCGAGAAATGAACGCTGCCAAGCGCAGGGCCGTTGGCGTTGATGGCGTTCCACATCCCATCGGCGTTGTCGGGCATTTCGCCTTCGCCCCAAGTGGAGGTGATGATCATCACGCGCTTCATGGTTGCCAAGCGAGCGGGGTCAAAACCGTCCATGTCAACGATGTTGGGCTCAAGGCCGTAATTGGCGGCCAACTTAGCGGTTTTTTCAGCCAAACCGGCGGCGTTTCCAGTTTGAGAACCGAAGAGGATGTTGATGGAACGGTCGCCAGCAAACACAGCGTTCAGGGCGTCGGAGACGCCAGCCGCAGGAGCAACAGCGACCGCCGGTGCGGCTGCTTCAGCCTCAACGGGAGCGGCCTCAACCACCGCTTCTTCAGCCCCGTCGGACACCAGTTCGTACTTGATGACTTCAACGGGACAGGCTTCGGCGGCTTCGATGATGATGTCGCCAAGTTCCGCACCCAATGTCCCAACCAGAGGGGAGCCTCCGACGTTTCGGTCGAAGTTACCATCGGTACGAACAGCCGCCAGAATGAACGAGGAATCATCGGTGACCTCGAAGACCTCAGGACAGATGTCCTGACAGGCATCGCAGGTGATACAATCTTCGTCAATCCAAACTTTTGCGACGGATGCCATGGGATGACCTCTTGCTCACGCTCTGTGGGCAATCTTTGCCAGCCTTGACTGGCCTTTGAAGGTTATTATCAAACCACGAGCCGAAAAGGCTTCCAGTGGTTCGTTTTTGCCATGATTTTGTAGCAAGTTTTGGACCTCACATATGGAAGTCGCCCATGTCGCCCATGCCTTCGTCCATGGGTACGCCCTTGGACGAGATGACGTCGTCGATGCGCAGGATCATGATGGCCGTTTCCGTTGCGGACTGGATGGCTTGTTCAACGACGCGCAGAGGCTCGACGACGTTGGCTTCCTTCATGTCGACCACGCCGCCTTCGTAGACGTTGATTCCGGCATGTGTTTGGCCGTCGGCGTGGGCTTTTCGGAGCTCGATGAGTGTGGTGACCGGATCGAGCCCAGCGTTTTCTGCCAGTGTCCGAGGGATGATTTCCAGAGCAGAAGCGAAGGCTTCGATGGCCATCTGCTCGCGACCTCCAACGGTCTCGGCATAGGTTCGCAAGTCACGGGACACGGCGGCCAGCACGCTGCCACCGCCGGTCAGCACGGCGCCGTCTTCCCAAGCAACGGACACAACACCGACAGCATCGTCGAACGCACGTCGAATCTCATCCACCACGTGCTCAGTACCGCCACGGAGGAGGACGGAAACGGACTTCGCTTCGGGACAACCCGTGATGAAGGTCATGTCCGAGTCGCCGATTTTCTTTTCTTCGACACGAGAGGCTGCACCGAGGTCGTCGCCGCTCATGTCTTCGAGGTTGGTGATGATGGTGCCGCCGGTGGCCTTGGCTAAGGCCTCCATGTCCGATTTCTTGGCGCGGCGGATGGCAAAAATGCCTTTCTTGGAGAGGTAGTGCTGAGCGAGTTCGTCAATCCCTTTCTGACAAATGAGGACGTTGGCGCCTGCGTTCTCAATGGTGTTCACCAAGTTGCGGATGTAGTTCTCTTCCTCCTCGAGGAACAGGGCGAGTTGGTTGGGGTCGGTGATCTGAATCTTGGCGTCCACTTCGGTCTTCTTGACCTCAATGGCCGAGTTCACCAAAGCGATTTTCGCATCGGATACGCTTCGAGGCATCCCGGCATGAACACGTTCCTTGTCGAGAAGAATACCGTCAATGAGGGACGAATCTTTGATTGAACCGCCCTGACGCTTCTCAACTTTGATGTCGGAGAGGTCGACCAGGCGCTCGTCGTCTTCAATGACGCCGACGGCGTTGACGGCACGAACGCAAATGTCGGCCATGAAACTCTTGACAGCACCTGCCGACTTCCCGGTAAGGGCCGTCTTGGCGACCTCTTGGAGCACACTGTCGTCGTTTTCCGTGGAGATGCCGTGACCTTCCATCAAACCGATGGCACGCTCTGCTGCCAAGCGGAATCCTTCGCAAATGACGGTGGGATGCACGTTCTGCTCGATGAGGTCCTCGCTGCGCTTGAGCAGTTCGCCAGACAGAATCACAGCCGATGTCGTGCCGTCAAAGCAGTGCTGTTCTTGGGTTTTAGCGACTTCAATGATCATCTTCGCAGCAGGATGCTCGATGTCCATCTCCTTGAGAATGGTGGCGCCGTCGTTGGTGATGACCACATCGCCCATCGAGTCAACCAGCATCTTGTCCATGCCCTTCGGCCCGAGCGTCGAACGGACTGCATCGGCCACGGCCTTGGCCGCAGCGATGTTGTTGGATTGGGCTGTGCGACCTCGTGTCCGTTGTGTACCGTCTTTCAAGATGAAGATGGGTGCTTGTCCGTTTCCATACATGGGAGTGCCCTCCGGCATGGTTGGCGAGGTTGCCTGCGCCTTGAACCCTACGCTTGGTCAGCGTGGGCTGAAAGAACGCCTCACTGTTGGTTTTGGTCGAGCCACTGCTGGCCGTAGTGCTTCCATTGTTCCATGGTCCAACCGGCTGGCAATCCGCCGGCCGGCAACGGTGGCGTGCTGTCCTCTGCGGGAGCGGCGGCCGGGGCGGGTGCTGGAGCCGGAGCAGGAGCCGCAGCGGGCGTCGGCATGGAAGTCGGAACGGATGGAGCGGCGGCGACCGCACCGTAGGTGGCCGTGAGGCTGTCTTCGTAGCCGTCCTCACCCCACTTGGCGTACTCGTCCTCTTCCTCTTCGGTTCGAAGGATGGACAGCAAGATCACCACACCACCAACCAGGATGAGGATAAAGACACCCCACATAGCAATGACATCGAGTTGCAACCCTGCCTCGTCCACCGTGGCGTCAACCCCGCTGTCCATACGGACCAAGGTGACCTCCAGAACGGCGTTGGCAGCATCGCTGACGGTTTCTGAACGGGCCCAAACGGTTAGGTTGACGGTCAAGGTGTCGTCGTTGAGGTTCTTGAGCGTCGTTTCGGTGACATCCACCGTGATGGTGATCTCCTTTGTTTCGCCCGTGCTCAAGGTGAAGTCCTTGTCAAGACGAGCGATGGAGGAGCGGAACCATGCGTTGGATTCGCCGGTGTCAAGGTCCATGACCACACGCTGTCCAGTGGTGTACTGGTTGACGATGCGCACGGTGACTTCGACCTCACCTTCTTCCGTGACTTCCACGGGCGGGATGGCAAAGATACGAAGCCAGTCCTGAGAGCCGACGAGGTAGGTGGCTTCACCCGTGGCGCTGATGCTGCTATCGGCGACGCTGGTGGCGATGACTTGGAGGTTCAGGCTGCCCTCAGTGCCTTCGACGAACGAAAATTGAACGGAAACGTTGTAGCTGGCCCCGATATCAATTTCAGGGGTGTTTCCGTTGATGAGGTTCGTGAACGCAGCGTTCATTCCATTGGGGATGTTGAGGCTCATGGCGAAGCTGTCCGGGCTGTTGCCGTCGTTTCGAACTTCAAACGACATCGTCTGAGGCAAATCTCCGGGGATGTAGGACTGGCCGGTTTCCTCATCAGAGACATACACTGCAGCGGTTTCCAAAATCTCGATGATGAGTTCGACCTGTGCAAACACGGTCTCGTCATCCACGCTGGTGGCCGTGACGGTGACGGAATAATACCCGGGGTTCAGGCCAATGGGCATGGCGAGTTGAACCACAACGGTCGACTCCCCGTCCCATGCGTCAAGCACGGGCGACTGATCGGCCGGGAGCGAGGCCTGGAGGCGCCAGTTACTCTGACCGATGCTCAGGTTGTATTGCTCGTCGTCGTTGCCGAGGTTGTACAGGTTGAGGTAAAGGGACTTGGAGATGCCGTTGGCTGCTCCAGAAAACGTGTTTTCTTCTGCCACGAGGTCAACGTGGCGAAGCACCGGAACCTCGACATTGCGAACGAGGACATCGGTGCCAAACAAGGCCGTGCTGCACGAAGGGCAGGTGGCTCGCAGGTTGAAGGAAACCGTGCCCGGGCTGGCGAGTTCAGGTGAGGAGATGTTGAGCACAAGGTCCACGCGCTCTCCCTTGTAGAGCGTGATGGGGTTGGGTTGAATGACGCCCGTTTCGTTTTGGATGATGCCGACCCAACCCGTGTTTTCGGAGAACGTGGTGGCAAGGTTGAACGCTGCATCGCGATTGCCGGTGTTCTGGAGGCGGAAGTTCACCAAACCGTGGTCGTCAGGACCGATGGTGGCGGCCACCAGTGGAACCGTGGAGGTCAAGGCGACACTGAACTGCTCGCTCACGGCCAAATCCATGCCGAGCCGAGCCTTTTCGCCGAGTTGGGCGCTGCTGGCGTCGGTCAGCCAGAGGTTCCAATCCTGCTGCTGAACATCAGCGCCAGCAGGGACGGTCAGGTTCGCCCAAAATTCGATCGTCTTCCCTGCGCCGAGTGGCGGCATGACGACGTTGGTTCCGTGGTTGCTGCTGCCTTCAATGTCCATGCGAATGATGGGGAAGGGTGCCATCCACGAGTCGTTGGTCACGTTGGTCTGGAGACGCATCGTGGCCGGAGCATAGCCGTTGTTGGTGAGGGTGCAATACAGGGTGGCCATCTGGTTGGGAGCGATGGTGTAGCCGTTGAGCGGGTTGTCGCACTGCATGTCGACGGTGTAATCGGTCACCCGGCTCACGCCAAAGTGAACGAAGTCGTCAACGTGGAAGCCTTCGCTGGCCACGCTGCTGTCCGAGGTAAAAAGCATCGAGAAGGTGTAGGAACTGCCACCGAGGAAGACCTCGGGGTTTGTGAGGCCCGGGATTTGCTCCCACGTGACTTGAGGGTCCCACGAGAGGTTGGTCCACTGACCGGGCGCAGCGCTGGGATTGCCCTGAGCGATGTCCCATGAGATGGACTCAAACGGATCGTCGATGTTTCCTGAGCCACGCCAAAGTTCCATCGAGACCGTATCACCGGCAGCCATGCTGCCCCAGGCCTGAATGTGGAACTGACTTGACACAAACTCGTTGGAATAGAACAGCACCCTGCACAGCCAGGTTTGGTAAATCTGAGTCATGCCCGGGTCGAGTGCGTCGGTGTCGCATTGGCCGCCGCCGGCACCTTGGCGTGCATGAACCAGGCGGGTGGCCTCAGCGTTGGACGGATAGTTGCTGCCCGGCGCAGAATGTCGGAAGTGTTTGGAGCCCGCAGCGCTCGAGGTAGCATCGGTTTGCCATGAGCCGCCGCTGGTGGCATCGCCGCCGTCGGCGGGGTACTTTGCCGAGATGAAGCCTGGTCCGGGGGACTGGAAGTCGTCCATCTTATCGGAACCAACGGCCACTGGCACGGTCATCTCCCGTTGGTCGTTGGCGTTCTTGTCGTCGTCAGCAAAGTTGACCACGGCACGAACGATCAGACCTCCCGAAAGGTCGTTGGTCGAGGTGTTGAGAATGGAATGAGCGGCTGATGGCGACCACGCAAACACGTGGTTGTAGGATTGACCACCTGTCAGGGGATTGGTGGTGAAGTCAAACGACTCCATGATGAACCCAATCGGGTGAACGATGTCGACGGAAACAGGAGCCGTGTCGCCGATACCGGAGGCGCCGAAGCGCTGAACGGCGACCGTCACTTCAATCGTCCTGTCCATGAAGATGTAATCCACGACCGTGCCGTCGGATTGGACCCACTGGTCGGCTGCGACGGTGGCGTTGCCGATGGAAATGGACTTGACCGTGAAGTCATCGTTCGTTCCACCCCGACCAGAGGCGGCCTGAGCGGGAACAACCATGTTCATGGCGAGGGTTTGCATCAAGAGCAGCACGACAATGGTGAAGGGCATCATTCGGCGCATGGACATCAGCAACATCGCCCAACACGATTGAGCATAAGAAGGTCGCCTTTTGATGGGCTTTCATGCAGGTCCGAAAATCATCGTTCTTCGCCGGCTTGAAGGTCAAATCCTCGAATCACTGGCTCGTCATGTGACGGCTGACGAGGCACGGCGGTTGGAGCGGTGGGGCCAACGCGTTCAGCCAGGCGGTCGAAATCCAAATCATCGACCATTGACCCCGTCGTTTGTTGCATGGGTGGTGCAGGGTCCTCGGGTTGAGCGACGGGCACCATGACCTGTTGTACGACAGCCGGTGCGTACACCGGTGCCGAGGAGACACCTGTTGTGGACGAGGCTTGGGCCACCTCAGCAGCGAGGTGGTCAAGACCTGCAGAAAGCGTATCCAGTTGTTCTTGGGTGTCGCTGGCGGATGAACCCGACTCGGGCCGCATCCATGAAGGCGGTTCACCTGCGCCACCACCCAACACCGCCAGCGTGGTAAAGGCAGCCATGGGCATAACGGCCAAGGCCGTGAGAAGGTTCAGGAAGGATGTTTCGGGTGTGGAACCGGCCGATATCAGCGATTCAAACAACTGCTTCTCAAACGCAATGTTGAGCGCCACGTCATCGCCAAGCGCCTGTTGAACGATGTACGAGGAAAGTTGACCCATGGACCAGAGCAAAAACACCGGAAACGCCCATGAAATTCGAAGGGTGTTTCCGAGGAATTTCCTCCCAAGGGAAGCCAAGGTGATGTATCGGCGAGCAAAGCCCGGGAAGACGCGAATCGAGAGGTACAGGCACATCGCATACAGCAAGAGGGCCAATTCCAGTTGCCGATTCTGGTGGACCACACCTTCGGGGAACATGAGCACCAGCGAGAGCGGAATGGTGGCGAGCAGCACCTGAAACGGAATGGCGAGGAGGATCAGCGATCCTCGAATGGTCCACAGTGCATGGCCTGCTTCGAACCGGTCGTAGACCAAGGTGGAAAGGCGTCCGTGAGCGGAAGCGGCGTACCGTTGACGGGCTGCGAAGCGATGAACAGAACTCCCCTGATGCCGTGTCAAACCGAGCGCTAAGCGCCAGCCGCCAGCCTCGATCACCCGGAGCGGCGTGAACCCACCCATGCCGAGCGCCAAGGCGAGGGCCAGCATCCCGTAGAACAGCGAAGCCATGCCAATCCATGGAATCATGTCCACTTCGATGCTCAAGCGAAAATCCCCACCCTCAGCCGTGAACACCAACAGGTAAGTCAGGCCAAAGGCCGCCATGGGTGTCAGGAAAATTTGCCCGAGCAACTGCCCGGTCAGACCGACCCGGGCAATCAGTGAACCCACCGTTGGGCGGCTTTCCATGGGCACCAGCCAACGCGGACTTTTCTCAAAGGTTGCCCCTCTGAAGGCCTTCAACGCCCTATTCTTCCTGCACGACCGGCTCGGGGAGCGGTTCAGCCAGTGGATAACCGTCGGTGATGAGCAGGCGAAGCGTGCCGGCAAAGCGACCGTCGCTACGGGACCGACCGAGGTCGGGCCGTGCGGTTCGGGAAAGAACGGCATCGCACGAGGCGCAATCGATGGATTGGAGCCGCCACACCGGTGATGGGTGATGGCAACAGGGAGTAACCCGGTTACGGTCCATCACCGTCTGGAGTTCAACGGCGAGGCCCTTGGTCCATGGCGCCGGTTGTCCGCCGATGAGGAGTTGGAGGCGAGAGAGCATCATCCACGTGGTGGCCACCCACAATCCAAAACCAAACACGGGTGAACCCCAGCGCAAGCTGGCAGCGCCGAAGGCCAACACGAGTCCGCCGAGAACGAAACTCAACCAATAGAAGGCCCGCATGTGAAGCACACGTTGGGTCAGGTAGGGGGAGAGAGGGACGGGCTCTGGATGGGGTGGAAACCGGATGTTGAACCCCTTGGCCCTCGTCATCCAGAGGGTTGGAAGACGTGGTCCGATGTGACCGATGCCAGCGCCCAACGAAAACAAGGCGACGGTCTCAAGCACGGACACAACGCTCCCCTCATGCATCTTGCAACCGTTTCAGCGTGGCTTCGACCTTGTCCATGCCTCGAGCGATGTCCTCTTGGCTGATGGTGTAGGCAAAGCGGAGATGACCCTCACCAGAAGGACCAAAGGCGCTTCCTGGGGAACACAGCACGCCGTCACGAAGCAGTTCCATGGCGATGTCTTCGGAGTTCATGCCGGGCACCTCGACCTTGGGGAAGACATAGATGGCGCCTTTGGGGCGGTGGCACTGGACACCCGGCATGGCGTTGAGACGGTCGACGATGAGGTTGCACCGCTGTTGGAATTCTGCTGCCATTTGAGAGGGGTAATCGTTGGCTTGTTCCATGGCCTCAAGGACGGCGTACTGCATAGCGTCGTTGGAACAGGCTGAGATGTAGTACTGGATCTTCACCACCTGCTTCATCGCTTCGAGGTTGGTTGAAATGATGTAGCCGATGCGCCATCCGGTCATGGCAAAGGTCTTGGAAAACGAATTGACCACCATCACTTTGTCGTAGCCCGTGCCCATGAAGGAGACGTGGTCCTCCTCGAAGACAATTCGGTCGTAGACCTCGTCGGAGATGAGCCACAAGTCGTGTTTCTTGGCAAAGGCGAGGAGTTCATCGCGCTGTTGCTCGTTGAGGGTCCCGCCCGTGGGGTTGCTGGGGAAATTGTAGAGGATGGCCACTGTGTTGTCATCCACCTGCGCTTCCAGGTCGGCCACGGTTGGGATGAACTCGTTTTCAAACAGGCAGGGGTAGTACTTCGCCTCACCGCCCACGAGCGTGGCGTCCGGCCCGTACAGCGGGAAGTAAGGCTCGGGAAGCAGGATGTTCTGACCGGGATTGATGACCGTCATGAACAGATTGAGGAGCGCATTGGTGCCTGACATCGTCATGCAGACGTTGTTTTCGTCCATGCCCGTTTGGTAAGCCGACCACGATTCGGCGATCTTCTTGCGAAGGGCTGGAAGGCCAGCCGTCGTCGTGTACTTGTTGCGGCCGTCCAACATCGCCTGGTGAAAGGCCTCGATGGCCACGGCAGGAGGCTGGAAGTCAGGCTCACCGAGGCCAAACGAAATGACATCATCGCCCGCCAAATCGAACATCTTGCGCACGCCGGTTGGCTGAATCGCAAGGGCTCGGTCGCTGAAGTTGCCCATGGGGGACCGACACCCGTCCTCCATTTGAAGGCAATCACGATTTGGGGGCCTTGCCGCTTGCCTTGGCCTCGTTCTCAACGGAAGTGGTGTCGTCAAGGAGAACGGCTTCGGCAGGTTCGCTACCGCTCAGTGAACGAAGCGTGGCAGGCGGGTCGATTTTGGCGCCTTGCACCAGCAGGCCAATGAGGATGAGTAGCACGAGGAAGGCGCTCAGCGTGAACAGATTCACGTCCAAATCCACCTTGCTGTCGGCCCCGTCTCCCGTGCCAACGACCGTTGCAAAGACCGAGAGGGAAGGTGCCCCTTGGTCGTTCAGTCCACGGATTTCGACGGTTTGGTTTCCAGCATCCAGGCGGTCAAGGTCAAGGGCCACCACCCATTCGAATCGCTCGAGGGCTGCCAGGCCGCCCTCGACGGTCTCGTAAGCGGCTTCCATCCATTGGCCGTCGTTGATGCGGAATTCAACCTTGGAGACTGAACCTGCCTGGCCCCAAGCCAGGCCTCGGAGTTCGTGAAGGCCGGTGGTGGCGTTCACGCTCGAGTTGAGAATGTGGACTTGCGTCGAAACGTCGACGGTTCCCGTCAGGTTCTCCTCGGCGAGGTACATCGCCATCTTGACGGCCTCGTAAGCGTCCACCATGCCCCAACCGAAATCACGGTTCCAAAACGGGTCGACTTCAGGTGCGGAAGCCTCGCCACGCCGTTCGGCCGTGAGTTTGAGAATTTCTTTCATTTCAGCCGTCGTCAAGTCAGGGTTCGCCTCAATCATCATCGCGAGGATGCCAGAGACTGAGGGGGTGGCGTAGGACGTGCCGGAACCGCGCCCCGTGTAGCCGTTGTCTTCGGCAGAACCCCCAAGCAGGTTGACACATCCACTGGAGGTTACGCATCCTTCGGCCTGGATAATGTTCGAGCCAGGTGCAGAGACCTCTGGCTTGAGCTCGTCGAGCGGGTTCCCGTCACCGTTGTCCCGGCGAGGTCCACGGGAGGAGTAACCCGCAACGGTGTCGTCGCTTCGGTCGATGGTGTTCTGGTCGTCGGTGGCACCTACCGTGATGGACAAACTGGAGGAGCCCATGCCCGAGAGACCGTCGTTGTCGGGCCCGTCATTGCCCGCTGCCACGCTGACCACCACGCCGAGTTCCATGGCCTCGTTGAGGATGCGGCTGTGCATGTCCTCGCCGTCGGAACCACCGCCTTCGTGGGACGTGATACCCCACGAGAGCGAGATGATGTCGATGCCGTAGTTGGCTTCGTCGGCGCCCTGCCAGGCGGTGTCGCGGTTGTCGATGATCCACTGCAGACCGTTCATGGCCGATTCATAGAACTCCTGAGCGAGCAAGTAATTCTCAAACGGACCTGCGCCAGCGTCGGTGCCGATGCGGACGTCCACGAGGTCGGCGTCAGGGGCTGAACCGTAGAAGTCGGTTTGCGCACCGCTCGCATCAATGCCCGTGGCAGCGGCCATGCCCATGCAGGCGGTCCCGTGCTGGTGGCCGTCGTCGGGGTCGTACGTGCCGTCGGTTTCTCGGACACCACCGGCCGTGCAGGTTGGGTCAGAATGCAGGTAGCACACGGCGTCGTAGCCGGCGATGAATTTCTCATTCAGGCCGGGGTGTTCGTTGTCCACACCCGTGTCAACCATGGCGATGTTCACGTCCTTCCCGGTAAAACCAAGGTCCCATGCACCCATGGGATAGAAGGAGGAGTTGCGTGCCTTGACCGCCGGCGTTTGGATGTCGCCGTACAGCACGATGTTGCCGTAGCGCTCCACCATCACGACATCCTCAAGGGCGGCGAGTTGGAACGCCAAAGAGGCGTCGACCTGGCCGAGCAAGACGGCATCAACGGATTCGATGACATCGACCACGCTGAGGTTCATCGCCGCGAGGTCGGCCAGATGACCCTCGTTGACCTGAACGCCGTACGAGAGGCCGATACCGGTGGTGCCGACATAGGATTCCAAACTGTCGTGGATGGCGTTTCGATTCTCATCGAGGGCTGTTCGCTCCCACCACGGCGTGGTATCGCTCAGCCAATCGGCCTCGGCCTGCTCAGGAACATCAAAACCGTAGCCAGCAGGCATCCACTGCAACCCTTCGGCGTCCACGGCTTCCCAACCAATCGGTTCGGATTTCACGAACAAGGAGCCTGTGACCGGCCCCATCAACAGCGCAAGCACCACCACAGCCAGCATTCGACGCATGTTCTTCCCCAACCCATGCGAGCCTCGTGTTTGGCATCAACCTAACGACGCCATGTGAATCCGAAAGGGGGTGCAAATGGGGGTGTTTGAACCCCCGGTGAGCGGTCGGAGAGGTAGGAACGAAACCGCCGTACAGGTCGTCAAAAAAGTGGGAGCAGAGGGATTTGAACCCCCCCCAGCGGATTTCTTCTGAAACTGCGCATCAGATGGGCAGTCTGCAGGATTGCAACGGGTCGGCGCTCCAGTTGGTCATCAACTTCAGCAAACCCA
>JAYYDY010000103.1:0-3866 GCA_036160375.1 Thermoplasmatota archaeon | reverse complement strand
GTCCGTTCCGGCGACGCGTTCAAGCTCGGCCAAAGCATGGTTGGTGCGTTCACCATCCCTCTGTTCCCGAACGTGGTTGAGCCTCGCTTCTTGCGCTCGGGCCAAATCAGCATCGATGGCCTGAACCGGCGGTGAGGTTGTTTCGTCCATCATGTGAACGTTGACGCCAACGATGGACCGCTCTCCTGTTTCCAACGCCCGCTGATGAGCAAAGGCAGCCTTGTGAATTTCGCGTTGTTGATACCCCGCTTCAACCGCTTTGAGGGCACCACCTTTCGAGGCAATCCTCTCCAATTCCGCCTTGACTTCCTCGATCATCAGCGACGTCAATCGCTCAACGTGGTATGAACCACCAAGCGGATCCACCACATCGGCCGCACCCGATTCCTCTGCGATGATTTGTTGCGTTCGCAAGGCCACGGTGGCCGAGGCTTCGGTTGGCAGGCCCAGGGCTTCATCGTAGGAGTTTGTGTGCAGCGATTGTGTACCACCGCAAACCGCCGCCAACGCTTGGATGGTGACGCGGGCGATGTTGTTGAGCGGTTGTTGCGCGGTGAGGGACACGCCTGCCACTTGCGTATGGAACCTGAGCATCGAAGACTTCGGGTGTTTCGGTGCGTATCGCTCGACCATCAAGTCGTGCCAGAGGACGCGGGCTGCCCTGAATTTGGCGACCTCTTCGAAGAAGTCGTTGTGGCAGTTGAAGAAAAAGGAGAGGCGCGGCGCGAAGGCATCAACGTCCAGCCCACGGGATACGGCATCATCGACATATTGCAACGCGTTGGCCAACGTAAACGCCAGTTCTTGCGCTGCCGTCGAACCGGCTTCGCGGATGTGGTATCCGGAGATGCTGATGGTGTTCCATCGTGGCACATGCGCTGCACAATACTCGAAGATGTCGCTGATGAGGCGCATGCTTGGTCCTGGTGGGAAAATGTAGGTGCCTCGGGCGATGTATTCCTTCAGGATGTCGTTTTGAATGGTCCCAGAAATGGCTTCAGAACCAACGCCTTGTTCTTCGGCCACCACGATGTACATCGCCAGAAGCACCATGGCTGGAGCGTTGATGGTCATGGAGGTCGATACTTTGTCGAGTGGGATCTGATGGAACAACTCGCGCATGTCTTCAAGCGTCGAAATCGAGACACCAACCCGTCCGACTTCGCCCATGGACAGCGGGTCATCTGCGTCCAAGCCGAGTTGGGTTGGAAGATCGAACGCCACTGAGAGTCCCTTTTGACCCCGCTCGAGGAGCAAACGAAAGCGCTCGTTTGTCGCAGCTGCCGATGAGAAGCCAGCGTACTGCCGCATGGTCCACCGGCGTTGAGTGTACATGGTGCGGTGAATCCCACGTGCGAATGGTGGAACGCCGGGCTCACCTTGCCCATGATGGTCGTCAGCAACACTGGCAGACGTGCTGAACAATTCCAAGGGGAGGCCGCCAAGGGTGTGGCGGTCCGTCTCGTCCATGGCTCGAAGGAGGCCGATGCGCTCCTTGAACCCTCGTCCCAATCAGTGGGTCACGCCGCCCTTGCCGTGGACGTGTCCGTGCGAAATTTCAGATTCTTCTGCGGCACGGACCTCGACAACTTCGACGGAAAAGGTGAGGCTCTTCCCAGCCAGCTGGTGGTTGAAATCAGCGGTGATCGTGTCCTCTTCGACGGCGGTGATGGAAAAGGGACGTGGACCGTCCACCATGTCCGCGACCAATGTCATTCCAACTTCGAGCGGTACCTCTGCTTCGACAGCCGCGAAGTGGGCACGCGGAAAGGTGGTGACGTTGGCTTCCTCACGTTGGCCATAGGCCCGTTCGGGTTCGAGGGTAAACGTTCGACGCTCGCCGACTTTGGCCCCGAGCATCTCTTCCTCGAATCCTGGAATCATTTGTCGGTGGCCGACGAGGAAGACCAAGGGGTCCCGTCCCTCGCTGGAATCGAACACATCACCCGTATCAGGGAGCGTGCCTGTGTAGTGGACGGATGCAACGGCGTTGTTCTGAATGGTGTCCATGATGTCATCTCCTTGTTTCCATGCGGCGAATGAGCCTCTGGAGTTCTGCTGCGACCGTCGGCGGGAGGATCCCCTCGGCCTCTTTTTGCTCGATGTATTCGATGGCGGCCTCAAATGAGATTCGCTCACCCTTGGCCCAAATCTGACCGAGCAAGTTCGAGCGGTGCTCCTCAGCAACACCGGGGTCTGCCAGCATGTCACGTGCCGCGTACTTGTATTCCAAGTACTTCTGCCGGTTCAGCTTCCTGACTTGCTTTTGCCGGCCGCCGCCCTTCTTCTCTCTTGACCCCTTGCGGCGCTGCCCGGTGGTGCGGCCCGCGGACTTCACGGCGATTTGTTTGAACACGTTCTGCGTACCTGCAGACACCGACTCGGTGATCTCCGGAGTCGCAGGCTCCTCTGGCACTGCCGTGACGGCTTCCACCGTTGACGCGGCGGCGGTGACGGTTGACGTGGCTTCAGAGATGACAACAGGCGCATCATTTGCTGGAGAATTTGCCCTGAGGATGGATTGTGCCGCGGCTTTGTTCTCCTGTGACAGGCGAGCAAGGCGCTCACGTTCGGTTTCTTCTGGTTCAGATGGGAGCGCAGGAGCCGGTGTGGTGGTGGGCGTCGTAGATTCCACTTGGACGGTGCCGGTGGTTTTGTCGCTCAGCGCTTTTTGTGCTTCTGCGGCTTTCTTGAGGAGCTCGTTTTGGCCCTGAGGTTGAGCCCCCGTGCGAACGGCTGCGTTGCGTTGTTGGGCCTCGGCGTCGCGAGCACGCTTCGCGTTCTCCTCACGGCGACGCTGTCGCTCCGCTCCTGCGTTCTGTGCAAATGGATTCAAGGGTTCGCGACGACGTCCACCACGACCACCTCGACCTTGCACGATGCTTCCTCGTTCTTTGTCCCTGACCACGGGATAAAAAAGGATTGGCAGCGCGAATCACCAGGCAATCGGGGTCGCATCGGTGCGAAGACCTGGGTCAACGGCCGATGCACGGTACGGCGTTGTCCTTCCAGACCGCAATTCAAGCCAACCAAGTTGGGCGATCATCGTGCCGTTGTCGATGCAGTACATTCGAGGAGGTGCGTGACTGCTGCCTTCACGTTCACTGGCCATGATGTCACACATGTCGCGGAGGCGCTGATTGCAAGCGACGCCCCCGCCGAGGAGGACTTCATGTTTTCCTGCGTGAGCCATCGCGCGTTCTGCGACTTCAACACATGCAGCGAAGGCGTGTTCTTGAAGCGACCAACAGACCGCATCAAACGGGACACCGCGATGCACCATCGCAACGGCTGCCGTCATGAGGCCTGAGAACGCCATGTCCATCCCGCGGACCGCATACGGCAGTTCCAGCCCCTTCAGACTGGGTTCAGGATTGGCCTCAAGGTAGGCTCGGGCATGCTGTTCAATGACCGGGCCGCCGGGGAATGGGTGGCCAAATTTGCGGGCGAATTTATCGAGCATGTTTCCGATGCCGATGTCGAGGGTTTCACCAAGCACGCGATAACGACCATCCAATCGGGTGATCACTTGGGTGTTCCCGCCAGAAACGTACAGCAGAACCGGGTCATCACAATCGCATTCCCAACGCCCGATTTCGATGTGGGCCACGCAGTGATTGACGCCGATGAGTGGAACATCGTGTGCGGCGGCAAGCGCTCGAGCAATGCCCGCACCCACCTGCAGGCAAGGTCCCATGCCAGGTCCTTGGGAAAATGCAACGCCGCTGAGGTTTGAAAGGTCGAGATCATGACGATCAAGCAAGGTGTTCAGCAAGCTCTGTGCAACATCGCGATGATGATCCGCAGCTTCTCGGGGGTGAATGCCTCCTTCTGTGGGACGGATGGTATCGATCGCCGCTGGAAGC
>JAYYDY010000102.1:0-6994 GCA_036160375.1 Thermoplasmatota archaeon | reverse complement strand
GGCCCTGGCGTGCGGTCTGGCGGGTGTGTACGTGGTGTTGGCGTTGTATTCCTTCACCTCATGGTCGCTGAGCACCCTGGACGGTGAAGGCGATCTCAGCCGCACGGTGTTTTTCCTTGATTTCTTCACCTTCCTCATCCTCTCCGACATCATCATCCTGCTCGTGTCCTACAAGCACATCACGGACTTTCCCCAACTGGCCCGCAACACCGGCTTCGTGCTCTCCACGGTGACCATCCGGGTGGGCATTGGTACGCCAGGATTCACCGGTGCGGCCCTGTTCATCCTCTCGGCGCTGCTGGCGGCGGGTGTCCTGCGGCTGAGTTTGATGGAAGCATCGGAACCAATCACCGGATGATTGTTCAGTCCAGTGCATGCCTCAATAACTGTGCTCATCATCAAATAGTGTCGAGGACGCTTGCCGCCATGGCTGGCTTTCTCAACGTTCTTGAGCCCTTTGCAGATGATTACCATTACTTCTTTGGAGAGGCGATTGACCGACTTATTGAAGAACAAAACTGGAATTTTGAGACGCTCCACCCGTGGGACTCTACCGACCCTGACGTCCAGGCTTTGGTCGATGCCTACTTCGCCTATCTTGCTGATGAACCAGGGGCTCAGGCCCTTTCGGAGGAAGATGAAGAAACAGCAATCGATGCCCAGCGAACGGAATGGCGTCTTTACAAAGACGAGGTTGAAATTGTCTGGTCTTATGACACCAAGGAGGTTGTTCGGGTATCGGAACACTTCCCAGATGAAATCATGGTATTTCTCAAGAAACACGCCCCGGCTTTCAGCGATGAAGAATCGGTTTGATTCGAGGTTCGTTGAATGTCAACGATGATGAGCACTGGTGCGCTTCAGCCCCAAAAGCGGCGGGTTCGGGCGTATTCGACCTCGGCCTTGTGAATCGCTTGGAGCAAGCCTTCGGTGTCGCCGGGTGCAACCTTCACGAGCAGTCGATTGGCCGTCGCTTCAGCGATGCCGCGACCCATGAGGCACATGATGGCCTCGATGCCGCGATTAGCGACCAAGTCAGCATTTTTCATCATCCGGTCCTGTTCTTTCTGGTCGTCGGACGAGACCCATTTCTCAAGCATCTCCTGCAGCCCCTCTCGGGCACAAGCAAGACGCTTCCCACCGCACTTGAGGCAGGTGCCCGGCCGGTCCATGGACTCAAATCGTGCGACACGGAAGCGACGGATGCCGTGGCATCGCAAACAGCAAAGCACCGCACGTTCGTTGGTGAGACGGCCACGCAGACGCTCTCGCAGCGCCGCATTGTCCCAGTTGGGCAGAAGCATGTCGTCTTGGGTGCGGTTGGACAGGCCCAGTGGGCCTTGAGCCGTGATCTCAAGCGAAAGCACGCCAGACTGAAGCCCTCGCAGCACATCGGTGGCGCCTTTCACGTCCATGCGTTCGTGGAAGAGTTTCGAAAGCACCTCTTCCATGACGACGGTCCCGCGGTATTTGCGAAGCAAGGCCTGGAGGTTGATGCGCCGCGGGTCCACGCCGTGGCGCAGGATGCCGAATATTTTGGCCACCTGCGCAAATCGCCACCTCACCTGGCGTGAATTTGGAACCGTGATGCTGAGCAGTTGTTCGATGGCTTCTGGCGGCGTCTCCATCAGCCAACTCACGATGTCCTCCGGTCGCACACCGCCGACCTGAAGCGCAATGCGAGTGGGCTCGACGATGAGCCGTCCCCAACTCCCGGATTTGGTCGAGGCCATGGCGAGCAGAAAGTTGCCCAAGGCCTCGTTGATCTTCGAGCCCTGGCAGCAGTTCAGGACAAAGGCGTCGTCCCGCTCCTCCAGCGTCATCTTCCGGTCGGTGGGCAAGGTGCCCGTGGCTTCGACATGAGCGGCGATGGTTTCGGCGAGCATGCTTCTGGCCTCATCATCAAGCGGATAGTCGAGCAGCCGTGCCGCTCGAGGCGGTACCAACGCCAGCGGGTCCAGTTCAGGCTGCTGCGGCGCTTCGAGCAGGCCGAGGTCGTGGGCGATGAGGTGGCGAAGGTAGCCGACGTCGCGCGCCACGGATTCGGGCACCGGTGGCAGTTCACCCAGCCATTGAGGTGCTTTGCCGTGGTCGCTCACGGGCGCCACGAGCAATTCGGATTGCTCCGGGTCGGCGTCCACGATGAGCCAAGTCCGCCCTGCGATGACGAAGCGCCGAGGCGTGCCATCGTCGTCTTCGCCCGCGTCATTGAGGCTGAGAACGAAGGCTTCGTCCACGTTGCCGAGGCTGCGTCGAGTGACGGCATCACGAACGCGATAGGTCTTCTTGTCTGGAATCATCGACAGGTGATTGGACACCCATTCGCGTGTCTTTCCTGCCGTGGACAACCAGCCTCGGGCAAATCGCTTCGGCACATCCACCGTTCGTTCGGTGTAGAGCCGTGGAATCGCTTCGTCGGGCGTGTTGTAGAGCGGCAGTTCTTCGGGAAGCTCCTCGCCTCGAGCGAGGGCTTCCTCACGGGCGACCTGGTAGACGGCTTTGGGCCAGCGGTACCACGGGAGTTCGCTGGGTACCGGCGTGAATCGCAACACCCAGCGTTCGGCGAGCACCTGCAAGATGGCCTCGGTGTCGGCCCGCTGCCAGCCTTCAAACTGAGGCGCTGCAGCGAGGAGTCGGGTGGCTTCATCGATGCTGACCGCCTTGAAACAGTGCACCATCAACACCAACTGATTAGCCGCGATGACACCCGGTCGAGGGCGCCAGACCACCGGCTCAATCTCACCCACCATGGCTCGCTGGGCCACGACCGCCGACTCCAGCAGATGGTCAACGTCCCACGAAATGACGTGGCCCCGGCCCACTCCGCCCAACCTGTGGTCGGCACGCCCCACGCGCTGGAGCATACGGTCCACCGATTTGGGTGAATGAACCTGCACGATACGACGAACGCTTCCGACGTCGATGCCAAGTTCGAGGCTGGAAGTGCACACCAACCCCGAAAGGGTCCCGTCACGCAACTCATCTTCCATCTGCTGACGGGTCCCGGCTGCCAGCGACCCGTGATGCACACCGATCTTGAGGTCGGGCGCCATCGCCTGAAGTCGCGTGGACAAGGTCTCGGCGTCGCTCCGGCTGTTCACGAACACCAAACAGGGCGATTGCGTTCGCAAAATGTGACACAGGTGGCGGTAAGCGGCGTGCTGTTTGGGACTGAGGGCTGCATCGATGGCCCCGATTTCATCCTCGGGAAGCGGCGTGGGTGATTCAACCGTGAGTTTCGTGATGCGCTGGCCCGTGGTGATGAGTGGTTTGGCCTTGCCGGGTGAAAGCCAGTGGGCAACAGCGTCAGGATTGCCGACCGTCGCTGAAAGTCCCAGCCGCTGAACGGGTCTGCCCGTCAGCGCCTCGAGGCGAGAGAGCCCCACACCCAGTTGCCAACCTCGCTCCGAAGCAGCCAGATCGTGAACCTCGTCCACCACCACGGCTTGAACCGTGCTCAACATGGCGCGCAAATTTTTGCCGCTGAACATGAGCTGGAAGGTTTCGGGCGTGGTGACCAGAAGATTGGGTGGCTTGCGTGTTTGTTTGGCACGCTGCGCTTGGGTGGTGTCACCGTGGCGAACGTCAACTCGCAAGCCGACGGCCTCGGCCAGTTCGGTCAAGCGACGGTCAACGTCTCGATTGAGCGCCCGAAGCGGCGTGATGTAGAGAATGGACATGGAAGGCCAGCCCTCCTCGAGGCACCGATGGAACAAGGGGAGGATCCCCGCCATGGTTTTCCCCGAACCGGTGGGAGCGATGACGAGGCGGTCATGACCCTCCATCAAATCGGGCACGACGTGCTCTTGGACGGGCGTTGGCTCCCACCCCTTTTCCTCAAGCGCGGCGGCGAGGTTTGGATGAAGCCGGGAGAACACGCGTGACATACCCTCCCCACCCTCGTGGAGATGGCCTCTGCCCACTGCATTTGAGGATTTGGCTTTCCTCAACGCTCAGCGTGGCGCTCAATCGTCGTCGTCGAAGTCGTCGTCTTCGTCGTCGTCCTCGTCTTCCCAGTCCGCTTCGTCCTCGGCAAAGGCACCCTCACCGTAGTCGATGGAGGTGCGCGTGGCGACCGTGAAGACCACGGCCAGGGTCATGATGCTCAAGATGGCAAACATCCACGCCAGTGGCTGTTCTCGCACAGAATCAAACCAACCGAGGTATTGACCGTAAGCGATGGTGACGGCGTGTTCCGCCGAGTTGTCATCGTCGTTAGCTTCGGGGACTTCATCCTCGTAATCAACCACGACGCGAACACGGTCCACGTCCTCCGATTCCCAAACGACGGAGACAGGGTACATTTCGCCGGCGTCAATGCCGTTCACGCGAACGATGTCAAACGGCTTCTCCGCTGAACCAGCGAAGAAGGCGACCTTGAACTGCGAGGTGGTGTTGCCTCCAGCGTTGTAAATCGTGGCCGTGATGTCGATGTTGGCACCGGGTGCGATGTGGTCGTCGCTCATCACGATGTTCTTGACCCGCAGTTCGGGACCCACAGCGCCCAAACGCACCCATTGACGCTCGAAGTCAATGTCGTCGGAAGCCAAGTCTGGAATGGGGCTGGCCTCGGAGTTGGACACGACGGGGAACTGGTTGCCGGCGGCATCGTAGCCGGTCACATAGAAGCCAACGAAATCACCGGCCTTTGGGTCGATGGTGCCGCCAGCCGTGATGTCGACCACGCCGGTCCAAATCACGTTCTGGCCGTCCTGCTGCATGCCCAACAACGTGGAGCCGGCCCCGATGGTCATCGTTCGGGTGGCGTCGCGCATCACCCAGTGGACCACCTGCTTTGAGCCGGTCAAATCGGCGTCTTCGGTGCCTTGGAACTCCACTTCGATCTGCGTGAGGTCGTTGGTGGCGGAGATGTCGATGACGTTGAGCGGTGCGACACGGCGCGTGACACGCGGCGCTGCGTCGTCAACCACGACCTGGAGCGTGGTTGAGACCAGCGTTCCCGTCATGTCTTCACCACGGCCGGGGATGTTCGTAATCGAAATCAAGCAAGTTCGGGAAGGCGAGGACTGCAGTGTCAGCGCAGAGGAAAGCGGCACTTCAACGGCGTAGCCGCCATCGCTGGTCAACGAGCCGTCGGACCAGAGTTTCTCACCGTCAAACACCTCGACGAGGATGCCCACGTCTCGAGGTGCCGGTGTTTGGCTGCCTTCGTAGACCACGCGACCGGTGAAGGCCAAACGATCGTCCTTTCGGACGCGGCTGCCGTCGGCCACCGGTCCCGTGCGGGGTTCACTGATGTCCTCAACCGCGAAGTCGGTGGGCGAAAGCATCAGGTCGTTTTCCACCCGGAAGGTGTGTTCCAGCAACAGGATTCGACTGGGGTCCGAGCTGCCTAATTCCTTGTAGACCAAGGCCACGTCGCCCATCTCCTCATCGGGCCAATCCCAACTGAAGGTGAAGTGGAAGTCAAGCAGGACCCACGGCAAACCGGATTCGTTGGTGGTTTGCACCATGCGGCTGGTGGGGAGGAGGTGGATGTAGGGTGAATCCGACCAGAAGGTGTTGTTGGTACCGGAGTAGGAGATGCTCTGTGCGTCTCGGGCTGGGTTGGGACCTTCAAAGTCAAACACGAGGGAGATGAACTCGAAGTCAATCGCGGTGTTGGCATCAATGAAACCGAGCGAGATGGTTTGCTCCATGCCCGCGAAGACGGCTTCGTTGTCCTCGTGGCCGAACCACTCCAAACCGGTGAAGATGGCGGAGGAGTCCTTTCGGGTGCGGAAGGTGGCGTCGTCGTACAGGAAGCCCTCGCTGGACTCGAACACCAGCAACTCGTCTTCGTCGTTCATGACGGTGAAGTGGAGCGGGTTACCCGCTTGGTCGCCACCGTCCCAGAAGTAGGACACGCGGCCCATGTTCGGGTTGCGAGAGGTGTCGATGGTCGTGATGAACCACTTGGAGCGCGCCTCGGTCGTGTTGGACACCGCCTTGGAGACGTACTCTTCGGGGTCGGCCTCACCGTTGCGGTTGGCGTCGTGGTCGGCTTCCACCCAGTAGTTGAGTTCGAGTTCCATCGGATGGCCAACCTTGTCTTCGACCAGCACCTGAATCGTCTGCTCGTTGGTCGCCGCCTCGTAGGCATCGTCAACCGGGACAACCTGCTTGCGCTCAGGATGCGTGGCGTCCACGAGGAAGGTGCGGCGCCATTCGCTGTTGGGTTGTTGGACATGGTCGGGGTTGCGTTCGTTGTAGGTTTGAACCTCGTAGGTGAGGCCGTCGGGCACGTCGATGGACGGGAGGTCGATCGGGATGAAGAACGACCCGTTGTTGTTGGTGGTGTCCCGTGCCGTCGCCTCGACGTAGCCGTTTCGAGAAATGCGAACATCAAAGGCGCTGTCCTTGGGGGCGTCGTCGGTGTCTTGGAACCACATGGCACCCACGAAGTACAGTTGCTCACCGGCAGCAACCCACGAGCCGTCCTCAACGTCCAGCGAGGTGAGTTCGCCGTCGTTGTCGCGAACGTTGAGCCAGCCCAGACCAAAGGAACGGTTCACGCGCAGGCCCTCGTCGGAGGTCAGCGGTTCAGGGGCGAAGCCTGCCGTTCCACTGTCGTCGAGGCAACCGACGCGGAAGCGCACGTTGTCTTGGTCGGGCAGTTCGCTGGTGATGAAGAACTTCCAGTGAATCTCGAGAATGCCGTTGCTCTCAATCGAATACGAGGTGGGATCGACTTCGATGTACTGCGCCGGGTCGTTGGGGTCGGGGAACACGTCGCCGTATTGCCACGAGATCACGGGCCAGTTGGCGGCGCTACCGGCGGTCATCAGGGTCAACTCGGCGCTCACCATGGAGTTGGCCGCTTCGCCGATGACGTGGCGGGACACGACCTCGTAGGGCGTGATGCGCTCGTGGAGGATTTCGCCCTCAGGGATGGTCATGTCGAGGTTGGTCGTCTGCATCGTGTAGGTGATCTCAAAGGAGACGATGGACAGTTTTCCTGCGGATTCAGACGTGAGTTCAACCGGGATGTCGA
>JAYYDY010000101.1:0-24168 GCA_036160375.1 Thermoplasmatota archaeon | reverse complement strand
GAATTCTTCTGGGTCGAGGTCCATCGTTCGAAGGTTCTCGACGAGCACGTCAATGCGATGTTCACGCTGACCACCAGAGGTCATCTCGTCCCTGCCAAAGTTGAGGTCAAAGCCACGGGAGAGTTGTTCGCCCGTGCTTCCAATCTCACCTTCGATTTGGTGGATGTAGAACGGCTTCAGGGACATGGGCCATCGAGGGAGGAAGTAGAACTGAGGCAAATCTTCGGCCAGCAGGTCCGAGTTCTCAGCGTCAATGTCGTCGCCCCACTCAATGGTACCGCCTTTTTCTTTGATGATGCGAATGGCGTCGTCGTACTCGACACGCGGGAACGGAAGTTCGGGAACGATCACTTCGACCGGTTCCTCGCCTTGCTCGGCTCGGTAGGCGTTGATGGTGGCGATGAGGGCTTGGGATTCCTCCTCTTCTGCCACCGACTTCCAAATGTGGTGAAGCATGCGCTCGAGGACACCCATCACGTCGTCGTCGTTGGCCCAAGAACACTCGATATCAAAGGAGATGAATTCTGCCAGGTGGCGGTAGGTGTCGCTCTTTTCTGCCCGGAATGCTGGGCCGATTTCGAACACGCGCTCAAGGCCACCGCTCATGCAGAGTTGCTTGAACAACTGAGGCGACTGATTGAGGAAGGCAGGGCGGTCAAAGTACTGCATGGGAAACAGGTCAGCGCCGCCTTCGGTGGCGGTGGCGACGATCTTTGGCGTGTGGGTTTCGAGGAATCCCTCGGAGATGAGGTGTTCTCGACCGAACTGGAGGACCTTGCCTCGGAGGCGGAACATGGCGTTCACGTGCGCTCTTCGCAAGTCAAGGAATCGGTTATCGAGTCGTGTGTCCAACTCCACCTTCACGGTGTCCGTGACACCCAACGGCAGCGGTGCTTCGGCACGGGCGATAACGTTCACGGAGGTTGCCAGCACTTCGTAGGAGGGCGGCGGTGTGGGCTCGCCTTCCTTGACCTTGGGCGGACGCTTGAGGGCCACGGTGCCGGTGAACTGAAGGGTGGATTCTCGGGTCATGCGCTGGACTGTGTCGAGGGCCTCTTCGCCCACGTTGTCCGCCTTGAGGAACACTTGAGCCGCTCCCGTTCCGTCTCGAAGGTCAACGAAGCAGATGGCGCCCTTCCCTCGATTGGCTTCCATGAAGCCGATGACGGTCACTTCGGTGTCGACGAGGTCGGCTCCGTTGGCTTGGAGTTCGCCGAGGGTGTGGGTTCGGTATGCGGTGGGGACCCAAGTGGTCATGCCCGGTGGGCAGTGGCGAAGAACATGAAGCATTCGCTCCGTCCAGCACCCTATGGCGACCGCCGAACATTCACGGAATGAACACCAAACCTGCTCGCTGTTGGCCGCTTCAAGAGGGCAAAAGTCAGACGGTCGGAAGTGGGATGTTCCCGAAGTCTCTTGAACAGCGTCGCCTTGGTTGAGCCATGTCCACCCGCGCTGGTCGTGCCGTGTGTTGTGTCCTCGTCCTCTTGATGATGAGCCTCTCACCCATGGTGGCGCCAGCGTCGGCGCATTCCTCCATCTTGTTGAGCGTCGATGTCCAACACGCCGTCCTCGAGCCCGGTCAAAGCATCAACATCACCCTCTCCATCGAGAACAATGCGACGGCCATTGAGTCGTTCAATGTCAGCATCGACGAGGGTAACCTGGCTTCGGTGTGGACGGTCCTTCCCGTGGATGACACCGTCGACAACGTCTTCCCGACCTGGACCAAGAACACCACCTTGGTCGTGAGACTGGCCGAAGGCGCCACCGTGGCGGACAGCGGTTCGTTCACGGTGAACGTGACCGAACCGGACAGCGGCTCCACTTCCATGATCACCGTGTTGGTGTCCGTGGCGCCCGCCTACCATCCATCCTTGAGCGTGGACGGCTCGCCCCTCGTGAAGATCGGAGCGGGTGAAAGCACGGACATCGCGTTCACGGCCCACAACCTCGGAACAGTGACCGATACGTTCCTCCTCGACGTGGAAGTTCAACCCGACCTCGCATCGTGGTGGGCCAACCACACCAACACCAGCTCGAGCAACAATTCTGGGAATTCATCCGGCGGCGACCCCTCGGACAACAGCACCGGCAACGGCACGGGCTCAAACGGGACGAACACGACCTCCCTTTCCGTCCTCATGATGGGCAACAGCTACACCGGCGCGAACAACCTGGCCACGCTCGTTGACGGCATCATGGACGCTGACGGCTACAATGCCACCCTCGGTTCGCTGAACGGAGGAGGAATGAAAATGCCAGATCACTGGTCCAACGTGAACACCTCCGGCAACCAGTGGAACACCACGCTACGAGGGTCATCTTGGGATTACGTGGTGTTGCAAGACCAGAGTCAAGTTCCCTCGTTTTATTCAAGCAACAGCATGTGGCAAGACAGCAAGAATGCGTCCGTTTCCCTCAGTGATGCCGTTGCTGACGAAGGTGGCGAAACGGTCCTCTTCATGACCTGGGGCTACCGCGATGGCGACTCCCTGAACAGTTTCAACAACAACTTCACAACGATGCAGGAACGGTTGACGGAAGGCTACACCCGCTACGCAGAGAACATTTCCAATGCCGGCCACGCTGTCTGGATCGCACCGGTCGGTTTGGCGTTCAAGACCGTTCACGATGGCGTCGTCGCTGCAGGTGATGACCCCACGGCTTCGGGGAACCTGTTCTACGACCTCTACACCTCCGACGGCAGCCACCCATCGCTTTCAGGCTCCTACCTCGCTGCGTGCGTGTTCCACGCCACGATGACGGGAGAAACCTGCGTGGGAAGCACCGATGCCGTGAACCTCAATGCCAACGTCAAATTGGCGCTTCAGCAGGCAGCCGACGACACCGTGTTCAACCAAACCACAGGAATGTCATACTATCCATGGGAGGTCTCGGGCACCGCAGCCTTCGGTCTTGGGTCCTCTGTTCCGCAAGGTTGGTACATTCAATGGCAGGACGACGAACTCTCCAACATCGCCGCCGGTGGCTCTGCATCTGCGACCCTCTCCATCACCGTTCCATCCGACGCCGCCCCTGATTTCTACGGCTACCGACTGACGATTGGTTCCACCAACGGGAACATCACCTCGTCCACCGTCATGGTGGTCGAAGTTGAATCTGAACCCTCGGTCTCCACCGCCTTCCTACGGCAGGATGATGTCTTCCTGCCAGGCTCAAGCACGCTCACCGGTGTGCAGGTGGAGAACACAGGCAACACGGCGCTTGACATTGATTGGGCGTTGGCCGCCTCCGCTTCATCGGGAACACATCCCTGCACCGGGTCGTTGGTTTCAGCCATGTCGACCGGGTTGGCGCCCGGTGGTGTCGAGGAAGTTGAGATGGTCATTGATGTCGACGAAAGCGTCGATAGCGCTGCCTCGTGTTCGTTCACGCTCACGGCCAGCCACAACGTGGACGGCGCGACCGAATCGCTGGATGTGTATGACTTCACGGTTGAAGTGGACGAGGCCGTCAACTTCTCCCTTTCAGGCCCGCTCGCTCCGGTTGAGATCGTTCCAGCGGAGGGAGGCAACTACGAAATTCGTTTGACCAACCACGGAAGCGATGAGGCCACGTTCTTCTTGGACGTCGAAGGCTCGACCGGCCTGACCACGGTGCTCGTTAGTTCATCAGGCATCACCGTGGCGGCAGGAGAAGTCGGTACGTGGACGGTGAACACCAAGGGTGATGCTTCCCTTTCTGGTATGCTTCAGCAGGCCTTCTCAACCACGTACAACGGCGAGACCGCTTCGCTTCAGGTGGATGTTCACCTGCTGGAGGTGGACGGTGCATCGCTTCTTCCCCCGAGCGAGGATCGTGTGCTCGTAGCACCCGGGGAATCCTCCACGATGGCACTCTCGCTTGTGAACGATGGGACCTCCAACCTGACGCTGCTCCCCACCCTCTCGGGCTTGCCCGTTGGCGTGGATGTCGCCCACGAAATGAATGAGATCCCCCTTGCACCCGGTGCACAACAGGAACTCAACATCACCTTCTCCGCGACCACCGGTGCGACGCCCGCATCATCTCCTGTGGTGCTCACGTACCAGGACGGGTTGTTCAGCATCTCGTACAGCTTTGATGTGGTGGTCGTAGATCGGGAGGAAGTCGTGGTGAACAGCGTTCAACAGCGCATCTTTGCCAGTCCGCTGACGACCTCCTCCATGAACGTGGAAGTGGTCAACCTTGGCACGGCGTCTGACCTTTTCCTCGTGGAATGGTCAACGGAAAGTCAGGGGAACTGGTTCGAGTTTACGGTCTCACCCACCTCGTTCCAACTCGCACCCGGTGCCTCGCAACAGGTCACCATCACCGTTCGTGAAGCTTCCACCGGTGCGCCGGACAACGGCGTGGTCTACACCCTGCGCAGTGTCTCAACCTCCAACGAAGCGGTGAGCGATGCCGTCAACATCACCATTGAGCCGGTGGTGGCAGGGGCGACCCTTGATGTCCGTGTTGACAAAGACGCTGCAGGGCCCGGTGAATCCGTGTTTGGCTCGGTTGTGCTGACCAACACGGGCAACACGGAGGACACCTTCAGCATCACCACCATCGGGGAAGATTGTGGTCTTGATGCTTCAGTCACGGTTGGTGCGGGCCTCACCTCGGAGGCGCTCGGATGGTCGTGCGTGGTCGCCAACGATGCCGCAGCAGGCGAGCGTGGGGTGTCCTTCCGTGCCGTGAGTGCTGTACGCAGCAACGTTGCTGTTCAACAGGTGGCGCTCTACACCGTCGAGGTGGATTGGCCGGGCGATTCGCTCGTCGCCCTTTCGATCTCGGAAGGACAGGTCTCGTTGGGTGTCGACAGTTCCACCTCGGTGATTCTCACCGTGAGCAACCTCGGCAACGCCGAAGTTTCAGGCACGCTGGACGCATACGGACGGAACACCGGCCTCGTGCTGCTGGAATGGCAACGCATGAGCGATGATGTTGTGACGAGTGATTTCTCGTTGACGTCCGGCTCGAGCGTTGATTTCTTGCTGACCATCACCTCAAACACCGCTCGCAGTGCTACATCTGAAATTGTGGTCAGCGCAACCTCGACCGGCGGAGGCGTCCTGACCACCGATGCGTCGGTTCCCCTTCCAATTACCATCGAAGGACCGGCCCTCCCGCCCAACGGCCTCTCGTTACCGCTTGGCGTGGAAGTCAGTCAAACGGCTGCCCTCGGCGCCATGGGCGCTGGCTGGTTGTTGGCGATTGTTGCGATTCAACTCCTTCGCCGTCGTCCCCGTGGAGATGACGCATCGAGCGACGAGGTTGACGATGAGGAAGAGGACGAGGTTGAAGAGGAAAAGGAGCTGCCTGAACTCGGCTACAACGAATGCCGACTTGACGGAGAATCCAAGGTCAACTGTCCGACTTGTGACGCTCGTCTGGGTGTTCCACGAGGGAGCACGCCGCCGTTCCGCTTCACCTGTCCACAGTGCGAAAACAAGATCCGTGTGGTTGAGTGATCATCGGCGAACAAGCAGACAACCGGTGTGAACGTCTGCCCCTCAGAAGAGCGTGCGCTCATCATCGGATGCAGGCCCCATCCTTTCGTGGTTTTCGTCTTCACAATCGCTGGGCAACCAGCAGAAACGCCGTGTGGCCGAACGGACCGTTCACGGGCCGCATGCCGCCTTTTGAGGCGCGGCCCCATTCGCGTTCCATCAGTTCCCCTGCCCATTCGACGGTCAAACCGGCTGCTTCACAGGCTTCCCACGCCCGTTCCAACTGGGACGACACCGGACAGTAGCAGGCCAAGCGGCCGCCTGGAAGCAGGAGGGATGCGGATGCCTCGATGGCGGGGGGGTGGTCGGGAAGATCAAGGACGACGGCGTGGAACCCTTCGACGAGTTCGGCTGCCTCAGCAGCTCGCTCTTCAAGCGTGCCTTCGAGGTGGTGATGCACGGGATGTTGCCCCCAAGATGCACTGGCACGGCGCAGGTTTTCCAACGCCACATCAGCATGCTCTGCACGAGGTTCGACGGTCACATGGACGCCGTCCTTTCCGAGGACACGCTGGATGTAGAGTGAAAGTCCACCGCTTCCAATCCCCGCTTCGAGCACCGCGTCGTTGGGGCCAAGGCCGAGTTTGGTGAGGAAAAATCCGGCGTCCTTGCTGCCGATGGTTTGGGCGCGTCGAACCATGCCTTTGCTGAGTTCCGGAAGACGAGCAGGCATCCGCTTCAGTTCCTTCTGCCCGATGATGACGGGCTGGCCGATGGCGATGGCATGAAGTGTTTGGTATGGATTAAACACGCCGAGGCCCTTGATTTTCTGCTGCTGGTCAACCAACTCAACAACGTAGGTTTTCCCGTTTTCCTCGATGAGGACGGCCCATTCAGCGGAGGTCACAAATACCTCCACCCATCGCTTCCTGTTAAGGTTCACCACGGTGATATTATCGCTGGACTGCAAGGGCTTCGCAAGTTGCTCGTTCAGACATCAGTCCGTTTGTTTCATATACTCTCTGGGTTGTGCTATTAACATGAACACCGCTGTGCGTAGCCTCGCCTTTGCCATCGTCGCCATCTTCCTCGGAAGCCTTGCTTCTGGGATGATGGGTGAACTCTACCAAACACCACTTGAACTCGAAGACGAGCCAGTGGTTCAACAAAACTCCCAAGCCACCAGTCCCGGGCACGTTGTCTTCGGTCAGTATATTTCCTCGGACAACTGCGGCCACTGCTCCAAGACGGGCGGCGGTTCGGACGCGCACCACTCCATCAAGCAGAACCACCCCGATGAGTATGTCTACGTCACCTACATGTCAGCCTCGTTCGGCACCACCAACACCGCCCGTGCCGGCAACGTTGCACCGTACAACTGGGCTTGGACCACCGGCGGTGCCCCAGATGCTTACTTCGGTGACCGAACCGACAAGCGACAGAGCGGCGCCAACAACCAGTACACCACCTACGACAGCCTGTTCTCGAGCGGCGGCGGCATGCACGCAAGCGTGAACGACTACGGCATGTCGGCAGCGATTTCCCAAAACGGAGGCAACTACGACATCAGCATCTCCTACAAGTACAAGGGTTCGGGTTCCCCTGCCTCCAACATGAAGCTTTACGCCGCCCTCGTCGACAAAGACTGCACGGGCTACTCCTACTCCTCAGGCATCCCCCACGGCTACAACTGCTGGATGGCTTGGTTGACCACCGGTGATACCTACAAGTCGAAGAGCGGTGGCACCGGATCCGCCTTCCACAGCGTCACCGTTTCCTCAACCGAAGCCACGGAGTCGTGGAGCTCTGTTCCCACCTCCGTCGTTCCCGGCGGCATCAACAAAGCCATTGTCGTCGCTGCTTTGATGAGCGGCAACCAAGTTTCCGTCGGCGGCAGCAGCCCCCACGTCTACCACGCCGTCGACTCGACGATGGGCCCCAAGATGGACATCGGTGTCTCGGGCATGACGGCCACCAACGACCTCGGCACGGATTCGTATCTCCGAGGCGACACGATCACACTTCAAGCCGATGTGAAGAACACGGGCGACTTGGACTACACCAACGGCGGGTCGCTCGAATTCTACTACAAGAACGGCGCCACCACGACGGCGATTGACACCGTTTCCATTCCGACCTTGAACGTGGCACCCGGCTCACCTTTCTTGACGGGCACGGCAACGTTTGACACTTCCAACCTCCCCAGCAACGCCTGGTCCACCAACTTTGGTGCTCGCCTCGTTGGCGTCACCGGCGACATGGCTGCCAGCAACAACGTGGCTGAAATCGGTGTGAACCACGACCGTGTACCGCTGGTTAAGACGCCTCAAGTCCTTGGCTCCGATGTCGTTGAGCGAGGTGATTTCGTCAGAGTCATCGCCAAAGGCGATCCAAACGATAACGTCGATACCATTGACAGCATGACCTTTGAAATTGAAATTTCACCAAGCGGCCAAGACCAGTGGGATGGAAGCATCGTTTCCGGTGGCGATAATGTGCTCTATCGAGACACCGCCCAGGAAGGTCGAGAATACATCGTCACTCCCTCCATGGCCATGAGTGCCGGTGATTACGACCTGCGCTCTCGCACCGTTGACAGCCGTGGACAGACCAGCGAATGGTCGGTTGTCAGCGAAATGTTCGAATTGGCCAACGGTCGACCCCTCATCGTTGCTGACCCCGTGCCGACCGTCATGTGCGATTTGAGCACCAAGGTCAGCATGGACGGCCACGTGAGCGACCCGGAAACGCCCTTGGGCGACCTCATCATCTCGTCCACCAGCGACAACTTCGTAGCATGGCATCCAGCCACCGAAGAGATCGAGGTTCTCTTCCCCTACGACAACGGTTGCCCGCTCGGTCAGAAGGGCATCGAAATCCGTGTGGATGACGGTGGCGACTACTCCGACAGCGGCGAGCTCCCGTACGGCACGCTCTTGTTCAACGTCATTGAGAACGGTCAGCCTCGCTGGGGCGGTCTGCCGATCCAGGTGGTCGACGAAGGCAGCAGCGGCGTCCTTTCCCTCGCCGAGTACCTCTCCGACACCGACGACACCGGTCAATCCGTTGACATCTCGACGCTCTCGCTTCAGATCATGGACAACTCCAACCCCGAACTCATCACCGTCGAACTCCGAGGCAACACCCTCGGCTACGAAACGGTTGACGACGACGTCAACGGCGAAACGGTGGTCACCCTCCGCGCCAGCGATGGTGAGCAGTACTCCGACCAAACGGTCACCATCCGTATCAACCCCATCAACGACGCCCCTCGCCTTGACATGACGGACATCGAGGAGTTCTCTCTGAAGACGAACCGCCAGAAGGTGATTAACCTCAACAGCCGCTTGACGGACGTCGACAGCCCGCAGGGTACGTACTGGGTCAACAACCCACAATCGACCGAGACAGGCTCTGCTCGTTTGGTCACCGGGGACTTGATCTTGAACTTCGAGGAAGTTGGTATCCACACGGTCACGATTTCCACGACCGACGGCTACGCCACGAACAGCTACGAAATCACCGTCAACGTCTTTGACGCCCTTCCGTTCTACATCTCGAAGACCGATGACGGCTCCGGCCACCTCTACGTTGACATGGTGAACTACACCTATGAGACCCAAACGCCAACCGCATCGTTTGCCTTGACCGATGGTGCACCATCCTTCACCGTTATCTCGGTGACCTGGTCCCTGTGCAACGAGTTGTCCGGTACCTGCGACGGTTTCTGGGAATACGATTTGGACATGTCCCGATCAAGCACCGGCTGGACCCAAGAGATGAACATCCCATCCTCCTACGGTGATGGTGGCTATGCTCGCACCAACGGTATGCGGGACATGGATTACATCGGCCTTACCGTCCGTGCCGTCGATGACCTCGGCCAAGAGTACAAGACCAGCGACACCACGAAATGGATGACGACCGAGGAGCTTCCAACGCCTGCCGAGATGGAAGAGGAACTCCTTGACTGGCATGTGGCCAAACTCGTGGCTGAAATCGCCGAAGTTGAGGCACAATTGGCAGACGACGCCAACCAAGCTGACAAGGTGTCCCTCGAGGCCCGGTTGGCTGAACTCAACACCGACTTTGACATCGCCTGCGACGACCCACGTGCAGACTGCCCGACCGAAGAAGTTCAGAGCAACGGTGCAGATGACGCTGAAGGCGGCCTCAACATGAACATCATCCTCATCGTGATCGGCGTGCTCATCGTGGCAGCCCTCCTCGGTTTGATGTTCATGCGTGGAGGCGGTGGCCAGCCCGAGGAAATGAAGTGGAACGCTGAAGCCCTCCCCATCCATGACACCGTGGCCAACTCGATGTACGGTGGCGCAGGTGAGATCTTCCAGCAACCTGTGGCGCCCGTCGCTCCCGCACCGGCTCCCGCCGTTGCACCGGTTCCTGTTGCCGCTCCTGCTCCCGTGGTCGCACCCGCTGCTCCACCCTTGCCCCCCGGTGGCCTGCCCGCTGGCTGGACCATGGAACAGTGGAACTACTACGGTCAGCAATACCTTGACCAACTGAACCAACAGTGATGGAGTCTTTTTGACCCCTCGCCGGATTTGTTCGAAAAGCATACCCCTAAAGGGGAGTGAGGAGAGGAAGTATCGTGGCCGAAGAAACCGTGACCCCTTCCGATGAAGCCCTTGATGAGGGCCAACCCGGTGTTGAGGAGGTTACCGATGTGGCCGAGGAACCCACCACCACGGTGTGGTCTCCCGAGCCCACAGGTGCGGATGAAGTTCTCAATCAGTCGGTTGAGGATTGGATTGCCGAGGTTGCGTTTGAGTCCACTGCCGATGTTCCCATTCCCGACCGTCTGGTCGACCAGGTCATCGGACAGGAAGCCGGTTCTGTCGTCATCAAGAAGGCGGCCGAACAGCGACGCCACATGCTGATGATTGGCGACCCTGGAACGGGCAAGTCCATGCTCGCTCGGTCCATGACCGACCTGCTCCCCAAGGACGCCCTCGAAGACGTGCTCGTCTACCCCAACGAGGATGACGAAAACGTGCCTCGGGTCCGTACCGTTCCCGCCGGTCGGGCCGAACGCATCGTCAAGGTGCAGAAGGAAGCCATCCGTCAACAGCGAGAGAAATCCCAGCGCATGCTGTTCATTGCGTTCGCTGCCATCGGTTTCCTCTTGCTCATCGCTGCCCTTCAGTCCGGCGACCTGTTCACCCTTCTCTTCGGCGGGTTCCTCCTCGTCTTCGGTTACATGTTCATTCGAAGTCGCCTTGGTGCCGTGGATGACAGCCGCATCCCCAAGGTGCTGGTGAAGCATGACCTCAACGAGCTCCCGCCCTTCGTGGATGCCACGGCCACACTGTCCGGTTCACTTCTTGGCGATGTCCGCCACGATCCCTTCCAGTCGGGTGGCATGGAAACTCCTGCTCACGACCGTGTTGAGCCCGGTGCCATCCACCGAGCTCACAAGGGCGTCCTCTACATCGATGAGATCAACCTGCTTCGCCTTGAAGAGCAACAAGCGCTTCTCACGGCCATGCAGGATCGTGCCTTCCCCATCTCTGGCCGGTCAGAGCGTTCCTCCGGTGCCCTGACCAAGACCGAGCCGGTGCCGTGTGATTTCATTCTCATCGCTGCAGGGAACCTCGACGCCATTCAAGGCATGCACCCCGCGCTCCGAAGCCGTATCCGTGGGTACGGCTACGAGGTCTACGTGAACTCCGAGATGCCCGACACGTCTCGCAACCGTCGTCGGCTCATTCGTTTCATCGCACAAGAGGTGCTGAGAGACCAAGACACGGTTCGTGAAATCCCTCACTTCGACAAGAGTGCTGTGGCCATCATCCTTCGAGAAGCACAACGCCGTGCTGGCCGCCGAGGCAAACTTTCCTTGCGCCTCCGTGAACTCGGTGGTTTGGTTCGCATCGCTGGCGACCTTGCCGTGGAAGCCGGTGCACCGTTGACCTCTGCCGAGCATGTACTCGGCGCACGCAACATCGCCAAGCCACTTGAGCAGCAGGTGGCCGACCGCATGATTGAGCGTCGCCAGGACTACGCCATGCTGGTCAACAGCGGCCAGCGTGTGGGTCGCGTGAACGGCCTTGCAGTCCTCGGCGCCAATTCCGGTCTTTCCGATTTCAGTGGCATCATGCTCCCCGTTGAGGCTCTGGTCACGCCGTCGCAAGGCGGTGGCGGGAAGATTCACGCCACCGGTGGTCTCTCCGACCTGGCCAAAGAAAGCGTGACCAACGTCAGCGCCGTCATCAAGAAACTCACGGGCAAAGACATCTCGGATTACGACATCCACATTCAATTCGTGGACACCCACGGTGTTGACGGCGATTCAGCGTCCATCACCATCGCCACCGCCATCATCTCTGCGCTGGAAAACATCCCCATCCGCCAAGACCTTGCCATGACAGGTTCACTTTCTGTGAGAGGCGAAGTGTTGCCCATCGGTGGTGTCACCGCCAAGATTGAGGCCGCTGCTCGTTCCGGTGTCAAGACCATCGTCGTCCCAAGGGCGAACATGCAGGACGTACTCCTTGACGACCGCTTCGAGGACATGGTGGAGGTCGTCGCTGTTGACACGCTTGACGAAGTCATGCAGTATGCTCTCATCAAGCACGAACAAAAGGCAGGTCTCGTTGAGCGTCTTGAAGCCGTCATTGACCGCTTGACCCCTGAAGTTCAGAGCAAGATTTCACTGGTCTGAGAAACACCTCTCCCTGCGGGATTATTGGGGTCGCTTACTAAAACCATCCGGGCCTCGGAACGAACAATGTCCGATGCAAATCATCGCGATGCGGGGAAGGGTGCCTTGGTGGTGCTGTTCCTTGTCACGATGATCGATATGATCGGTTTTGGCATCATCATTCCCTTCCTCACCTATCTCGTTCAAGACCTTGCAGCCGAGCAAGGCGTCGTTCGAATCGGGTTGTGGGTCGGCCTTCTGATGACGGGCTATTCCTTTGGTCAGTTCCTGTTCTCACCGATCTGGGGCTCGCTTTCTGACCGCATCGGACGACGTCCTGTGCTGATGATCGGCTTGGTGGGCAACACGGTGTTCTTCACCGCCTTTGGGCTCTCCTCAACCTTGCTGTTTGCCCTCGCCATGCGATTTCTCGCAGGGGTTTCCAACGGCAACATCGCCGTTGCACGTGCCTACATTGGGGATGTGAGCACCCCCAAGCAGCTCGCCACTCGAATGGGGCTCATCGGAGCAGCCTTTGGGTTGGGCTTCACCATTGGGCCGTTCATCGGCGGCGAATTCTCCAGCCCGGCTGACCGTTGGGGTGTTTTTGCCGATACCGTGTTCGAGACTTTCCCTTACCTGCTGCCGTGCGTCATCGCCAGTGTTCTTTCCACCGGCTCCTTGGTGCTGGCGTACTTCAAACTGCCAGAATCCATTGATGTTGATGCAGCACAACCCACAGAGAGCGTGTCGTGGGGCCGCCAGTTCGTTGACATGACCCGAAATTCCGTGGCGATGTTGGGTAAACCCGGCATTGGTGCCATGATTTGGGTGGCCACACTGTTCATTCTCGGATTCACCATCATGCACTCGGTGTTCATTCTCTACACGGAGATGGACGCTGCATCAGGAGGTCTCGGTTTCTCCGAACAAGACAACGGCCGCATGTTTGCCATGATCGGTTTGTTGGGCATCTTCACCCAAGGTGCACTGATCGGTCCGCTCACCCGGCGATTTGGAACCCGTCGCTTGATTCCGATGTCCATTCTCCTCACCGGTCTTGGCTTGACCTTGATTCCCTACACGCAGGCCAGCATGGCATGGCTCCAACTGTTCTTTGTGGTGACCTGCATCGCCATCGGCAACGGTGTGTTCCAACCGTCCACGAGCACCTACCTCACGCGACTCGCAAGGAAAGACGGGTACGACTTGGGTGTCGTGATGGGTGCTCAAGAGTCCCTGAGTGCGTTTGCGAGAATCTTCGGTCCCCTTGGAGGCGGCGTCGTTTGGGAATTGACCGTGGGTCGCGGATTTCCCTGGGACTACCATACGGTCTTCCACGTATGCGGTTTGTTGATGGTGATCTCTGCCGTACTGACCCTCCGCATCCCTCATTTGCCAGACATCAACGAGGCGGAAACCATGCCGTCTGTCACTGAGATGAATTGAAGACCCCACCTGTTGTCGCCCATTCATGGATACCACCACGCCAGCGTGGACGAGTGAAAATTTTCGTCAGCGGGTAACCCTGCTGTCTCACGCTGCGGTCATCATGACCCTTGTCACCGTTTGGCTGATACAACTGGTCGATGTGTTGCAACCCTTGTTCATTGCCTTGGGCATTTATTTTGTTCTCAAACCGGGTGCAGACTACCTTTCTGCCAAAGGATTCCCCATCATGTTGTCGTACATCACGATGCTCATGTTGGCCATCCTCATCGTGCTTTCAGCCGGTTTCTTCGCTTACCAACAGGCGGATACTCTGCTCAGCGACGAGGAGCGGATGGACGAATACACCGAACTGTTGGACGAACGATGGAACGACGTCAAGGGCATGCCGCTCATCGGAAAATCCATTCTTGATTCGGGAGCAACGCTCGACGGTACCTTGGATGAGGACCTCGCCAGCATGGGATTGCTCGAAGGCGACTCGGGGGTATCGGAGGCCATCAGCGGATTGCTGTCAAGCGTGGGGATGTTCTTCGTCACCGGTGTGACGGTGCTGTTCTTCTTGCTGTTTATCATCTTCGAAGCCAGTCTCTTGCCCGGACGAATTGAGCGTGCGTATCCAGGAGGTGCAAGCGAGCGTGTCCACATGATCCGGGACCAAATCGAAGCCAGCGTCAACACCTACGTGGTCGTCAAGACCGGTGTTGGCTTTGGAACCGGTGTGTGTGCGGGGTTGGTCATGCTGCTCTTTGGGATTGACCTTTGGTTCACTTGGGCCTTGCTCACCTTCTTGCTGAACTACGTTCCCTACATCGGTTCATTGTTGGCCACCATCCCGCCGTTGATGCTTGGGTTTATTCTCCTCGATCCCACGATGTTGCTGATCCTGACCGTCCTGTTGTTGACCAATCAGCAGTTGTGGGGCAACGTCATTGAGACCCGTTGGGCCGGTCGTGCCCTCGACATTTCTCCCGTGTTGTTGTTGGTCGTCACCGCCTTTTCATTCTGGGTCTGGGGCATCATCGGCATGATTCTCTCCATTCCGCTCGTTGTCATTCTCAAGATCGTCCTCGAGAACATCGACGCCACCCGCCCGCTGGCTATCTTGCTCTCCGAGCGGGCGCCAACCCTCGAGGAGGCGTGGCGTGAAGCGATCAAAGACGGTCGCATCACAGCCTACGAGGAGCGAATGTTGAACGAACTCCAAACCGTTCTCGGCTACTCGGACGGTCAGGTGAAGCTCATTTCGGCCCGCATTGCGGCGGAGTACGCCTTGCGTCGAGGCCGTTTGAGCGTGGACCAAATCGAGTTGATCCGTGTTGGCATCGACCACATGCCGCTTCCGCAGAAATGGAGTGATCAACTCGAAGAAATTGTCACGGAGGGCAAGCTCACCGTGAAAGAGCGGTTGTTCCTCGGGCGTCTCGTGTTCGCCCTCGACGACGATAAAACCGAAGAGGAGTGAATCAAAGGACTTCGGTCAAGATTCGCTCGAGTTCGGTGTTGATGGTCAAAATCAGCGTGCCGAACTCGGGTGGAATGTTGGGGTCCTCGTAGAGTTCCTCCAATTTGGACTGGGCCATGGCGATGCGCACGTCGAGTTTCTTGCCTTTGTTGAGCAGCCATTGTTCACAGGCTTCTTTCGCTTGACGGCGAATGTTTCGAGGGACTTTGGGGTCATCGATTTGGTTGATGACCGTGGCAACTTGTTCCAATCGTTCTTCGATGTTCATGTCGGTCACCTTGTTTCACGCATCTTTTCGCTGGCCGGCGGCCGTCTTTAAGTTGATGGCCGGCTTGGTTGAACCATGGAGGCGACCAACGAGGCCATCTTGGGATGGACTAGGGTCGCCGTTTTGCTGCTCGGCATGGGTTGGGCTGCATGGATGGACCACCGAGAGCGGAGGGTCGCCAACGAACACTGGATTGTTTGGGCCAAACCTGCCATTTTCATCTGGGCGCTTGACTTGATGGTGCAGGGTGCAGACTGGGCGATTTACCTCACGGCGGCAGCGGTCGTGGCCTATGCCAGCGTTTCGGTGTTCGGTCGCCCGACCATCAATGACGCCCTTAACGGTTCATGGATGGATCGCACGTTCCTGTTTTGGTACGCAGCCGGTGCTGTGGGTGTGGTCGCTGGCGCCCTTCGCTACCAGGCCACCACCCCCGTGGAGGTGTTGCTTGACAACGGTGATGCGCTCGGGATGCTTTGGTGGCGAACAGCCGCCCTGTTCTTGGTCATCTTCTTCATCGACATGGCGTGGAGATTACGGTTGCTGCACGGCGGGGCTGACGCCAAAGCACTGATGTGGGTGAGTTTGGTGTTTCCCACATGGGCTTCGGTGCCGTTACCCTTTGGGTCGGTTGGTGATACCATCGTGGTAGCGCTTCCTGTGAGCATCTCGTTGCTGATTTGGGGCGGTCTCGCTTTCCTCTTCATCCCGTTCATCATGCTGGCGCTTAACATCAGTCGCGGCGACGTCAAGCGTTTGGGTGATCTTCGCATGGCCTGGCACGCCTCGATGATGACCGTTGATGAGGTGGCCAATCGACACGTGTGGTTGCTTACCGATACGATGGAAATGCCCACGGGCGAACATCGGGTGGTTCACGCTGCTCGGGCGCCACGTACCACTCCCTCCGCCGAGGAACTGGAGGAACGTCTGCAATCGCTCAAGGGCCATGGCGTTGACAGGGTCTGGGTCAGCCACAAAATGCCGTTGCTGGTGTTCTTGTTCCCAGCGGTGCTTCCGCTTGTGCTGGTTGGCGACCCGACCACGCTGCTGTTGCAGTGGATTGGATGAAACGATCAGTTGCCCTTGCGCTCAACGTTCTTGGGACGAAGTCCCTTGTAGCTGCACTTTCGGCAGCGAGCAGCACGAACGGCGTTGCGTGCGTTGCAGCGCATGCAAATCTTGCGGTGAAGCAAGCGGGCTTCTGCTTCAGGGAATCGTGCCATGGTGGGGCGACCGAATTCCCCTATTTAACCGCAACCACCCGGTTTGGGTATGTTCAAGATGGGCCGTAGGATGGGCGGACCATGAACGTCGTGAGGTTGCCCGGCATCCATCACGATGGGAACGTGGTGTTGGTGACAGGGTCGTTGGGCAACCTGCTCATCAACGCAGGGACGTCGTGGTACCAGGCCCTCCAGGTGGAGCGGATCACGGGCCAACTCGGGGAGCGCCCCCTCGACCGTATTTTGCTGACCTCGCGTCGATTCCCCGTGTCGGGTGGGGCATCTCACGTGTCGGCCGCCTTTGGCGATGTCCCGGTCCACATTCACAGCGACGGTCAAGCCGCCCTCGAAACAGGGGATTTTTTCACCACGTGGGCCAATCGCTACGACTCGGACATGCCCCGTACCCTTACCGAACCGTTGTCCGAAGAGGACGTGTTTTCCATGGGCGACGGGGAGGTGGTTCCTCTTCATCTCCCCGGACACACGAGCGACGGCATGGGCTTTCACATTCCTCATCTTTCGACACTTGTGATCGGTGCGTTGCTGCCGCGGGCTGACCGCCCCACCCGCTGGGATATGCCGGGTGGTTCGCTGGTCGATGTGGTAGCGAGTTTGAAGCGAATCAAGCGAATGAACCTCACCTCCATTGTGCCCTTGCAGGGTCCGGCCATTCGTGGTGGTGAGCACGTTGCCGAGGTGCTCGACCGTCATTTGGCATTCTTTGAGGAGGCCGTGACCAACGACGGCCGTCCACCGGCTTCGTGGGACAGACCTGCACCAACGGCGGTGTGGCTCACGCCCCGCTCACCCTGGCCGCTTGAGGAACAAGAGTCGGTTTAGGCGGGGTAGGGCAAGTAGTAGGTGTCGCTGAGGCGTCGCTGGCGTCGTACGGGGTAGGCCTCCGCCGTGTTCTTGACGTCGTGGGAGGTGCCATCCCAGGCTCGTACGTGGTGGATCCAGCCACTGCGGACGTGGACGAGTTCGCCTTCGAGATGGAGGCTCGAAACAGGGCCGTCAATGGAGAAGACGTGCTCGCATCGCTCGGGGCGTGCATCGCACAGCGACCACACTGCACCGTGTTGAGTTCCAACCAGAAAGTGGAACGCACCGTTTTCCACAAGCGTGATGGCACGAATGCCCCCTGACTGCAGGGTGAATTTGGCCACCACTTCCAGTCGGGGAAGCGTGAGCACGAGCACGTCGCCAGCAGCGGTGCCCACGGCAGCAGCATCCACGGGACCCATGGGGCCGCGAAGGGCCAACAGAACGGTGGGAAGGTCATCCAACGTCGTTCGCGTCGGTCGGCCATCGAGGGGTTTCCAAGCGACGCTCCCGTCGTTCATCGCAATGAGCGTGCCGTCATTGGTGGTGAGGCTGCGGACGATGGTTCGTTGTTGCATGACACACAGGAATCGCTGAAGGTACACCTTGGTTTTGCACACCCTTCACATGAGAAGTGAAAGTGAAAACGCCGGTCACTTGAGGTCTTACCCGAGTCAGGCTGATGTTCGTGGGCAGAGGGAAACGGCAACTTCAGTACATGTCGTCGTTCTTGTTTTCCTTCTTCCACTTGCGGTAGCAGGACTTGCAGACTCGAACGCGGCCCTTGCGCATTTCGTAGCCGCTGGAGCCCCACATGTCAATGGCATCATCCACCGAGAGGGAACGTCCACCGTGCGATTTGTCGGCAAAGTTGTCGCAGCCTTTGACGCCGCAGGGGATCTCCCCTTCCTTCTTCGTGGTCTTGGCTTTGGTGTCCTCTTCGCCGGCGTCCTTGCGGTGCTTTCTCGCCTTGGCTTTGAATCCCATGCCACGGGGTCGTTGGCCCCGTTCATCAAGGTTCGCTCACTGGAGGTTCTGGTACTGACGAATCTTGTCGAGCAAGCCGTCGATGAGACGCAGCAATCCACGGAGGGTGACTTCGGAGACGTTGGCAACGGCGCAGACCTCGGATTGGGTCCGGGGCGTGCCGGCAGCCGTGGCCGCCTTGTAGATGAGGGCCGCTGCGACTCCCATCGGTTTCTTGCCCTGCCAAACGTCGTCGTGAGGCTTGATGGTGTTCCAAAGTTCATCGAGTGGCGTACGGATGGACGGCTCGAGACCCAAGTCGGACATGAACTTGTCAAAGTACTCGTCGGGCGCCGTGATTTTGTGCATGTTCAGGCGTCGAGAGACCTGGCGAATCAAGCGAGAGAGGTCCTTCTCCGTGATGTCGAACGCTTCGGCGACCTCGGGAATTTGGCGGGGCAGGCCTTCCTGGCGGGCCACGAGGTAGGTGCAGGCCGCCGTGACACCGGCGATGGAACGACCGGTGACGAAGCCTTCGCCCGACAGGCGGCGGTAGAGCCGTGCGGCCTCTTCTTGGAGGGGCGCTGGCAGGCCCGAGCGGTCCCGAATGAACTGGTTGGCCTTCACAAGGTTGCGTTCACGGCTCTTTCGGGTCTTGGAGCGCTCGTCGATGACACGGCGGCGGCGCCAGTCCCGGCGGGCCTGCGAGCTCATGCCGTGGCGTGAGGCGATGCCGGTGTTGAGGTCTCGAACGTCGATGGTGGTGTTCAGGCCCTTGTCGGCGAGGGTGTAGGTCATGGGGCGACCAACACGGGAACGGTCCTCACCGTTGTCTCGGTTGGTCCATTCTGCACCGGGATCAGGAACGTTCTCTTCAGCCACGAGGCCACAGTCACCGCAGGTGATCTCCCCGCGGGTGATGTCAAAGTCCCAGTTGACGGCGCCGCAATCTTCGCAGGGACGGGTGTGGCCGTCGAGGGTTCGTCGACCGCTACGGTTGTTGTTCAACCCGGGGAGGGCTGAACCCTGTGCAGCGGGGGTTTGAGTGGTGCGGGTGTTTTGCTTCATCTTCTCAACTCCTTGTTTAGTAGTGGTGGCCGATGTTATATAAATTCGTGGTTTCCTTGCAGATACTTAATCACGCTCAATGCACCGCTTTTCCGAACATTTGCCTCCGGTTTTCGTGCTGAAGGTTTACTTGTGAGAATATAAATGGTCGTTCACCTTCATGATGCCTTTTTCCCTACCAGCGCAGTTGAAGTTGACGCGTGCACATCACAGGGTTCAAAGGCGGCCCGCGGTGCCGTTACAGCGGAGAACATCATGCCAGCCACCGTGATTTTGGGGGCCCAATGGGGCGATGAAGGCAAGGGAAAACTGGTCGACCGTTTGGCCGAACAAGCCACGTGGGTGGCCAGATTCCAGGGTGGAAACAACGCAGGACACACCGTTGTGCTCGGTGAACAAGTGCTGAAGTTTCACCTGCTTCCCTCCGGCATCACCCGCAAAGAATGCCACCTTGTGCTGGGCGACGGGATGGTCATCGACCCCTGGGTCCTCCACAAGGAACTGACCGACTGGCAGGCCACGGCCGGTGAAGACCCACGCGGCGACCGCCTCTACGTCAGTGAGCGAGCCCACATCATTCTCCCTTACCACCGCCACATGGACAGCCTCGACACCAAGATCGGCACGACCGGTCGTGGTATCGGCCCCACCTACGCCGACAAAATCAACCGCGTCGGCCTCCGCTTTGGTGACGTTGCGGAAGTTCTCGGCGATGAGGACTGGACCAACGCCACCGTGGCCCGAATGAATGCATCCTTGGAAGCGGCAGGTTCGGCTGAGCGAGTCTCAGCGGACGGTTTGGCCGGCGACATTGCATGGATTCACGAGAACTACGCCTCGTGCATCGCCAACACCGGCTTGATGCTCGACAACGCCCTCAAACTCGGCGAGCACGTCATCCTTGAGGGTGCTCAAGGTACGCTGCTCGACATTGACCAGGGGACCTTTCCCTTTGTAACTTCGTCCATCACCTCCCGAGGCAACGCCACGCACGGTGCGGGCATCCATCCGGGCCATGTGGAGGACGTCATCGGCATCACGAAGGCCTACATCACCCGGGTCGGCCACGGCGCCATGCCCACCGAACTTGACGACGAGGCTGGCGAACACATGGGGACGGTCGGCAAGGAATTCGGCACCACCACGGGCCGAAAGCGCCGCTGCGGATGGTTTGACGCTGTGGTCATGCGCCAGGCTCAGCGCATCAACGGGTTCACGGGTCTCGCTCTGACCAAACTGGACGTCTTGGGGGGTCTGGATGAACTCAAGATTTGCGTGGCTTACGAACTCGACGGCAAGGAAATCACCGAGTTGCCATCGACCGCATCAGCTCTCGCCCGATGCAAGCCGGTCTACATCACCATGCCAGGCTTCCCCGAACTTCCGCTCTCCGAATGGCTGGCCATGGCGGTTCATGCCAACGAATCAGGCAAAGGCATCGCCGTCCTGCCTGCAGCCGCTCAACAATACATCGCGAAACTCGAAGCCTTGGTGGGCGTGCCTTGCACCAGCGTTGGGGTTGGGCCCGATCGTGATGCCACCATTGACTGCGTTTGATTCGCTGTCCCGCACAGGTGAAGGCTCAAAAGGGAGTGGCACACCGCTCGGATTACAAGGGCGCTTAGCTCAGTTGGAAGAGCGTCTGGTTTGCAACCAGAAGGCCGGGGGTTCAAATCCCCCAGCGTCCACCATCCCTTTTTGGCCTCGCAGTGTGCGGGTTTTGTTGTCAAAATACACGACGCCGCTGCGTCTGAACCCCGTTGGGTGTGGACTCACAAGGGTCATTAGTTCGCTCGTTCATGGTCAATCATGGCCAAAGGTGTACCTCTTGCGCTCGCCCTGCTGATGTTGACTGCCACCCTCTCGGGTTGTCTTGGAGGTGAAGAGGCACCCGAACCGGTAGACATCGCGCCATACACCGAACAAATTGAAGCCAACAACGTCACAATCAGCCAATTGCTTGACAACATCTCTCAACTTGAATCAGATTATGCCTCTTCACAAGACCAAGTGACCTCCCTTCAACAACAAATCATGAACCTGAGCAGTGAACTTGCTACCGTAAATCAGAACATCGCCACACTTGAATCACAAAAAACCGATTTAGAAAATCAACTTGCGATTGCAAACCAGGATAAAGACGCTTACGCTAATGAAATTGAATCTCTTCAAGGTGTAATCGCTTCACTGAACACCACACTGGGTGATTTCATCACAACTGCTGATGAACTCCAAGCACAGTTGACTGAGGCGTTTTCCGATCTCTCTGAAGCGAACACACAGATTTCTCTTTTGGAGTCTCAGTGGTCAAATGCGAACACAACCATCGAGTCGCTTCTTTCGAGTTGGGGTGCTGCAAACCAAACAATCGCTCAACTTGATTCAGGATGGAGCGATGCAAATCAAACCATTTCCCAACTTCAAACAGCTCTTGCCCATGCCAATTCAACCATCGCTCAACTACAAACCGGTTGGGCTGATGCAAACCAAACGGTTGCCTCACTTACAAGTCAATTGATGGGAGCGAACGCAACCATTGCAAGTCTCCTTCAAGGATGGAGTTCAGCCAATCAAACAATTTCTACGCTAACGACAGGATGGGGTAATGCCAATCAAACCATTTCTACACTAACGACAGGATGGGGTAATGCCAACCAAACCATCAGTTCACTGCAAAGTGATCTTGCTGCAGCAAACCAAACAATCACATCACTCACCACAGGATGGAACGGTGCGAATCAAACAATATCATCTCTTTCCAATGGATGGAACGATGCTAACAGCACGATTTCAATGCTTATCTCCGGTTGGAGTACAGCAAACTCAACCATTGCCACGTTGCAGACAGGTTGGAGTGGTGCCAACGCTACCATTTCTTCACTTCTTTCCACGTATGCTACGGCGACGCTTCACGAATCAATTTCTTTGAACTACTCAACGTATTGCAACAATTTTGCAACTCAAATCAACAGTGGTTTGGATAATGGTGATGGAAACGGGACTGCTTCAGATGGCCAACTTCATTCAGATGAGATCGATAGTACTGAATACATATGTCCTCATCTAAGACTTGTCAAAGATATTCAGCAGGGAACAGGAAGTAGTTCTCCGTCTCTTTTGACAGCATACGACGGGATGGTTTTCTTTGTAGCATATGACAACATACATGGTCGTGAATTATGGAAAAGCGATGGAACACTAACGGGGACTAAGGTTGTGAAGGATATCACGCCAGGTTCAAGCAGTACGAGTTTCAATTGCCTTTTTGTTCTTGGAAATTGGTTGTATTTTTCAGCCTCCACTTCTGCTTATGGAGGGGAATTATGGAAAACAGATGGTACAACAAACGGGACCGTTCTCATCACCAACCTAAATTTTTCAACATCGCCTTACATGTGTTTAACATCGTCTACTACGAATGCCTTTTTCGTAGCAAACGATGGGCAGAATGGTAGCGAACTTTGGAAAACCGATGGTACTGCCAACGGAACCGTCATGGTCAAAGATATTCGAAGTGGTACATCAAGCAGTTCTCCTGATAAGTTGATGATTCACGGTGGCGATCTCTATTTCCGGGCAAACAACGGCGTGAACGGAACAGAGCTTTGGAAGAGTGACGGTAGTTCGAACGGAACATTCATGCTCAAAGACATCCGTCAAGGTAGCGATAGCAGTTTTCCATTTGCACTAACCGGTCTTGGAAATTTGGTTTTGTTTGTGGCAAATGATTACACTCATGGAAATGAATTATGGAGAACGGATGGGACCTCAAATGGAACCGTGCTCGTAAAAGATATTTATTGTGGTCTAACCAGTAGTGGTATTGATTCATTAGCAGTTCTTGGCTCGTATGTTTATTTTGGTGCCGCAGGATACGGTTGTTCGCTTGATTGGACTGCAGACGAACTCTGGAGGAGCGATGGGACATCAAACGGTACAACTGAAGTCACCAATTTTGGCAATGGATATGGTACCGGAATTTACCCTTCGGGTATGTTTTCCTACAACAATACATTGTTCTTTCGAGGTGAAACCGAAACGACAGGTGAAGAGTTGTGGACGAGTAATGGGACCTCAGCTGGGACTGTCTTGCATACCGATATACGAACTGGTTCATCAGGAAGTTTTCCACACGATTTCTTTGCCGCAGGTTCAACAATTTACTTTACGGCCACAGGATTAAACGGTACTGAGATGTACAAGTTCTATTCAAACCTATCATGGCATGGTTTCATGTCCTTTGAAGATATTTACCACGGACCAAGCAGCGGCTCTCCGAATGATTTCATTGTTGCAGGAAATCTCATTTTTTTTACCGCAACCGATGCAGTAAACGGCAGAGAATTATGGTCAATCCCATTGGATTAAACAAAGGATTCAGTCTTGTAATCTTTCAACTTTTGTGTCCTTTAGATCTTCCGTTCAACTCAGTGTCCTACATATGCCGGCAAAAGTTCGTTTTCAAGAATTGTCAAGGCCATGTCGTACCGCTGGGCGCGGATGAGCGAGGCTAAAGCGACGAGGATTTCCTGATGTTCTGAAGCAGGGACGACTCCCCAGCGTCCACCACCCATGTCGAACTTGAATCCTCTGTTCGACGAAACAGAGCTTCCTTTGATGATTCGGTTCAGAAATTCTTGAGCACAAACTTCAATTTAATTCGGGATATGTAACAAGCGTGGACGAGGAGAACCTGCTGTTTATCGGTGCTATCCTCAGCATCGCTCTTGGTGGCCTCTCCCTCCGACTCGTTCGGAAGAATGTCAACCTTCCTTGGAACGAAGCCATGGCCGCTC
>JAYYDY010000100.1:0-4225 GCA_036160375.1 Thermoplasmatota archaeon | reverse complement strand
GCACAGTAGTTGTCCGGCCCCACCACGCCGATGACGATGTGAGGCACGCCGTCGTCTTCCTCAACGAAGAGCAGCAGTGGGTCGGGTAAATCAACGCGGGCACAGAAGGCTTGAACGTCGGCGCCCGTCAGGTTGAACGAGCGGAATTGTGCCGGCGCTCGTGTTCCTGCTCCACGGATGTTCACGACCGGGGCCTGCGGGAGTTGGGCATCGCCAAGGGGCAAGGATCGAAGGTTGGCCTTTGCTTGGCTCAACGTCGCAAGCGGCGCGTTGTTGGCAATGACCATAGCACCAAGGTCGTCCATCCGGAAATAAGTGTTCGTTTTTTCTAACGCTTCGCTCGACCCTGGTGCAGGCTGCGCTCGTTGGGTTGAATGGCGGGCGATGGAGGATTCGAACCCCCGTCTCCGGCTCCGAAGGCCGGAAGGATATCCAGACTACCCTAATCGCCCGTAGAACCCCCGAGAGGCCCCCCCTTCTTGAAGAAGGCGGGTGGCGTGGCTCGTCCATGGCGCGCTCCCTCCCGTGCATTCCCAGCGGATGTTCGGCCTGTTGCAGGGAGACCACGATGCCCATCACGCAGGCTGAGGCCTCCCGTCTGGCTCGCCGAACGGGCATGAAGCAGGAGGAATTCGCCGTGATGAATGACGGCGCGCTCACGCTGCTCAACAACGCGCAAACCCGGGCCTGCGTCTTTCTTTTGACCGACTCCGCCGACATGAACGCCGAAGGGATGTGCTCGGTGTACGAAATTCGCCCCAAGGGTTGCCGGACGTACCCTTACGTGCTCAACCATGAAGACCGTGCCGTCTTGGACGAAGGTTGTCCGCACCGGTCCCAGTTCCCCTTACCGCCCGAAGGAATGGACATGGTCTTGCTCAATCTTGAGGAGCGCATCGTGCGTGAAGGATCAGCCGACTGAGGCTCCGGTGGACCCGTTCTACGTGCACCGATTGCGGGGCCCAACCGCACGACTCCACCAGTTGTCGTACGTCCGACCACTCGGCGTTGAGCAATGCAAAGGGGTGGTCCAAGGGCAGGCCGTCCGTCGTGTGCTCGGCCAGCGGATGAAGGGGGAGAATGAGGACAAAACCAGCCTCGGGATGGGCCACGTCACGTGCACTGCGAAGGGAGGCTTCCAGCAGCGGGTCGTTGGCCATGCTGCCGTGGGAATTGCGACCGTAGGGCGGGTCGAGGACAAAACCAGCAACCTGTCCAATCCACTCGCTGGGGAGTACATCCGAGAGCCGGGTGGCATCGCCCCGTTTGACCGTGGCGTGTTCGGGGGTGTCCCCTCCGTGGGCCCAAAGCAGGTTGGCGTTAGCGCCCTGCACCATTTCGGAATGAATGTCGATGCCGATGGCGTTCCGTCCGCTCAGCGAGGCCTCGATGAGAAAGCCGCCGGTGCCCGTCATCGGGTCCACCACCGGTCCACGTTCAAGCGGTCCTGCTGCCATGTTGACGGCCAAACGAGCCAGCATAGGGTCAAGGCTGACCGGTTTGAAGAACGGTCGTTCTCCTGCCCTTCGCTCACCGTTGGAAAAGGCGGCTTGCCCGTCCCCTTCCATCCAGCCACAAGCCAGCGAAGCGGTCGGCCCGTCGGCCACCAGCGCCAGCACGTGGTCGGGGGCTTCGAGATCAACGCTGTAACCTCGCTCAAACAGCACGCCACCGAGCCGCCGAGAAAGCTCAGACGTGCTCCATCCTGGGATCTTCGAACCCTGCTTCCAAGCACGCACGGCCACTGTGCCTTCCACCGGGTGAGCGTCAACGTAGGCGGCCATGTTCTCCAACCAAGCCTCGGGTGAGCCGTCATCCGTGGTCGAGACCACGGCGTCAAGCAGGAAGCACTGCAGGCCGCTGGCGATGCGAAGGGCTTCTTCTCGTCGAACGTCGCTCCCGCCATGAACTCGCACCCAACGCGCTGAACTTTCCATTTCCAGCCGAGCATCGGGCATCAGCGCGGTGAGCTCGGCTTTGGCCAAGCCGGGATGCCAACCGCGCAAGCACGCCAGCATGTCGCCCATGAACCGTCCTGTGGCTCAGCCTTCTTGATGGAATCGCAGGCGAACGCCTACATACGGTGACCTGTTGTTTGAACCATGGGCTGCAACCTGAAGGACATCGCTCCGGCAGAACAGACCAGTCTCAAGGATTTGGCTGGCAAGCGGGTCGGCATTGACGCCTTCTTGACCGCCTTTCAATTTCTTACCACGATGCGCGACCGCTCACCTCAGGGCGACGGCATGCCGCTGCGCGACGCCAACGGAAACCCGGTGTCTCATCTGATGGGTTTCCTTCACCGAACGGCCACCTTGCTGGCGATGGGCATCAAACCCGTCTACATCTTTGACGGCACCTCGCCCGAACTCAAGGCCGACGAAATGGCGGGTCGTCGGGCACGACGCCTTGAGGCGGAAGCCGTCCACAAGGAAGCGCTCGCCGCTGGGGATTTTGCTCTGGCGCAGAAGATGGCCGCCCGAATCATGCACTATTCGCCGCAAATGGTGGAAGAGACGCAACGCCTCCTCGACCTCATGGGTGTCCCGTGGGTCACCGCCGCCGCCGAAGGGGAAGCCCAAGCCGCCGTCATGGCCGCCAAAGGCCAACTCGATGTGGTCGCCACCCAAGACTGGGACGCCCTGCTCTACGGTTCACCCGTCCTCGTTCGCAACCTCATGGACGACGGCACGAAGCGCTACGGGCGCGTGGTTCACGCCCAATCCATCGATTTGGGCGAGATGCTCGCCAGCAACGACCTCAGCCGAGAGCAACTTGTTGACCTCGCCATCATGATCGGCACCGATTACCACCCGGGCATCAAGGGCATCGGACCCAAGACCGGCCTGAAACTCATCAAGAAACACGGCACGCTCGAAGCGGTTTGCGAGGCCAAAGAAAAAGAAGTGCCCGAACGACTGGCTGAAATCCGTGAAATCTTCCTCAACCATCCTGCGGTGGACGTGGAGGAAGCCGACCTCAAGCAAGGTCAAGTCAACCGTGCTGGGCTCGTTCAATTCCTTCAGGAAGAGCGCCAGTTCAGTCAGCGTCGCATGGACCAGGCCTTCGAGAAACTCAAGGAAGGTGGCTACCTTCGCGAAGGCGGTCAGACCTCGCTGTTTTCCTTTGACGGCTGAATGAAACGCAGCGGACTGGCGAGCGTCATCACGCCTTCGTGTTCCACAAGTCCACCCCGAGCCTCGGTTTGCACGTCAGCAAGTGCCTCGTTGACGGTGTTGACCGGTGCGCACGGTATGCCCATGAGCAACCCTTCGAGGGTGGCTCGGTCCAACGATGAAACGGCCGATTGTACGGTGGCTTCAACCGCCGCCCGCTCTTCAATTCGGGCGCTGTTGTCCTTCCAGTGCTCGGGCCCGTCCAGTTCCAACGCCGCCACCAACTTGTGCCACTGGTTATCGGTGCCCACGCCAATGGCGAACCATCCGTCGCTCGCTTCAAAGGCCTTGTAGGGAACGAGGTTTGGATGGGCACTGCCCATCCGTCCAGGTGTGATACCGGCCAGCGCGTTGTGCCCCTGATTCACGAGCGAGGCCAGCGCTGTGTCCCACAGCGAGACATCGATGCGAGCCCCCTTACCGGTCTTCTCCCGGTGGTAAAGCGCCGCCAAAATCGAGGACACGGCGTTCATGCCGGTCATGACGTCGATCCACGCCACACCGACCTTGGCGGGGCCACCGTCTGCGTCACCGGTGATCGACATGATGCCGCTTCGGGCCTGCATGGTCAGGTCGAATGCGACCTCGTTTCGTCGAGGACCGTCTTGCCCGTAGCCGGAGATGCTGCACACGATGGTGTCCTCAGGCACCTCGCCAACGATGGCGTCAAAGGTTCCCGGTTTGAAATTCTCAACGACGACATCAGCGTATGCGACCAAGGCACGGATGCGTTCCTGCTCTTCCTTGATGTTCACCGTCTCGATGCGTTTGCCACGGTTGCACGACAGGAAGTACGAAGCGACATCCTTGCCGTCAAAGCCTGTTTGAAACGGCGGGCCCCACGAACGGGTGTCGTCGCCCCACGGCGCTTCGAGTTTGAGCACTTCCGCCCCGAGGTCGCCCAGTGTTTGAGCGGCGTGAGGGCCTGCGAGAATGCGGGATAGGTCAAGCACACGAACGCCAGACAGCGGTTGCATACGCTGGCCTTCAGCGGGGGTCAATTCAACCTATGCGTCCCTTCGGACGCAGCATTGTTGGATCGGCTCGGG
>JAYYDY010000099.1:0-12012 GCA_036160375.1 Thermoplasmatota archaeon | reverse complement strand
GACGTGGACTGGACGCCCAACACCACCGACGCCGGTCGCCGACGCTACCGCTACAACAACCAGCCCCACATCGGGGCCTGGAACGTCGCTCGTTTGCTCGAATCCATGGCGCCGCTGATGGACGACGTGAGCCGGCTTCAGCCGGTGTTGGACCATTACATGGAATTCGCCATGAACGCCCAAAGCGAAACGTGGGCCGAAAAGTTGGGTCTCGGCACGCTGCAGGAATCCGACGAGCCGCTCGTCAACGATTTGCTCAACCTGCTGGGCGCCACCGAGGTGGACATGACGCTCTTGTTCCGCCACCTCTGCTCCATCAACGAGCCGGACGTCGCCCACGTGGCTGACGCGTTCTACGAGGGCAGCGAGCCCGACACCAGCGCCTGGAATCGTTGGCTCAAGCGCTGGTGGGAGCGGGTGGACGGTCAGCCCGACCGAGACGGGATGCGCCGAGCCAGCCCGAAGTACGTGCTGCGAAACTGGATGGCGCAGTTGGCCATCGATGCGGCGGAGGAGAAGGGCGACTTTTCCATCGCCGAGGAACTCCACGAACTTCTGAAGCGTCCCTACGACGAGCAGCCCGAGCACGAAGCGAAGTGGTTCCAAAAGCGCCCCGAATGGGCTCGCCACCGCGTCGGCTGTTCGATGCTCTCCTGCTCGAGTTAATCCAACGTTTGCGGGTCGTAGCGCAGGCCCAGACCGAGGGCAAAGCCGACGGTGTTCACCACGAGATCGGAGAGTTTGTTGTCCCACGTCTCCTCCACGAATTCGAACGGCAGGTAGAGCTCAAGCACCTCCCAACCCACGGAAAGGGCGAGGAAGACCCACCAGTTGGTCAGCAAGTAGCGGCCAATGAAGGTCCACTGAACGAAATGACCCAGCGACCACAGGTTGAGCAGCACCACGTGAGAACCTCGCCCGGGAGTCCACCCCCCGGGCTATAACCCAACCGAAGGCGGAGCACCGGAGAAAGCGGTATATCGGAGGGGGGCCAAAGAAGACCGATGAGCGCCAACCACACCCTGCTGGGGAAGGTGTTTCACTGGGCCTTTGTGCTGCTCTACGCCTACGGAATTTTCAAGCAAATCGACGACCTCGAGCAACTGGAAGACGCCGCCCTGTTGCAGTTTGAAATCGTCTTCGCCAGCGTGTTTCTGCTGCTGGTCGTGGTTCGCTACGGCTACATGCGGCGCTTCGAGACCTTCCAAGGCTCCGTCGTTCCCGTCCACCGCTACCACAAGCGCTTCGCCCGCCTTATGCACGTCGCGATGTACCTCTGCCTCGTCCTGTTGCCGGTGACCGGACTGGCCATCGCTTGGCTCTTCACCCGAGGTCTGGCAGAGGAAGCCTTCGCGATGGAGGTGGCGATTGGTTTGCACGGGTTCTCCGCCGACCTGAGTTACGCCCTCATCGCCATCCACGTGGTGGCCGCCCTCTACTCTCGCATCAAAGGTGAAGGCGTCTGGACCTCGATGGTGCCCGTGTTCACCGAATCCGGACCGAGCACCAACGAGTACGTGGTGAAAGCAGCCGCCATGGAACATCAGGCACTCGAGAAGATGGAAGCGTTCATCGCTTCACGTAGAGACTGACGAAGCATCGCAGCAAGGAATGTGCCGAACGGTTCGGCAGGGCTTCTGCTCTCAAAGGGCCGCCTTGAACGCACGGATGACGTCGTCGTTGAGTTTCTCCCAGGGGAAGGTCTGGCCGTTGGGCTGGCGTCCAAAGTGGCCACCGGCAGCGGTCACGCCGTAGATGGGGGCGGCAAGGCCGAGGTCTCGAATGATGTGGCCGGGCTTGAAGGAGAAGTGAGCGTCAACGAGGTCAGCGATGGCTTCGTCAGCCAGCTTGCCGGTGCCGAAGGTGTCCACGCGAATGCTCACGGGGTCGGCCACGCCGATGGCGTAGGCGAGTTGGATTTCACACTCAGAGGAGAGCCCAGCAGCAACGACGTGCTTGGCAGCCCAGCGGGAAGCGTAAGCAGCGGAGCGGTCCACTTTGGTCGGGTCTTTGCCCGAAAAGGCACCGCCGCCGTGTCGGCCACGGCCGCCATAGGTGTCGACGATGATCTTTCGTCCGGTCAAACCGGCGTCGGCGTAGGGACCACCGGGGTCGGCGAAGCGTCCGGTGGAGTTGACGTGAATGGTCGTGTTCTCGGTCAACAACGCTGCTGGAACGACGGGGCGAATGACGTGCTCAATGACCTGCTCGCGGACGAAGGCCTGCTCGGCTTCTTCGGAGCCGTGTTCGGCGATCATGTCCTTGTGTTGAACGGCGATGACGACGTTGTCAGCGTACATCGGCTGGCCGTCGCTGCCGTGCATGAGGGTGACCTGAGATTTAGCGTCGGGACGGGCCCACGGCAGGGTGCCGTCAAGGCCGAGTTTGCTGACCTGTCGGGTCAAGGCTTGGGAGAGGGCGATGGCCAGCGGCATCCAACGGCCTTGGTGCTCGGGGTAGGCTTCGGTCTCGTCGCAAGCGTAGCCAAACATCAGACCTTGGTCGCCCGCACCTTGGTCGTCGACGGATTGCACCACGCCGCGGTTGATGTGGGCGGACTGGCTGGTGATGAGTTCGGTGACTTCGCACAGGTCCTCGGACGTGGCGTCCATGCCGATGCCGTGGGAGGTGTAGCCGATGGCGGCCGCCGTCTTGCGGGCGATGGCGATGTAGTCTGGCGCTTGAATGCCAGCAGCGAGTTTGACTTCCCCGGCCAGCACGATGTGGGAGCGGTCTTCACGGCCCTTCACGAGGGTCTCAACAGCCACCTTGGCCTTGGGGTCAAGCGCAAGGCACGCATCAACGATGGCGTCGGAAATCGCGTCGCACAACTTGTCAGGATGGCCTGCGGCCACCGATTCAGATGTGAACAACCATGCTTGTGTCATGGAGGGGCCCTCTTGGCCCCTGTATATCAAGAATTGCCGTGCTCGTAAATTCGGATTTCATGGCAACAGGGACCAACCCGAGGGATGGCGACCGGTTCGATGCACGAAAGCGAGTTCACGTACCGACGGTGTAGTCGTCCAAGTAGGCGAGTTGAGCGTCGGTGAGCTTGTCAATAGCGAAGCCGAGGGTGCCGAGTTTGGTGGTGGCCAAGTCCTGGTCCTGTTCGGTCGTGATGTCGTAGACTTCCTTGCCCATCGAAGCACCGTCCTTGGCCAAGCGGCACAGGGAAAGGAACTGGTTGGCAAAGGACATGTCCATGACTTCGGAGGGGTGGCCCTCGGCCGCAGCGAGGTTCACCAAACGGCCACGAGCCAGCAGGAAGATGCGGCGACCGTCGGGCATGAGGAATTCCTCGTTGTCCTGACGGATGGTGCGCACCGACGTGGCTTGTTCCTCAAGGTCGGTGATTTTGATTTCGCAGTCGTAGTGACCGGTGTTGCAGACGATGGCGCCGTCCTTCATGGAAGCGAAGTGACGACCGACGATGACGTCTTCCATGCCGGTGGCGGTGCAGAAGATGTCGCCGAGTTTGGCGGCTTCGTCCATGGGCATCACGCTGTAGCCTTCCATGACGGCTCTCAAGGCGGGCAGGGGGTCGGTTTCGGTGATGATGACGTTGGCGCCCATACCGCGGGCGCGCATGGCCACACCGCTACCGCAGTGGCCATAGCCAGCGACGACGAAGGTCTTGCCGGCGAGCAGCACGCTGGTGGCTCGCAAGATACCGTCGAGGGTGGACTGGCCGGTGCCGTAGACGTTGTCGAAGTCCCACTTGGTCACGGCGTCGTTGACGGCGATGACGGGGTAGCGCAGGTCGCCAGCGGCGGCCATGGCTCGCAGTCGGTGAACGCCGGTGGTCGTTTCTTCGGTACCACCGATGACGCCTTCTGCGTACTCGGACTTGTCGCCATGAACGCGAACGATGAGGTCAGCACCGTCATCGAGGGTGAGCGTGGGCTTGAACTCAAGCGTCTTGTCGATGCACCAGTAGAAATCCTCGGTGGATTGACCGTGCCATGCGTGAACGGAGTAGCCTTCGCTGGCGAGCCAAGCAGCGACTTCGTCTTGGGTGGAGAGCGGGTTGCAACCCGACCAGGAGATTTCAGCACCGGCGGCTCGAATCGCTTCGATGAGCACGGCCGTTTCCTTGGTCACGTGAAGACAGCCGGCCACGCGCATGCCTGCGAGCGGCTTGGTTTGCTCCGCTTCTTCCTTGAGTTTGGCCAAAACGGGCATGCGAGCGCGTGCCCAATCCACCAGAAGTGCGCCGCTCTCAGCCAGTCCAATGTCGCGAACGGTGTAGTTGTCACCCTTGTCCAAGTCGTCCATGATGCGGCGACCTGCCCGCCCCTCTTGAAGTCTATCGCTCGTCCATCATCGAAGATTCGGATAGGTGCGAGCACCTCAGCCTGAGAAAACGACGGCCTCAGCGGTAGGCGTGGAAGGACATGCGACCTTGATGGATCGTTTGCCGGAAAGGACCACGACGCTCAACCACGCCCTTGAGGGCCGAGAGGAAGCGTACGGGCAACGAATAGCGAAGCCAAGGTCGCTTGGGGTAGACGACCTCCACACGAGAGAACCCGAGGTCCTTCAGCATCCCCTTCATGGCGGCCACGTTGGGAGCCCAGTAGTTCGTGTCGTCGTTGTTCAGGGAGTCGCCGGGGAAGTAGACCATGGACGGCTTCCAGCGGTGAAGGTCGTCCACGTGCGTTTCCACGATGAGGAGTTCATTGCACACCTCGGAGGCGACGCGCAAGCCGCCCATGGGGTCCTGCAGGTGGTAGAGCACGCCGAGGAACATCACGACGTCGAACTTCCCTACCTTCTCGGGCGTGATCTCCATGGCGTCAATTTCCATGGACTCCACCTTGGAGTTGAGTGCTTCGTGAGCGAGGTTGAAGCCGTCCTTGGTCCCCCAACCGGGTCCGCTCCACGAGAAATAATCGGTGGCCAGCACACGCTCGGCGCCGTTCTTCTCGGCTTGGAAGGAGAAGAAACCGTCCCACGCACCGATGTCCAACACGGATTTGCCCGTCAAGTCTGCAGGCAGGCAGACCTGGCCCAACTTGTCCATCGAGTTGTCCTCACCGGGGGTCACGAGGCCCTCTCGAAGCGGAATGGAGTGGAACCATCTGACCTCGTTAACACGGCGGATGAGTTCGTCGTTGTCCCCCATGCCCTTGCCTCCTCATGTGTGCATATATCGCTTCTCATCGGAGGCTCAGTCCAGACTGACGCTCACTTCTTGTCCTTGTGCAACTGCTTGGCCTGCTTGGCCCACTCGTCGCGCTTGACACGGCCGGGGAAGAACTCGATGGCGATGTTGACCTCTTCTTCGATCTTCGCCGTCATCTTGCTGATTTGCTCGAAGGTGTAAATGCCGAGCGCGTTCAATTTCTCCTCGATGAACGGACCGATGCCCTTGATGGTTTGAAGGTCGTCCCTGTCCGAAGCAGAGGCCACACCGAGCGTAGCGAAGTCGATCTTCTCTGCCTTGGCAGCAACACGCTCGAGTTCTTCGGCTTGCTTGAGTGCCTTTTCATCCAACTTGACATCCTCGCCAAGCAAAATCTTGGCTTGGTTGGCCCATTGGTCGCGCTTGACACGGCCGGGGAAGAACTCGATGGCTTCGTTGACTTGTTCCTCGAGTTTGGCGTTCATGTTTGCGATTTGACGGTACGTGGTGATGCCCAAGGCGTTCAACTTCTCTTCGATGAACGGACCAATGCCCTTGATCACCTGGAGGTCGTCCTTGCTGGTGATTACAGCGGCTTTACCGTAGACTCGGGTGATGCCAGAAACACCGGTTAGTGCGTTACCTTGCTTGCCCGTCCACGTGATGACGGTGCTGCCCTTCTGGTCCATGAGTGCGGCGGAACCTGAGTCTGCGAACTTGGATGCATCGGCGACCTCAATGCTGGTTGCCCCCTTCTTCACCTCAGTCTTCAATTCAGAAGACGTGGCTTTTCCGAGGACCTTGAAATCGATGGTTTCAGCACGGGCCTTAACACGTTCAAGTTCTGCTTCCTTCTTGGCTTCCTTGGTGGCAGGTTTGGCAGCTGCTGCCTTCTTGGCGGCGGCTTCTTCCTCTGCCTTCTTTTTGGCAGCGGCTTCTTCCTCCGCCTTCTTCTTGGCAGCGGCAGCGGCTTCTTCCTTGGCCTTCTTGTCAGCCTCAGCCTTTGCCTTTTTCTCGGCTTCCTTGGCAGCTTTTTCTTCTGCAGCCTTGGCTTCTTTGGCAGCCTTCTCTTCTGCAGCCTTGGCCTTCTTGGCATCCTCGTCGGCCTTCTTCTTTGCAGCAGCAGCGGCAGCTGTAGCGGCAGCAGCTTCCTTGGCCTTCTTGTCAGCCTCGGCCTTTGCCTTCTTTTCGGCTTCCTTGGCCGCTTTCTCCTCGGCAGCCTTGGCTTCAGCTTCGGCTTGTTCATCAGACTCGTTCGAGAGATTCACAATTCCATCATCTTCCAGGTCTTCAACAATGGCCTCGACCGTACGGCCGGTGGCTTCAGCAATGATTTGCGCTTTTTCCATGGCTTCGTTTTCCTCAGCAGCGGCAGCTTCCTTGGCAGCCTTTTCTTCGGCTTCCTTTTGTTTGCGAATTTCGTTCATCTTTCGCTTATCCTGCTTGACCTCGACGGACCACGAGAAGTAAACGGAGGCTTTGCCCAGTTTGATCAGGCCCTCGAATGCTCCGCCCGCATAGGTTGGGTCTTCGGTGTCATCAAAGACGAGGCGAATTCGGAGTTTTCCTTCTTCGTCTGCTTCGAGCAGGTAGCCGGGCTCCTTTGAACCGCTGCCGATTTCAAACATTCTGAACCGCTTGGCGTTGTTTTCTTCGTCCAAATCAGTGAGATCGACGCGAATTTCTGGCGTCATGTCAGTGATGCTGATCGCTTCCTTTGTTTTCACCGTACTGCCCGGTGCCAACGCCTTCACTGGCTTGAGGACAAACGGTTCTTCCCTGGTTCCCGCACCGGAGGCAAACTTCGGTTGGGAAGTGGTGTGTTCGGGCTCGGGGCCGAGGAGAACGACCGTTTCTCGGTTTCGCCAGAAGAGGAACAACAGCAACAGGAGCAACAGCAACAGGAGCCAGCAGCACCAGTCGGGCAGCCCGCCCTCGTCTTCGTCGTCGTTGCTGTTGAGCGAATCTTCGATACAGGCGCCGTTTTCATCAACCTTGGCGATGTCTGAATTATCGCTCGGGTCGCTTCCACACTCAAGTTCCTTCTCATCGAGAACACCATCGTTGTCGTCATCCAGATCAACTTCGAGGCCGGTGACCGACTCGTTGTCAGGCAAACCGTCGCCATCGGTGTCAGCGAGGATGGCCATGGCAAAGGTGAATTGCGTGCCGGTCTGGCTGTTGTTGGCGAACACCGTGTAGTTGGTCATTGGAGAGACCTCGGTTGGCGTACCCGTGATGATACCGGTTTCGCCTGAACGTGCCATGGTGCCGCTGAATTCCAGTCCAGCAGGGAGGGCCGGGTAAATTGACCATGTTCCTGGTTCCATACCGCTCAAGTTGGGGATGATGATGAAGCCCGATTGGTTGATGACGGCTTCGAAGATTTCACCTTCAGTTCCGTTCTTTGAGTAGCCAAGCACCTTTTCGTCCAGCGCATCACAAATACCGTCAACGTCGCCGTCGAGCGGAATGCTTGCACTGTCCTTCGGGTTGGTACCACACGCCACCTCATCGGTATCCGTCCACTGGTCGCCGTCGTCGTTGTCGTCTGCCACCATATCCGTGTCAACGCCATCAACGAGCTCGTCGGGCAGGCCATCGCCATCGGTGTCCAGCGATGCTGCAGCGTCGTGCGGGAAGGCATCAGGACCGGCCGCACAGACGCCACCAACAGCGTTTGGACCGTCACAGACACCGTCGCCATCGGTATCGGCGTTGGTGGCGTTGGTTCCGGGGTTTTCAGCAGAGGTGTAGTTGCCGCTGTTGTCTTCAGCCGTGTTGAGCAATCCGTCACCGTCAATGTCCTCATCCAATGCATCGCAGATAGAATCGCCATCGAGGTCTTCGGGCGTGGAGTCGGCAGATTGTGGATCGGAGAGACACGCTGCCTCATCGGCATCGGAGGCTCCATCGCCGTCATCGTCTGAATCTTCAACCAAGTCGCCTTGGTAATCCGCAGGCAGTTCGTTCGGCTCACCGTCGCCGTCCGTGTCTTCAAGGACACCGAGTTGGATGGTGAAACTGGTGCTGAACTGCGTGGAGTTCGAGTAAACGGTGTAGTTGGTCAACGGCATGGATTCGGTTGGAGCACCGTAGACGGTACCGTTGGTAGCACCAAGCATCAATCCCTCGGGGAGGTCGGGATGAATCTCGTACTGAGCATCACTGATGGTTGAGGTTGGCCCAACCGGGTCCATGACCGAACCGTTCACGGCGTACAATGGGCCCTGTGCCGTATCGTAGACGATGTCTTGCACCGTGATGTTCAGGGTCGCCGTTGCAAAGCCGTTGTCGTTGGTGGCCGTAATGGTGTAGGTCGTTTTGCCGGTAATTTCCGTCGGGGTTCCGCTGATTTCACCGGTCGAGGTGTCGAAGGAAAGACCAGCTGGCAAAGCAGGTGTGATCGACCACTGCAGCACTGGGCCACCGGTGGAGACCGGGGACTGATCCATGAGACTGGAGTTGTTGAGCAATTCAACATCGCTTGGCACGTATTCGATGATGGGGAGGCTGTCAAGAACGGTGATGTTGATGTTAGCGCTCACCGTTCCACCGGTGTTGGTTCCCGTAATGGTGAACATCGTGCGGCTGAAAATTTCCGTTGGCGTACCGCTGATTTCTCCGTTGGTGGTATCAAAGGCAAGACCGGCTGGTAGGCTTGGGCTGATGGCCCAGGAGAGGATTTCACCATCACCGAGCACCGTTGGTGAAAGCGGAAGGTCGCTGCTCACCGTGTTGTTGACCAAGGTCACATCATCCGGCGAGTAAGAAATCGTCGAAAGTTCATCCACAACGGTGAGGTTCAGGTAGGCCGTGGTGGTTCCACCGGTGTTGGTGGCGTTAATGGTGAACATCGTGCGGCTGAGCAGGTCGGTTGCTGTACCGCTGATCACACCCGTTGATGCATCAAAGGCGAGACCGGTTGGCAACGCAGGTGTGATGGTCCAGGAGACGATATCGCCCGAACCCGTCAGCGTTGGCGAGAGGGGCAAGTCTGCGCTGGCGGTATTCTTGGTCAGGCTCACGTCATCAGGCGTGTAGGAAACCGTTGGAACTTCGTCAACAATGGTGATGTTGACATAAGCGGTTGCCGTTCCTCCAGTGTTGGTTCCCGTAATGGTGAACGTCGTTCGAGCAAGAAGTTGCGTTGGGGTTCCGCTGATGGTACCGTCCGCTGTGTTGAAGGAAAGGCCGGTTGGTAGGCTTGGACTGATGGCCCAGGAGACCACCGTGCCGGACCCGGTGACCGTTGGTGCAAGCGGGAGGTCGCTGCTCGCCGTGTTCTTGGTCATTTCCAAGTCATCGGGCGTGTAGCTCATCACAGGCGCAACGTCGTTGACGGCAATGGTCACCGTGGCCGTGCCGCTACCGCCAGCGTTGGTGGCCGTGATCGTGTAGGTGGTTGAGGGTGAGACGGCCGTTGGGGTTCCGCTGATTTCGCCAGTCGAGGTGTTGAAGGAAAGACCGGCTGGCAAAGCAGGCGTGATCGACCATGAGGCAACGGGGCCACCGCTCGCCGTTGGGACAACCGGGGTGATGCTGGTGCCCTTTTCGGCTGTGAGGGAACTGGGGCTGAACGTGATGCCAGATGGAGGGGCGACTTCGACTTCAACGGTGATGGTCGCGGTGGCGCTGCCACCGGTGTTGCTCGCTGTGACGGTGTAAGACGTGGATGAACTGACAACGGTTGGTGTTCCCGAGATGGCACCGGTCGTGTTGTCAAAGACGAGACCTGCAGGGAGCGATGGTGAAATCGACCACGAAACAACAGTACCGCCGCTGGAAGTTGGTGTGACCGTAGTCATCGCCGAATCCTTGGTCAGCGAAAGCGTGCTTGGGCTGTAAACAATGGACGACGGGGCAATGTCGTTGACTTGGATGGTCAAGGTTGCCGTGGCACTTCCACCTGCGTTCGAAGCCGTCACGGTGTAGTTTGTGAGGGACGAAACGACCGTTGGGGTTCCACTGAGCGCTCCGGTGGAGGTGTCAAAGGAAAGACCGGCTGGGAGCGTTGGCGTGATCGACCAAGAGGTGACAGCACCGCCGCTGGAGGTCGGTGTGACCGATGTCATGGCGACGCCCTTCGTGAGGGTCCACGAACTTGGGCTGTAGGTGATGCCAGAGGGAGCAGCATCGGTGATGAGAATGGTCACCGTGGCCGTTGCGCTACCACCGGTGTTGGTCGCCGTGATGGTGTAGGTGGTCGAGGTAGAGGTGACCGTTGGCGTTCCGCTGATGGCGCCCGTGGAGGTGTCCAACGACAGACCGGCTGGCAAGGACGGGGAAATCGACCACGAGACAACGGCACCGCCGCCAGAGGTTGGCGTCACCGCCGTCATGGCTGAATCCTTGGCCAGGGTGAAGGAGTTTGGCGTGTAGGTGATGGACGACGGGGCGATGTCGTTCACCGCAAGCGAGACGATCGTTGAGTTGCTACCGCCAGCGTTGGTGGCCGTGATGGTGTAATTGGTATCGGCTGAGACCACCGTCGGTGTACCGCTGATGGTACCGGTGGAGGTGTCAAAGGTAAGGCCGGTTGGCAGCGACGGGGAAATCGACCAGCTCACGACGGTTCCGCCACCGACGGACGGTGTGGCCGAGGTCATGGTCGTGCCCTTCGTCAACGTAAACGGACTGCCGCTGTAGGTGACACCCGTCGGTGGTGCATCGTTGACGACGATGGTCACTGTAGTGGTGGCGCTGCCGCCGGTGTTGCTCGCTGTGACGGTGTAGGTTGTGGAGGACGTGATGGTCGTTGGTGTTCCTGAGATGGCACCGGTCGACGTGTTGAAGGAAAGACCGCTCGGGAGCGATGGCGAAATCGACCACGAAGTGACCGCTCCACCGCTGGCACTTGGGGTTGCCGTGGTCATGGCCGAATCCTTGGTCAACGTGAACGGGTTGCCGCTGTACACGATGGATGACGGCGCAATATCGTTGACGGTGATGGTGACGGTGGCGGTTGAACTACCACCGGAGTTGCTCGCCGTCACCGTGTACTGTGTCTGGGATGAGACAGCCGTTGGTGTTCCTGAAATGGCACCGGTTGAGCTGGAAAACAGGAGGCCTGCGGGCAGCGTTGGCGAAATCGACCAAGAGACGACCGTTCCACCACCAGCGCTTGGGGTGACGGTGGTCATGGCCGTGCCCTTGGTGAGGGTGAACGGACTTCCTGTGTAGACGATGGAGTACGGCGACACATCGTTGACCTGGATGGTGACCGTGGCTGTGCCGGTGCCACCGAGGTTGGTGGCCGAGACGGTGTAGTTGTTCGAAGATGACACGACGGTGGGTGTTCCGCTGATCACACCTGTTGAGGTGTTGAACGTGAGGCCGTTTGGTAGCGATGGTGAAATCGACCACGAGGTGACCGTTCCGCCGCTGGACGATGGCGTCAAGGTTGACATGGCCGAGCCCTTGGTCAACGTGAGTGAACTCGGGCTGTAGGCGATGACTGGAGCGGCATCGTTGACGAGGATGGTCACCGTGGTCGTGGCGCTGCCGCCGCTGTTGCTGGCGGTGACGGTGTAGGTTGTCGCAGAAGTGATGGCCGTTGGTGTACCGCTGATGGCACCCGTGGAGGTGTCAAAGGAGAGACCAGCAGGGAGTGTTGCGGAAATCGACCACGACGTGACCGTTCCACCGCTTGAGGTCGGTGTGACCGTGGTCATGGCCGTATCCTTGGTCAAAGAAAGGGTGCTTGGCGTGTAGGTTACACCCGACGGTGCGATGTCGTTGACGGCGATGGTCACCGTGGCTGTACCGCTGCCTCCAGCGTTGGTTGCCGTAACCGTGTAGGAGGTCGAGGAGGATACTGCAGTTGGTGTACCGCCGATGGCTCCGGTGGAGGTGTTGAACGTAAGGCCTGACGGAAGTGTTGG
>JAYYDY010000098.1:0-3752 GCA_036160375.1 Thermoplasmatota archaeon | reverse complement strand
GGTCAGGTTGACCGCGCTCGGTGTTTGATTGGTCCATTCCGCCTCGGTGATGACGATGCCGGCGGGCATGTAGACGGCGAACGGGCTGTCGCCGCCCGGCAGCAGGCTGGCAAAGGTGTCGTTGCCGCCGCCCACGGTGGCGGTGAAGCCGTTCCACACCGCCAGATGATCAGCCGTGAACACGTCGCCTGGTGCTGGGTCGCCAAAGACGCTCATGTTGGCGCCGAAGGTGGACGAGCCGAGGTAGGCCATGGTGGGCACGCCAGGGTGGCTCCAGAGGTAGCCGGTGGGGGCATGTTCCACGATGCCGCTGGGCATGTAGATGGCGAACGGGCTGTTCCCTCCGGGCAGCAGGCTTTCGATGGTGTCGTTGCCGCCGCCGGGGAACATGGCGCCGAAGCCGTTCCATACGGCGAGGTGCTGTTCCGTGAACACGTCGCCTGCGACGGGGTCGCCGTAGACGCTCATGTTGGCGTTGAAGGTGGTCGCTCCGAGGTAGGTCATCGTGTCAATGCCCGCTTGGGTCCACAGGAAGCCCGTGGGCTTGTGGCCAACGATGCCGGCTGGCATGTAGATGGCGAACGGGCTGTTCCCGCCTGGAAGGAGGTCCTCAAAGGTGTCATTACCACCACCGGGGAAGGTGGCTGCAAACCCATTCCAAATGCCCAGATGCTGCTGGGTAAATTCGTCACCAGCCACAGGGTCGCCGTAGACACTCATGTTGGCGTTGAAGGTGCTTGCACCAAGGTAGGCCATCGTATCGATGCCGGCTTGCGTCCAAACAAAGCCAGTGTGGTTGCCGTCCGAGGCCACGTTGCCAACAAGACTGGCGATCCATGCGTCCATCTCTTCCTGCCAGTAATTCGGGGAGACGCCGAGGAATTCAGCGCATTCGATGTTGGCTTCGTTGGTCGGGTCGTACTTCGAACTGTTGCCGTACCCCATCGTGTGGTAGGTGATGTGGATGCAGTCCACGGTCTTCCTGTCGTCGCCCTCAAAGGAGAAGTTTTGGCCGTAGTAGTCTTGGAAACCGTAGCCAAACATCAGGAGAAACACGGTGGCGAGGGTGGTGAGGTAGACCTTGGGGTTCAACCCTCCAGCCACGAGCAGGCGCGAAGGGAGTTTGTCAAACACCACGTGGTCCTTCGCGTCCTTCTTTTCCTCCGTTTCGGATTCAGTGACCTCCTCCGACGATTCATCTGAATCCTCGGTTGCTTCATCCGTGGTGTCCTCCTCCGTCACTTCCTCTTCTGAGGCACCGCTGGGCGATTCACTCCCATCGTCGTCCTCTTCGGGTGTGTGGTAAAGCACGTCTTCGAGACGGTCCGTCTCGTTGTCGTAGGCTTCCGTCTTGTGCTGTATAATCCGCTGCGCAAGGTCTTGCTTGGTGCCGGAGACCCCCAAGTCCAGGTCGGACGCCATCGCGACCAACTCGTCTTTTTTGAGCTTCATGAGCTCGGCTTCCGATGGAATCACCACATCACCCCCGTGAAGAGTTTGATGACAAAGGGCACACCGATCATCAGGTTTACACCGATCATCATCGCTCGTTCATTTCCGGGCCACGCCCACGAAATGGTCTTCATTTCCTCGTCCGGCTCGAGGGCATCGATGAGGTAGCGTTCCCACCCTGTGGCCAAGACCAACCCGCAGGCGACCGCCAGCAGGATATCGGGAACGGGGATGATGACTTCCAACAGGGTGGTAAAGACGGCGGTGATGGCCACCATCACGCCCAAGGCCACCACGCGAAGGATCTTCTTATCTCGCTCAGATTCAATGGTGATGAGGCCGAACTTGACGGCGTGGAGCAGGGCGATGGTCGGGTAAATCAGGTGGAAGGTGAACCCGTCGCTCAGCGCCGTGATGATGGCAGCGTTGTCGTCGAGGGGACTTTCCCACATGGTCCACGATGCGTACTCCGAAACATAGGCCCAGTGCCGGAAGAGAATGAGCAGCCAAATGAAGAGGATGTAGCCTGAAAACACGGAGGCGAGGCTCACAGGGTGCTCTTTGCGGGAGGCTTTGATGAGGTGGTAGATGGCACCGATGCCGAAGCCGATCATCAGGAACGAAAACGCTCCCAAGATGATGGTCATCTCGGTCAGGGTAATCATCGCGTAATCGTAGCCTGCTGAGGCGCCGGAGTAGTTGACGGTGGGGAAGGTCCACCAGGCGTTGCCGGAGCCATCGAGGAAGCCCACGGCCCGGAACACCATGTTGTCCATGACGACCGCAATCGTTCCCAAGGCGAAGAAGCCCGAACGTCGCATAGCCAGCGCCTCTTGGCTGGTGTCGTCCACGTCGGGGGGGAACAGCAAGAACCGAAGGCCGACGCTGAAACACACCAGTCCTGCGAGGAGCAGGAAACTCGGGAGCAACAGCGAGTTGTAGTAGGGGTCAGCATCGGGGAGCATGGCCGTCCGGTCGATGTGAGCGAACAGCAGCACGACAACGCCAAGCGCCCCGATTTGCCAACCGTTTCGCAGGAACGGAATGGGGACGAGGAGCATCAAAAACAGGTGAATGTAATAGAAATTCAACTGTGAACTGTAAGCGGTCACGTCCAGAATAAAACTCGAGACGTCAGGGTCGTCAATGCCCATCGACGGCGAAATTTCTTGGATGCGACGGAGGATGAAGTAGAGCAAAAGCCAGATGACCAAAGCGGCCCCCATCTTCCGGTCCCACGTGCGGTCGTCGTTCAGGTTTCGAAGATGGAAATAGGAGATGAAGAGGAGCACAAAAACGCTCAACACGAGCCCAATGTCGTCCAACAGGTCCAAACTCTCGCTCATGGTTTTGAATCTCAATTGCCATCTATAAGATTTCCAACGGCGCTGAGGCTCCGGGCAGCAATATCAACGCCCTTCGCCAACCAGCAAGCATGAGTCAACGGACCATGTGACTTAAGCACGAGGTGATGCTGAAGGGTGTCGTGCGCTTCTTCATTGCCACCGCCTTGACAGCCACCCTCCTGCTTTCGAGCATGCTGGCCGGTTGCCTCGAAGGCAACCTCGAAAACGACTTCGTTTACGTTGATGAGCCGGTGTACGAATCCACCCACGCCACCATCGTGGAGGTGTGGGAAGACGGTGAAGTGGTGGAGACGACCTATCCCGTGCTGACCTTTGATTTCAACAATTTGAGTGCGCCTTCCCCCTTCGTGTTCTACACCGTGCGAGGAACTCACGTCGACGAAACGGTGGACGCCACCCTCACGGGCACCGTCGAGGTGGAATTCAAGCACCACGGCTTGCACACGCTGGACATCATCGCTGATTACGAAGACACGTCCGACGAGCGGGGCGATGAATCACGTCACCTGAACGAGGTGGTCGTGCGCATTGAGAAGCGAATCGAATGGCGAGAGTCGTCCACCAACGAGCCGATGCCCATGACCCTCGACAGCCGTCATGAAGTGGGGGACCACCCACCAAGCGTCTTGGTCATCGATTCCACCGTCGCCAATCCAGCACTGATCGCCAACGTCGGTGGTGGCCAAGAGGTTGAGGTGTCCTGGCAACTCATCGACAACACCCAAGAGGCCTGTCAGTCGCAGCCGGGCACGGTTCAGGACGGTGACACCGCCTCATGGAACACCGTCCACTTCAACACCGACGAGGTGCATGAACTCCAGGTGACCTACGAAGAGGGTCAAGACACCATCGATGTCGAACACGTGGTGTCCATCGAGTACGAGCACCTCGAATCGGAACCCCAACTGTGGTGATTCAGCAGCACCCTTCGTC
>JAYYDY010000097.1:0-17899 GCA_036160375.1 Thermoplasmatota archaeon | reverse complement strand
TGCAAATGCGGTAAACCATCGGTGGGTTATGGGTCCTTGTGCGACGCAAGAATGAACGCAAGACAACCACCTTACCGGACAGTACGCCCCGACACCGAGGGTCAGGCCTCGGAGGAAACAGTGAACAAGGCCGTTAGGTGTTGGGGCACAGTCCTATGATGCCCTCCTCAGCGGGAGACGGGGCGATGACCTCAAAGGCTCGTAGCCGAACCAACCCTCATGGGAGAGGCTCCCCGCTTCAACCGATGTTTGGTGGGTGGCACCTTTGACCGCCTTCATGCCGGCCATCGTTTGCTTCTCGATGCGGCAGCGCGAGCGGCAGCCCACGTCGAAGTCCACATCACGAGCGACAAGATGGCCGACCAAAAATCGGTGAACATGCAGTCGTTTGAAACGCGTCGAGACGAAGTGCTGAACTGGGCAGAACGTCATGCGCCACGCCGAGTTTCCGTCCACGAATTGACCGATGTCCACGGACCTGCTCCCCATCATCCTGAGGCCGACTGCATCGTCGCCACGCCGGAAACAATAGGCGAGTGCGAGCGAATCAACGTGAAACGTGTGGAACGAGATCTTCCACCGCTCCATATCGTAGAGGTAGCGCATCTTCGGGAGGTTGATGGCGCCATCATCAGTTCAACCCGCATTCGAAACGGGTTGGTGGACCCGGACGGTCACCCCTGGATGACAGCAGCGTGGAGGCAGGCTGTGCTTCGCATGCACCAGAGGGCCGAACCCGAACTCAAAACCCCCATGGGCACGCTCTACAAAGGGCCTGAATCTACACCTGAAATCGCCATGTCGGCAGCCCTTGAGGACCTCGATACATCCGAGGTCATTCTCATCGCTGTGGGCGACGTGACCGTCGCCACCTTGCTGGCGATGGACGTGGTTCCCGACATGGCGTTTGTCGACGGGCAAACAAAGCGCCAAGCCTTGGCCGAGGACGACCAGGTGGATTTGTCAAATTTCACGCATCGCCTCGATGCAACCAATCCAGCCGGCGTGTTGACCCCAAATCTACGGGAGGCCATCGAACAAGCCTCCGCCCTGGAAGAGCCCGTGGTGGTGGTGGTGGATGGCGAGGAGGACCTGGCGCCGCTGTTCATCCACTTGCACGTTCCGCTTCACGCCGTGGTGTTGTACGGCCAGCCGCACACCGGGGTGGTGGTTCAGCCCAGCACGCTCGCAACCAAGATGCGATGCCGTCGCCTTCTCGAGTTGTTTGAGGTGGAGTGAATGACTGAACCCCTGGTGTCCATCACCGTGTGCGTACGCGACGGCGCTCACTGGATTGCAGGTTGCCTTGACGCGCTCATCGCTCAAACCTATCCGTCGTTCGAAATCCTGGTGGTCAACGACGGTTCAACGGACGATGCTACGTCAGTGTTGGAGCCTTACCATGACCCTGAGGGGGTGAACGGTGTGCCGCTTCGCGTCCATCATCAAGCACCGCTTGGATTGTCAGCCGGACGTCAATGGGCAGTTGAGCACGCCAAAGGTGATTGGGTGGCCATCACCGACATTGATGTACGCCCGGAACCGGACTGGATCACGAATCTTGTGGCCCACATTCATCCTATCGATGAGCGGGAGCAGGTGGTCGCCGTTACTGGTCGCACCGTGTTTGAACAGGCCAACGACCTCGTCAGTCGGCTTCGTTCGATTGAAATCGCTGCCAAATATCGCGCTCGGCCCCGAAGGACGAGTTTAGCGAACGGTCCCTGTTCCATGTTCCACAAAGAAGCCCTGTTGGCGGTGGGTGGATTTGATCCGTCGTGGTATCACGCCGAAGACATGGAGGTGAGCCTTCGCCTCCTTGAGGCAGGAGGCACCATCGTCTACGCCCGGGATGCGCTGGTGAGGCACGTGCCGGAAACCGGTGCCGCTCACTTTCTGGCAAAACGTCGCCGAGATGCTCGTGCGCACGTTCGGATTGTTCGCCACCATCCAAAACGGCAACGTAGCGGGCCTGGGTTTGATTTTCTTGGCAGCTCCACCATGGTGCTGTGCTTGCTTCCCCTTTGGCTTGCCATTCTTGGATCGGGCGCACCGTTCATCTTCGGATTGATGTCAGGGGAATTCGGATTTGATCAAACCGCCGTTGACCATTGGGAAACCCGAGTGTTGCTCGTGGTCCTTTTCTTCCTCCTGATTCACGAATTGCTTCTCTGGCGAGGACGGTTGGGTGTGGTGAATCGAGAAGTGATGCGGTCGGCGCCCACCAACAAAATCGTCGCCATGCTCGGTGTTCGCCGTCTCACCTTCCGTTGGAGCCTTGCACTGTGGCATGGCTTGTTGCTTGGATTGATCGACGCCCTTCTCGGGCGAAACGGCCACCGTCGGTCGTGAGCAGCACTCAATCGATGTTCTCGTCGCCGGGTGGGGCACGGCTGGCGTGGTTCAAGGCCACACCTGCCGCCATGAGGGCAATGGTGACCGAATACACGCCCACATCAATCCAACCCTTGTGGGCGATTCCGAAGTAGAGGTAGAATGCAAGACCGAGCAGGAGGCACCACGCCGCCATGGTTCGCTGGCCGCCGGCCACCGAGGTGTCGTTGAGCGCCGTCCAGGTGTCGTTGATGACGAGGCCGCGGAACCAGTCTGCGACCGGCTGTTGCTGGTTGATGGTCTTGGAACCGAAGGCGATGAGTCCTGCGCATCCGGCCATGAAGATGGTGTCGCCAAGGACTTCGAAATGGAAGCCATCTTTTGCTTCGCCAAAGGCTGCGTTGGTGGCTTCAAAGGTGAGCAGGCCACCCCAGGAGACGTGGTAGGTCGGGTGAATCATGCCAAACATGTTCAGCACGGCGAGCGCCAAACCCCAAAGGCCAACGCACACCATGACGGACGCATAAACGGGCACCTTTCCGGTGGTGGATTGGGCGGTTGCATCGTCGCTCATGGGCCCTGCGACTTGCGAACTGCATTTAAGCACACCGAAACGGGTGAACGCCGAAGGAAACGACGCCCTCACAACGAGGTTTGATGGTGGTAGTTGGAATTGAACACCGTGCGCATCTCTTCCTCGGCGGTGCCCATGATTTCACGGACGTCCACGTTGGCGGGGATGCAGGAATTGATTTCCTTGGAACGACCATAACGGCCCTTGCTCACCGTGCGTGCGGTGACCAGACCCAGCATGTCAAGGTTGGAAATCAATCCGGAAATTCGACGTTGAGTGAGTGGATTTTGCCGGATGTGCTTGCAGGCTTGGCGGTAGATATCGTACACTTGGCCGGTTTGGACGTTGCGCAATCCGTTCTGTTCGTTGAGGAGGATAGCGGCAAGAACCAATTTTTGTTGGCTGGGGAGGGTGGCGATCACGGGCGTCATTTGGTCGGATTCAATCTGACTCTGGGCAATGCGAACGTGGTTTTGGTTCACGATGGATTCGCCAGACTGTTCGGCCTTCTCTGCTGAAATACGAAGCAAATCCAAAGCGCATCGTGCGTCACCATGTTCCTGCGCAGCCAGCGCCGCACACAGCTCGATGACGCCGGGTCCAATGGCTTCGGCGTCCAACCCTTCTTGAGCGCGTTGGCGGAGAATGTCTTGGAGTTGTTCGGCATCGTAGGGTCGGAACAGCACGTCCAACTGGCCGAGCCGAGACCGGACACGAGGGTCAAGGAAATCCGTGAATTTGAGGTCGTTGGAAATGCCAATGACGCACGAACGGGCGTGCTTGAGCGAGGCGTTCATGCTGGTCAAATTGTACAGCAGGTCGTCGCCAGCCTTGCGAACGAGGTGATCGATTTCGTCAAGGACGATCACAAACACACCGCCACGGCGGTCCATTCTTCGCACAAGTTCGTTGAAGACACGGTCGGTGGGCCAACCTGTGAAGGGAATCTCATCTTGTTCAAAGTCCTCAAGCAATGAATTTCCGATGTGGCTGAGCACCCGGTATTGCGTGTCACTTTGCCGACAATTGACCATGATGGACTCCACCTGGCGTCCCATGGTCTGGCCCTTGGCTCGAAGGTGATGACACACGTAGTCCGTAACGGCCGTTTTCCCGGCTCCCGTCACCCCGTAGAGGGTCATGTTACTGGGGATGTGGCCTTTCAGGGCTTCCCACAGGTTGTAGGAAATTTTCTCAATCTCTTCCTGTCGATGAGGAAGTTGAGAGGGACGGTAGTTGTGCCGAAGGTGTTCCTTGTTTTTGAAGAGGGTTTTCTGGGAAACAAACTTGTCGAAGATGTTGGTTTCCATTGAATTTCACCTCCTTATTTATACCAAGGTCGAGGGAGTCAATTGCCGACCCACCGCCATGAGTTGGCTGAGTCCGAGTCCCCCTTATATGCCTGTCCACGGGGAGCGATGGGAGGCCTTGATTTGGTGAAGAGTGGACTCCTCAATGATGGATATAAAGTAAGGGCGTTCCGAGCGAAAATGAACATTTTCGGAGCCACGAATTTGAGGTCAGGAATTCACCACCCATTGCCCGCCGACCCACTCGATGTTCATCCGGTCGCTCAGGTGGATGACATGGTCGGCGAACTCGGGGAATGCCGATTCAAGGACGGTCGCAAACGATGAGGGTTCGTCGATGTACGTATGGGTGATGCCCAGCGGCGTCGTGCAGCGCTCCGAGAGGGCGCGAACATCCATCGGTTTGTGATGATGGGTCGAGGGAACCCAATCGGGGAACCCCATCTCCAGGATGGCAAAGTTCGAGCGTTCGATGGCGTCGTAGAGCGTGTCGCACGGGCCGGAGTCGCCACTGTGGACAAAGGAAGCGCCGCTCGGGTGTTCAAAGCGATAACCGTGGGGCTCAACGGCGTCGTCGTGATGCACTTCAAACCGTTCCCATCGCCACCCGTCATCGAGTTCTCCCACATCATCCATGACCCAAGTGACATGGTCGATCATGCTGTCAAGTGAACCGGGGAAGGCAAGCTGGCACAACTGTGTCAGCCGCTCCTTCACGAACGGGGTTCCCACCACGGTCAGCGGTTGGACGCCGTCGCGGTCGGAGATGTATTTGCGCTCCAAAAGAAGAAACGGAAACCCGAACACATGGTCCCCGTGCACGTGGGTGATGAACACGGTTCGAAGGTCGGCGATGTTCATGCCGTGTCGTCGAAGCCCTGCCAGCGCTGTGGGAGGTGCGTCGATGATGTGCTGCTGGTCGAACATGGCGAACGAGTGGTGCCGCCCGTGCGGAAGAAAGGCGTTTCCCGTGCCGAGCATGTCGATGCGGGGGGCCATGATGCTCGGAGTCCCTGCGCCTTCTTGTTCCCATCGGTTGGTGAGGTTTGCCGCAGGGATGCGAGGGCATACCAAGGATGATATAGCCACCTTTGGTGCCAAAATCAACCCCCGTGGTATGAGGTGACGCAATGAGTGACTGGTCCGCAAAAAACCCCTACATGACACAGATTACGGAGAACTTCATCCTCAACGGCGAAGGCTCGAGGAAGGAGACCCGCCACATCGTGTTCGCGCTCGGTGATTCGGGCCTTGACTACAAGGTCGGTGACGCCCTCGGCGTCATCGCTGAAAACCCTCCTCACATCGTGGATGAATTGCTCGAAGTCCAGGGCTGGGACCGAGAGGCGACGGTGACCACGCACAATGGGGAGCGCACCCTCTACGATGCTCTGAAGAAAGATTTCGAGGTCCACATGGCCAACAAGAAATTCGTGCAGTCGCTTGCAGAAAAAGTGGTGTCCAGCGGGATGAAGATCAGCATGAGCATCGTGTCTCGCACCCGCAACGATACGACATGGTCCGCCACGGATGACCAGCAAACGCCTCCCGCGCTCCGTCCCTCCGTGCCATCGGACGACCCTGCCGCTCAAGTCGAGGCCATCACCGCCGACACCAAGGCCATTGAGGACTACCTGTGGACCCGAGATTATGTTGACATCATGCGTGAGTTCGAAGTGAAGTACACCCCCGAGGAATTTCTCGAGTTGGCTGACCGCCTCAAGCCTCGCCTCTATTCCATCGCCTCGTCTCACGACGCCCATCCCGGCTTCGTTGAGCTGACCGTCGGCATCGTTCGTTTCGAATACAACGGTCGAGCTCGTGGAGGCCTCTGCACCCAATTCATGGCCGATGAGATCGACACGTCGGGTGCGCCCATCGGTGTGTTCATGTCGCCCACCAAGTCCTTCATCCTCCCCGAGGACAAGGACACGGACATTATCATGGTCGGGCCGGGCACGGGCATCGCACCGTTCCGAGCCTTCATGGAACAGCGTGTCTTTGACGGCGGCTCGGGCAAGAACTGGTTGTTCTTTGGCGACCAGTCCGCCAAAACGGAATTCTACTACAAGGACGAAATCGAGTCGTGGATTGACGAAGGTCATCTCTGGCGATTCACCACGGCATGGTCCCGAGATCAGGCTGAGAAAATCTACGTTCAGCACCGCCTTAAGGAGCACGGCGCTGAAGTGTGGGAGTGGTTCGAGCGAGGTGCCTACTTCTACATCTGCGGCGACAAGCAGTACATGGCCAAGGACGTCCACCGTGCTCTCATCGAAATCGCCATCGAACACGGTGGCATGTCCGAAGACGACGCTACGCATTTCATTGAGAAAACGATGATGCGAGAGCAAAAGCGCTACCTGCGTGACGTTTACTGAGCAACGTATCTCGTCTTTCGGGCACGTCGTTCTCGTGCACAGGTGCACCAAGCCCTCAAAACCCAATCGACGATGTCACTTGCATGGAAGAGGAGGGCATCGGCTTCAAGGCCCGATTGGTCTCAATGCTTCTGCGCCTCCTAACCTTGGGGCTCATCGCTGTTGCCCTGATGATTTCCACCGAAGGCATCGTGATCGTGGTGCTGCTGTTTGTTCTGGTGGTTCCGTTCGAGAAACTGTTCCCCCGACACCGAGGGCAAAAAGTCAGACGGCCTCACTTGGACACGGACGTGGGCTATGCGCTCGCCTCACCGTTGATGGGTCTGCTCACGGGCTTCGTGGCCATCGTCGTCGGTTTGCTCAGTTTGGCTTGGATTCCCGGGCTGTTGGTCGCACCGTACGTTGCCAAAATACCGGCGGCCTATTTGCCGGTGGTTGGGTTTTTGCTGTTCGACGCCTTGGTGTACTGGACACATCGTTTCTATCATGAGATTCCGGTGTTGTGGAAATTTCACGCCATCCACCATTCGACCGAGCACCTTGACTGGGCCAGCGGATTCCGTGCTCATCCACTTGACGGGACCATCCTTGCTCCTGCCTTCGTATTTCTCGTCACTGCAGGCTTTTCCTTCGAATTGACCGGAGTCCTTGCCGCAGCGCAACTCATTCTCGGGTTGTTCCTCCACGCTAATGTAAGGTGGCGACTCAAGTGGCTGCACCGCCTTATCATCACGCCTGAATTCCACCACTGGCACCACACCAACGAACGGGATGCGATTTGGACGAACTATTCCACGTTCCTGCCGCTTTGGGACCAACTGTTCGGGACCTACTTCATGCCAAAGGACCGACGCCCACAGTCCTACGGGGTGAACGAACCCATTCCTGACGGCATTCTGCGTCAGTTACGTCATCCGTTCAAGGGCTGGAGAAACCCGTTGTGGTACCTCTTCCATCCCTTCCAGTCCCTGCGACGTTCATTGTCGTTTACGAGGGCCATGCTTCGCTCCATGCGCAAGTCAATGTTCCGTAAGCGGGGCACGAAACCATGGGACGTTTATCCGCCGGAGGAAGCAGCAAGGGCGCAATGATTGATGCCGCTCTTGCCCCAAGGTCAAGGTGGATCTTCCTCATGTTGCGACCGCTTTGCTCATAGATTGAGTCGGCCGACAAGGCGTCATGGGCTTCAAGCGCGTGCTGATTGCCAACCGCGGCGAAATCGCTCTCCGTATTCTTCGCACCCTCCGAGACATGGGCATTGAGGCGGCCATCATTCACGGCCGCGAGGACCGTTTGTCCCTTCCTGTCCAGATGGCGGACATCGCCTACCCCAACTACCGAGCCAACCCGCTTGATTCCTACTTGGACATCGAAGCCGTCGTGCAAGCCGCGAAGGAACTTGAATGCGACGCCGTTCACCCCGGCTACGGCTTTTTGGCCGAGAACGCCGCCTTCGTTGCTCGTCTCGAGGAAGAAGGCATCACCTTCATTGGCCCAGCCTCGGGCGTGATCACGCTGCTCGGCGACAAAATTGAGGCCCGCGCAGCAATGGAGGCTGCGGGGTTGCCAACGGCCAAAGGGTCGTCCGAACCCATCGCCAGCGCCGAGGTTGCCAGTGCGCTTGCGGATGAAATCGGCTACCCTGTCATCATCAAGGCGGCCGCCGGCGGCGGTGGCATCGGCATGCAGATCGTGCAGCAGGCCGACGAGTTCGAGAGTGCGCTCAAGCTCTGTCAGTCGCGTGCGAAGTCAGCCTTTGGCGACGAGCGCGTCTTTGTTGAGAAGTACATTCAGGGCGCGCAGCACGTCGAATTCCAGGTGTTGGCCGACGGCAAGAAGGCCATCCATTTTGGCGAGCGGTTTTGTTCCATTCAGCGCCGCCACCAGAAGCTGGTGGAAGAAGGGCCGTGGCTGACCGATGAGAAGCGAGCGGAAATCGGTGCCTTGGTCTGCAAGGGGGCCGAAGCCGTGGGCTACAAGGGCCTGGCCACGTTTGAGTTCCTGCGCGATGCCAACGGCGACTTTTACTTCCTCGAGGTGAACCCTCGTGTTCAGGTTGAGCACACGGTCACCGAACTCATCACCGGACACAATCTTGTGGAACTCGGTATCCGGGTGGCCCAGGGTGAAGCCTTGCCGATGAAGCAAGAGGACATCACTTGGCGTGGGCATGCCATTCAATGTCGATTGAACGCCGAGGACCCGCGTGAGTTTGTTCCCAGTCCTGGCCGCCTTTGGGAGTGCCACTTCCCCAGTGGGTTTGGGATTCGCTGCGATACGCACGCCCATCCTGGCTACGAGATGCCGGGCTGTTTTGACTCCCTGCTGGCCAAACTCCTGGTGTGGGGCAGGGACCGTGAAGACGCCGTTCGTCGCATGAAAACCGCGCTGGATGAAACAATGATCACAGGCGTTGAGCACCTGATTCCGCTGCACCGCCGCATCATGGACGAAGAGGATTTCAACAACGGCGACATCACGATCCAGTACATCGACATGCACCAAGAGTTGCTGGGGTGAGTGAACATGAGCGTCCTGATCGTTGGTAGCATCGCATACGATTCGGTGGAATCGCCCGCCGGTTCCGTCGACAAGGCGTTGGGCGGTTCGGCCACCTACGGCGGCTTGTCTTGCCGTTTCGTCCAGTCCCTCCACGGTTCAAGCACCACGGGTTTGGTCGGTGTCGTGGGCGAAGATTTCGCACCCGAAGACCGAGCATTGCTCGCCTCAGCCGGTTTGAACCTCGAAGGACTGGAGGTCGCACCCGGTGAGACCTTCCGTTGGGAGGGCGCCTACCACGGCTCGATGGCCGAGGCAGAAACTCGCGCCACCTACCTCAACGTGTTCGAACATTTCCAGCCGTCCGTCCCCGACGGGCTTCAGGCACCGGTGGTCTTGTTCTGCGCCAACTTGCACCCGGAGATTCAGCGGAGCGTGATTGACCAAACCGAGGCCAAGCGACTAACGATGTTGGATTCAATGAACCTGTGGATCACCATCGCCAAACCGTCCCTGCTTGAGGTGATGAGCGCGGTTGACCTTGTCATCATCAACGACGGCGAGGCCCGCATGCTGACGGGCGACGACAACCTCGTTCGAGCGATGCATGCCTTGGCTGAGCAAACGAACACCTCGACCTTGATCGTGAAGCGTGGTGAGCACGGTGTGGTCGCCCTCCACGACGGTGCACTGCTGGCCTTGCCCGCTGTGCCCACGGCGGCCGTGGTTGACCCCACGGGATGCGGTGATACCTTCGCGGGCGCTTTGGCGGCCCACCTTTCTCAGCGCGAAGGTGTCGTTAGCCTGGACGAACTTCGTGAAGGGTTGATGGGCGCCACCGTGATGGCCAGTTTCACCCTTGAAGCGTTTGGTACAGGAGCGCTCACCTCCGTCAAGGAGGGCGATTACCTGCAGCGGCTCGCCGATTACAAGGCCATGCTCGGCCACTGATCAATCATCGTCCAAGCGAGGTAGCTGAACACTTTCGTCCTCGACCGTGCTGGAACGAAGGTCGCTGAATGACATGGACGCCAAGCGCCCTTCCTCGGACTGACTGAGTTCGTTGGCGGTCGCGAGAAGTTGTGTCCCGATTTCACTGAGCCGTGCGGCTTCTTCAGGTGCCATCACGCCACCTTGTTCGGATGAAAGTGAATTCATGACGTGCTGCGTGCGATTGAGCGGTGTAGAGGCTTCGGTCTGCTCTCGAAGAGCACCCGAAGTCTCCGTGGTCGCATACGGGCTTGGTCGGACGATGTTTGAAGCGCGCTCAAGCACGCTGCTTGACGTGTCTCGGATGCGAGAAAACACGGTTCCTCCTCGCCTTGCTTTGGGCCGCAAGGTTTCTGTTCGACGTGGGCGGAATGGCGAATCTTCGATGGTGGCGGGCGTTCTTGGCCTGAGCAGTGTTGGTGTTTGTTCCACGGGAGGCGCCACAGCTTGGGGCGCAACCTGGATGTCCTCCAGTTCTTCTTCCACTTCGTCCAAGAGGCCGTCCAGCATTTCTGCATCCAGTATGAGGTCGTCCTCGGTCGTTTGAGGCTCTTCAAGTGGCTGCTGACCGGGGATGTGGGCGCCGTCCTGACTGAAGAACGACGGCAAGAAGGAACCGGGTCCATGTTGCTGAATTCCCTGATACATGGGCGGCGTGGGATGTGGGATCAGCACCGGGTTGTTCACCGGAGCGGGTCGATGGTCAGGGGGGTAGGATGTGGTTTGCACGGCACCGTGAACGGGCTGGAAACTGGAAAGGTAGCCGACAACAGGCTGAGGGGGGGCGGGCTCGGGTTCGAGCGTTGGCATCCATTCGGGCTCAATCTCCCGTTGTTGCTCAACAGGTTCGGTGCCTTCGTCGGCAGCGAGGAAGCGTTCGAGGGCTTGCGGAGCCTGCAGTGGGTTGGGCAAAATTGGAGCAGGTGGAACCTGAGCCTCACGCCATGAGGCTCCTCCCTCCGATTCAATGGCTTGGAGCTTGGCTCGAACCTCGGCCATTGAATTGTTGTTGGCGAGGTGATGGAACATGAAGCTGAGACGGTTGAGATCCCGTTCGTTTCCGAAGAGAACATGGGAGTCACCCGACGAGGTGTGAATACTCAACGTCGGCTTGCGTGTCAAAAATCGGCCAGTGATGAGGGCGCTTCCTGCACCGATGAACACCAGCCTGTAGGTTGGAGGTACCACCAGCCGATAGCCAATCCACACCAAGGCGAGGCCGAGCACCACCAGCCATGCAGGGACGAGGTTGGACGAATGGTGGCGCATGGTGGTGATGGCCTGAAGTCGCATGTCCACGGTGGCGTTCCGCTTGCCTTCGATGCTCAGCATGCGCTCATCCAAGGTGATTTTCACCCGTTCTGAAGGCTCTGCCAACCGGAGGGACAGGAAGATTTCCTGTTCCATCTCGCTGGTTGGTACAGTCCCCTGCCCAATCTCGCGCATCCCAAATCCGAGCCGGTTGTTTGAGGTTATCAAACCACCGATGGTGGTTCGGTATGACCGCCGGAATAACCAGCGAGAAGTCGGTCGCCGTCAGGCATCGCTTCGCACCAGAACGGCTGAACCCATGATGCGGGGTTTTGAGTCGAGTTGGGCGATGAGCACCGAGGGCGGGTTGTCCTTCCGAATGAACAAGGGTTGGTCCCAATCAACCACGAGGGATTCACTGGATGCATCGGCCACACGACCCACGACAAACTGAAGGTCCACGCTGGCGTGAATCACATCGCCTTTGGTCAGCACCCGCTTCTGAAACGGCGAAGTCGTCAGTCGAACGGTCGAGCGTTGGTGCTGTTCAACGGCCAGCGGCACAGAGAGGTTGGCTCGCTTGTCTTCCACCGGCGGGTGAACGATGATGGTGCCTCCCGTTAGGTGTTCTTCCTTAGCGTTGCGGAGTGCCAGACCGACTCGGTCGCCTGCGCTGGCCACGTCAACATCGTCGTCCATGACCTGGAGTGATTTGGCGTTCCCCGTGCCGTTGGCCGGCAGGAGCAACACCTCGTCGTGCACGTTGACCTTGCCGGATTGAACGTAGCCAATGGCCACCAAACCGATGCCTTTGACGTTGAAATGCTGGTCAACAGGGAGCACGAGAGGGGCGTTGGCGTTGGCTTCCAACACACCTTGGATATCGTCCATGAGGGCGTACATTCGCTCACGAAGGTGGACGCCGTCGTTCTGCTCGAAGGTCCACGATTCGAGCCCGGCTTGTTTGAACAGCATCTTGACCTGATCTTCGTCGACCCAACCGCCATCGGGCGGGTTGACCACGGCCAAGCCTCGCTTGATGCCAGCACTGGCGAAGGCGACCAAGACTTCGCCCAGCGAAGCGTCCACGGCGGTCACTTCGATGATGCCCGCGTGCGAGGTCGACAGGGCGTTGAGGAACGGCGGGAGTCGTTCGGGGTACTTGGCGGGACGAATGAGCGAGAGAATGCGTGCGCCGTCCGGGCCGGTCTCTTTGTTGACATAGGTGTGGACGTCTCGTTGGTCGGCCGCTTTTGCGATGCTTCGAGCCAGTTCATCCGAGGCGATCACGGCGACGTTGAGCACGACCATGGAGCGCCGAGATGGCAGCGATTGAAGAACCAATGGGTGGTCAAGCTTCTCGCTTGGCTTTCTGTGCCAGCATGTTGTCGCGAATGGCCTTGGCCTTCTCCCACTCGGCTTGCTCCTCATCAGATTCAGGAGTGAATTGAGGAACAGGAATGGGTCGCATCATGGAATCAATGGCCACGAAAAAGAAGTACCCTTCGCAGATGATGCTTTTTTCCCAGGTAGCCTTGCTCATCGTGTAGGCTGTCACCTTGGTGCACGCGGTGTGGCTGCTGGTGTAGACCACTTGCCCCGACACCTCCAGGAGATCGCCTTGTCGTGCGGGAGCGATGAAGGTCAGCGTGTCGATGGAGATGGTGACAAATTCACGATGCGCAAACTTGGCACAGGCGATACCGCCCGCTTTGTCCATCAGGGAAAGAAGCCGCCCGCCAAAGAGGGTGTTGTAGGCGTTGGTGTCCTGAGGAAACACCTCTTCGATGAGTGTCACCGGTTCGGTTGAGTAGGGCTCCATGACCCTTCCAAGCCGTTCACCCTCATAACTCATCTTCACCGTGCGGGGAAGATGTGCGGAAAACGACGATGATGTCTTGAAAGCGACGAGATTTTAGGGGGACAAACCTTCGCAGAGGCGCAGGTGACACCATGTCAAATCAAACGCACCCGAAAACAAAGCCAATTTTCCTGATGTTGTTGATGCTTCTCGCTCCGTTTGCCTCCGCCAACGTTACCACGTTCGCTGACGGCAGTTCGGAGGTCGACATTGAAATCCGAGACGGTAATGACCTCGAGAACTTGGTTGATGGCGCCATCAACCTCCCCGACGGTGAAACGGTCACTGGGGCTTCAATGATCATCCACACCAAGATGGTTGAGCACGGTGCTCACTCCCGCATTGACACGGAGATTGACGTCGGAAGCGGGCCCGGTGTGCGTGTTTGGAACCCCCTGTACAACAACCAACTCACGGATTTTTCCGATGAATCCCTCTTCCAATACGAGGACGGCAATCAAGCGACGGCCATTTCACTCGTTTCCGAAGGCTTCCTGACCGACTTTGAGGGAACCAACGGTGGCTTCACCGATTCAACCGACCCTGCCGCCATGCCCTCCAGCGGGGTTGGCTGGGAACACGGTTCGCTCTCATCCAGCGACATCCCTGCCGGCTGTGCCTCAGGTCAGGAATGCTGGGGAACGAACCTCGCCGACACCAACTACACCGACGACAACGATGACGGCAACTCGCCGCCTTCCTACCTTCCCTTCGTCGTGTCCATGACCAGCGCTGAGTTGTTCGTGGACCCGCTCCTCAAGAGCAAAACCGCCTACTTTGATTCCTGGCACAACCTTGAGACGTCCACCGGTTCTCAACCCAACAGCAAGCGTTTCTCCGACTGCGGCTACCTTCAGATTCGCTCCTCACCCAACCCTGGCTTCCCACCCGACAACAGCGGCTTCAGCTACATTGCGATTGACCAGCTTGAGAGCACTGGCCTCGTTTACGGAACCAACTACGCTCAAGGTGGCGGCTTTGGAAGCAACTGGGACGGCAAGATCACCAGCAACTGCGGTGGCCTGCAAAACGGAAGCCAATGGGAGTGGGGCCTTGCGGGTTCCTCAACCACAGCCCAGAACCCCACGGGCTGGACCAACATCGCCGTTGACCTGACGGATTACATCGATGAGTACGTCCAAATCCGCTTTGTGCTCCACCACACCGCTCGTCCTGCCATGAACATTGACGACAACATGTCGGGCTGGTATGTTGACAATTTCCGACTCGGCGACCTTCTGCCTCAGAGCGCCAGCATGACCGTTCGTGGCATGACGCCGTCCACCTTGGGCGGCGAAAACCACCCCAACGGCTACGGCATTCTGACCGTCGAAGCCGAAACCTCCCTTTCTGCTACGCTGACCGTCGACGTCCTTGACACCAACAACAACCCCGTCACGGGCAAGGACGGCTCCATGATGACCGGCCTTTCCGGGGACATCATTGAGTTGTGGAACATCGATACGGCGGACTACCGTGCTGTCAACCTGAAGTTCAACTTCGACTCAGGGCCCGACCGACTTTCAACGCCGGTCCTCCACGGTTTCAGCATCGGTTCTCGCGTGGGAACTGGATTCAATTTCTCTGCGATTGGACCGGTTCAAATCGACGGTGGTGTTTGGCAAACGATGGGCGGTGGAGAGCCGATGATTTACGTTCCGAACCTGAAGCGAGATGCTTACACCCCTGCGCTTGAGCGCAGCAAGTTCAGCTACCCCATCACGGCCATGACGCCGGTCATCCAAGATGACTGCAGTGAATCGCCGTTGATTGAAATCACCCCCACCGGTCGAACCACCAGCATCAGCGTCGAAAACGGGGTGCGATCCACGTTTGATGAGCCGCTGTTTGGCTTCAACGCCGTGACCTCTTACCAAGGGCCGTGCGACGTTGGTGGTATTTGGTTCGACTTGGAATTCGGACATCACGCCAAGAATGTCGAAATCGACGTGGCCAACGATGGCGACGTTGACTACGGCTTCACCGAGCCAGCGTTTGACATGTTTGGACGCCAAACCAAGTTTGTCTCGGGCACCGTTGACGGTGTCAACTACGCTGCCGACGACGCCACCCTCACCCTTGGCGTGAACGGCCAAGCGACTGGAGGCTTCTTCCTCCTCCCCGAGGGGGCCGACATCACGGCCGCCGATTTCGGTATGGACCAAATTTCCATCCGCTCCAACAGCGACCCGACCGAAGGCTTCGAACTCACGCTCATGGCCGGTTCCCAATCCGTTGTGCTCGGCGACATGCCCAACAGCACCACGCTCGTTCAGGAGATGCTCAACCAGCCCATGGATTTCGTCGGCGCTCTGCAGAGCCTGATGACCAATCCCTCCGTTGCAGGAACGCATCAGGACGAGTTTGGCCGCTACTGGGTCATGCTCCGATTCATGGTTGATTCCCCGAACGCCTCGTCGGGAACCACGCTGGACATCGTCGACCTCGACATCGTCTACGATTACGGTACCACCCTCGACGAGACCGACGGCTTTGACATCGAACTCAATCAGGGCGTTGCCCTCTGGACCGGTGGTGCGACCGCCACGGTCCCCGTCGCCGTGTACAGCTCCACCGGTGGCGGTGTGATGCTGAGTGACCTGAGCGTCTCGTCCAGCACTGGCTACAGCAACACGCTGACCCTCACCGACAACCCGGTGGGCCTGTACCCCAACGGCGACATCTACGAGGTGGTCACCACACACGCTGTTGACCCGTTGACCGGTGCTGCACTGGCTGAGGCTTGGCTGACCTTCGAGTCCGAATCCGGCTACATCAAACTCTCGTGGAGCGACTTCATGTCATTCGCTGAAGCCAGCGACGAGCACGACCACATCCAACTTGAATCCACGTCTTCGGTGGCGGACATCACCAACGGCAAGGAGATCACCTGGCACTTCCGTGTCAATCCGACCTGGGACGACACGCCAGCCGTTCGCATGTACGCTGGCCTTACGGCCACCAACGGCGTGAACGGACTTCCCGACGCTGTGTTGCTCGAACCTTCGGTCGGCAACGCCGTGGAAAACGATGCGGGCATCACCTCCTTTGAGTTGCAAAACAGCATCGGTGCACCGCAGTCTTTGAGTGGAGCTGAATCGGGACAAGACATCAACCTCATCGGCCAAATCCGCCTTGAGGACCTGAACGAAGCACCCGACCCCTCCTCCTACTTCCTCACGCTTGAATTGAAGCATGTCAACACGACCGACGGCAACATCACCGTTGAGTGGGAAGAGGTGGCGAACCGCTCGGGCGTCATCGGCGGCGACTTCAACTGGAACGTTGACCTCGGTGCCGCTGCAGGCAGCGAGACGTACCGCTTCGCCGCACGTGGATACGAAGGCGGTGAACTGCTTTGTCCGCCCTCGCAGTACAACCCCGACGAAACCTGTGCCATTCCGTTCGACATCACCATCGACACCTACGAGCCGAACCTGCTCGACCTTCAGGTGCTCAGTCCCGGAACCGACGCCAACGTTGACTCCAACTGGCGAACCCTGCTTGACGACACGTGGGTGGTCCCACAAGCGAACCAGCAAATCCGCATGTCGAGCCAAGATTTGCCAAACCCGCCTGCCACGCTTGACCTCCACCTTTGGGTTGAGAACGACCATGATTCGAACAGCGACGGTCTGCCCGATGCAGATGAATACATCACCATCACGCTCAACGGCGACGGCGAAGCACCAACGGCCAACTATTCTGGCAACTACAACGACTTGGCCAACGAAGGCTTGGAAGGTAAGGTGTCGCTCTGGGTTGAAGGATACGACCTCGCAGGTAACCCCATCGATGGCGGCGGACCTGGCTTTGACAACGACCGAGTTACGTACGTCTCGATGTCGTCCAAGACCCCGGTGATCCGCAACTTCTTCATCGAGGACTCGAAGGGAAGCAGTTTCCTCAATTCCAACGAACTTCAATGGGACGGCACGTGGAACCAAACCATGTACGCCGGCAACACCTACCACCTCATTCTTGAGGCCAGCGACGACAACGGCTGGCGAGACGTTGACTTCTTCCAAGTCAATCTTGACAAGACCGCTGATGACATGACCGTGTGGTACTTCCCACGCAATCAAACCGCCTGGACCGACAGCCCTCACATCGACATTGTCTACGACGAGGACGTTGCGCCCTCCATGTTGACCATGGACAACACGGCTCTCATCGATCCCTTCGAATCCGACTTTATTTTGAACATCCCGATTCGAATCGATTGGGGCATTGTTGGTCTCGACGGCAAGGACATTGAACCCAAGTTGCAAATGCAGGACCTTGACAACCCGCTCTACACGATGCTTTCCGGTGTCCCAGGCCGCTACATCCAGATTTGGCGATACAGCGACGGCATCCAACTCGACTTCCGTACCGACGAGGTGAACAACCTCATGGTCACCCCGATGTTTGAAGACGCCAGTGCACCGTTCACCAGCGACGTTCGCCAAGGCTTCATCTTTGCCGGCGACACCGTGCAGTTCACCGGTCAGTTCGCCTTCCGCGAGGGTATCTTTGACAGCGTCTACATCAACCCTGAAGTTGAACTGACGCTGGAGATCACCCGTGAGGACGCAGCTGAGGATTTCAACAAGGGCTACATCGCCACACCCGGTGAAGTCATCACGCACACCTTCACAGGCGGCGTGTTTGACATCAACATCACAGCACCGGTGTTCACCAACGAATACACCTACAC
>JAYYDY010000096.1:0-41191 GCA_036160375.1 Thermoplasmatota archaeon | reverse complement strand
AACGGGACGGTTTGGACTTGCTCCGGCGGGGTGGCTCGTCTCATCGACCACAAGGCAACCTCGGTCTTTCAACGTCATTGTACACACCTTGCATCGTTCGTTTCTGCAGCTTTGAACCCAACCATTTCTGTTTGCTTCCTTCTGGTAGCCGCCTGCACTGTGGAGAGGGGACTTTCCTCAGAGTCGAACTCTGTCAGCGGTCCTCCTACTCCCTCCGGTGCAGAGGGCGTTGCCTTGACATTTCAATCCCTCCCATCAGCGAGAGAGTTCACTGGTAGGGGTTTTCACCGGGAGAGCGCGCCGTCTGTGCTGCTCCGTAAGGCCCGCTCGCCGCCGTGTTGTCCGGTATCGCTGGTGCCTGTTTCGTCGCGTTGGGGCGCAGGGGTGCTGCAGGGATCTCCTCTCGTCGGAGGCCAAACACCAACAACGCCACCAGACCGACCGTCAGTAAGAAAACAACGACCAAGAGCACAGGATTCACGGTCGAGATGGTGCCGAACACACCGTCAGACCGAGGTTCATCCACCAACACCGTGGGCGATTGAGCGTTGGGCCCGTTGACGATGCTCAGTTCGAGCCATTGCGAACCATCTCGGCCGGGCTTCCAAAGGAATTGGTAAATCATCTGTTCGCCGGCTTGGACCTCAACCACACGTGCTTCAAGCCGGGTTCGGGCACCACTGGATTCCACCTGCTCGAGTACCAGATTGGCCTCACCGTCGGCAAGACCGCTGTTGGTGATGAGGGCAGAGACTTCGATGAGATCCCCCTGATGGATATCCGAGTTCGGTTTCATTTCGATGTTGGAAATGCTGTAAACAGGGACGCGTTGCTCCAGATTCCAAACTCGAAGCGGGGCGTTGATGTCGTTGTACACAGCGTCGATGGACAAGCCTGCTTCGTCATCGCCTGTCACCCAGACTCGGAGTTCGACGGCCTTGGTGCGGAACGCAGGAATCATGAGGGCGTCGACATCCAACGTGCAACGAACAGGGATGGATTCGCCGTTGCGTCGCTCTCCCAGAATTTCAAGCGGGAGGCTCCCGTTGTCAAACACATAGGAGTTCAAACCCAATCCTGCTTCGTTCAACGACCAGTGCAAACGAAGACTGCTTTCATCCAGTTGGGCATTTTCATCCAGTCTCAGTTCAAATTGAAGGTCCTTCCAGTCCTCTTCAGCAAGCATCGTGTTGAAACCTGGCCGGTCAACGGCCGCCACACGGGGAGCTTGATTGTCGACGATGAACCACACAAAGGCCGCATCATCACCTCTATAGACGGCGCCGCTCGGAGCATCCCGAAGGTCGCCGTACAAGCCATAGGTCCCGTCGACCAGCGGTGCGAGCATGGAGCCTTGGAAGGTACCGTTGATGACGTCTGCTTCGAGGTTGTTCTCGCCCAGCGTTAACTCCACATCCAGCGGTTGACTTGGTGAGGTCCCTGTTCTGTACCACACCAAATCACCCATGACGTCGAAGGTCGTCCGGGGTTGCACCCAGTAGCCGAGGGAATCGTTGGCTTCGTTGGGCAGCGCAATGCGAATGGAATCCGGATCAATGGCCAGTTCTCCAGAGAAACGCCAGCTCAATGGTTCAAGCATGAATCGGTTGGATTGACCCGTTTGATCGAGCAGACTGATCTGCGGCACACGAACCACCGAAAGGTCGGGATCGTAGCCCCATTCAACCGTGAAGTGAACCACAAAATCGCCGTTCCTGGAAAACAAATCCTCGGCATCCGCCGGAACCAAATTGCACGATTCAACTTCAACATAGACGTTGGTGGACTCGCAAACTCCCGTTGTTTGATTCCAGTGAATCGCTGCGGGTTGCGCCGTGTTTGCAGCCAACTCCAGAACGATTTCGGAGAGGTCGTTGATGCCGTTTTGTTCCCAAACAGGAACCCGAAGTTCGTAGGTCTCCTGGGGATGGAGCCAGGGCGAGACTTGTCCGTCGTTCCAGCCAAGTGATGTCGCACCGAGCGAAGGTGCGCCGTTGCTGTTGAGTTGAACATTGAACATGGGTTGGCTGATGCTTCCACCGTCGGCCATGATGTGGCCTGCGCTGTCAGCAATTTCCAACCATCCAAGGAAATAATCGGCCTGGGAAGCTTTTGAAGTGTCGATGGTTGCGGAATATTCGCCCATGAGCAAGGTCAAATTTTCTGGCAGTATGAGCGGTCGCACCACCACCTCATCGGCATCCATGACGCCGTTTTGATTCCCATCATTCAGCCAAGATTGCCAAAGATGAAGGTTGGCATGCGTTGGCAGATGAGGGCGGTCAGCAACGGTGAAACTGAGCGGCGTTCGAGGAGCGACATCCCGACTGTCAAACGCTTCAACGGAACTGCTCATGAGGGTCGGAGGGACATTGTCGAACAGGAAGGTCAGCGTGTCGGGGAGAGAACTCACGACGTTCTGTCCTCGAAGTGGCACGACCTCAACGCCCAAGGTCATGGATGAACGTCCCATCGGAACCGTGTAAGGGAAAAGAGCAACACCGTCCTGAAGCAGGGTCGTGGTGGCGTACTCGTTTCCATCAACGAGGAAACGAACGAGGGTTTGGCCCGACCGAGGCTTCCCCTCGGTGGTGTTTTCGAAGCCCAGTTGAACTTCCATGTGAACCACCTCACCCGCTCTGAGGTAAGGGTAGGCTGCAGAGGAACGAATGCCGTTGCTGGAGAGCACCGACCATGATTTGATCTCAACATCGTTTTCCACACCGTTATCGAGGCCAAGACCGAAGACCTTGGACACAGGGAGAAGCGGTCCCGACGACGAGATGAGGCTCACCGACATGGTGGCTGCTGCTTCATCGTCCCATCCATCGGGGAACCGGAAATGATGCATAACTTCGAGGAACTGCCCAGAGCCGACGGCGGAAATTGAACCCGAGGTCCCTTCGTCAAACCAAATCAACGCCGTTCCCGTTGCCGTGCAAGCGGCGAGTGAGGTCGACGTGATGGGAAGGGAGGCGATGGGGCACTGAAGTTTGGATTGCTGTTGAGCACCAGAAAGGTGGAGCTCAACCAACCATGACGACTGCTTGGCGTGCGTCAGTGCATCGGTGATGCCCAGCGGGGTGAAGTCAAAACTGGCCACCGACTCAACCCAATCCAGGCCGGGGACCAGCGTGTCGGTCACGTTGTGGACCGATAATTCAAGCGCCTTGACAGAGGCTTGTGATTCCATGTCCATGACGCCCAGGGCGACCGACCCGGTTCCGTCAAGGCGAAGCGGGAGGGTGACCGTGCGTTGGCCGAGGGCAGGGATGGCCGATGAAAGGGCATGATTCAGCCCTAGCACGAGTGGATGTCCTGCGTTGAGCGCCATGCTCACATCTGCATCGTACGGAGCAAACACGCCACCAACCAACAAGTCTTCTGAGGACAACGAGGACCCAACGCGAACTTCGACGGTCGCCATAGGGAGTCCAGCAGGCCCGTGCTGACCGGAGGCTTGGCTGAGGGCGTTGTTCAGCGTCGTCAATTCACTCGCCGTGAGGGTGACGATGGACAAGTCGTTGATGTTGTTCAAGTTGCGGCTCAAAATGTCTTGGCCGTTGACCGCCATGGCAAGGAAGGGGCTGGCAAGGGTGCCCGAGGGCGAGGCAACGGCAAACGAGAAGGCATGCACGCCGCGGGTGGGCACCGCCACTTCAAGTGAGGCAGCGTTGGCCGGCTCGATGGCATAGGTGGCCCACATGTCATCCGTGATCAAGGTGTTTTGGAGCCCGAAGACCCCGTGACCTGCACCGTCGAGCGACCATTCGTTTGCTCCGTCGAGTCCAACGTCGAGTCGGACACCGTCCGGGATGGAGGTTCGAATCAACTCGGCTTGGAAATCGCTCCATGTGAACGTCCCACCGCCCGTGGCATTCACCATTCGGAATTGAACCAAGTACGCTGGTTGTTGCAATTGTTCCCTGCCCACGGCGTCGATGCCCTGCCAAGACTGGCCCCCATCGAGGCTGTACTGCAACATCCCTGCTCCCGTGTGGGTGCTGTTGGTGTCAATGGCCGAGAACCCACTTCTAACATGGTAGGTATCGGACAACACCGAGGTGGAACTGGTAATCGCCCCGTTGGACCAACTTCCACCTTGGAGGGTCCAGCCTTCGTCGGTTGGATCGCTGTCAAACGATTTGTGCAAGTGACCGTTGAGGGACCAACTTCGGATCTCGGAGGTCTCACCGTCGGGCGCCTCTTTCATGTGCACCTTGAATCGGAGGAGTGGGTGCGCCTGGGCATCGATCATGCCCAAATCGGCCCACGTGCTGGTCAGCCGTTCAAAACCGGGAACTGGACTGGACGTCGAAGCATCGAGCACTTGCCACTCAAACACGGAGCCGGGGTAGATTCGTGCATCCATGTGCAACAAGCCGTGGGCAAGGTGCTCACCACGTCCGAGCAGGGAGGGTCCAAAGACATCCGAGGTCCAATTCCCTTCGCCATTTCCGGAGCCTCCGCTGGGTGTGATGACGATGTCGTCCACCCACGCCGTGTCCGAACCGGAATTCACGCTCCCGTCCTTCACGTACTTCCAGGTGAGGGTTTGCGCGCTCGCTGGAATGGTGAAGGCTTGGTTACCGTTGTTGACGGTACCGGACCAGCGGTAATTGTAACCGCTGTACCGGGAACATCCCGTGTTGTCGATACAGAACAACAAGTAGTCGAAACTGCCCTCCGAGGACACGCTGTAGCGAAAGGTTCCCGTGGAGGCGGGGAGTTGAGACACGTCCAAGGTCAACCGAGATTCTTGGTTGTGACTGATGGTGCCTGCTTTTGCCAGTTTGGCTCCCCCGAGTCGGGTGTCGGAAACGATGGCCCAGTTTGAGTTGCCCGAGCGGGTCCATTCTGGGGCGAAACTCCCGGATTCGAAATCATAGGACCAATCCTGTGGAAGAATCTGGAGTGAGGATTTGTTCACATCCATGCCGTCGTACACAGCGTTTTGATCAAAGTCTCCGACATCCGTGAGCACACTCCCCATGGGATTGTTGAGGGTTCCCGCCTCAAGATCGACATCGAGCGATTTGATGGCGTGGCCGTCTGGCACACTGACTTCGACCCGCTGATTCGCGCCGTCGGGCCACGAACCGATGGTGAGGGTTTGCAGTTGACCAAGCGGGGTAGACTCAACCACGGGAGGCGCATCAAGGGTCGGCCTTCCTTCGTGATGGGTCGCTGGGACCAAGGAGAGCAGGAAGATGAGAACCAAACCGACGGCCAGTGCCCCTGCGCCACGGCCTGTGCTCATACCTACGCCACGGCCCCTTCAAGGTCTAAAGGGTTGGGCCCACGGGTCTTCCTCAGTCCGGTGCGAAAGTCAATAGATGGCGGACCAAACCAAAGAGCATGGACGTTGAGGCGTTGAAGGCTGAAGCCGGCAAAGCCGCGTGTGATTATGTCAGTGATGGAATGAACGTCGGCCTCGGCACGGGCTCAACCGTCAAGTACACCATTCTCGAACTCGGCCGTCGAGTTACCGAGGAAGGCCTCAGCATCGTTGGCGTGCCGACCTCCATTGCGACGCGTGATTTGGCCTTGGAAGTGGGTATTCCGCTTGCCGATCTCGACGACCTGGACGGGCTTGATGTGGTCATTGACGGCACCGATGAGTTTGACCCGTCGTTTCAACTCATCAAAGGCGGTGGAGCGGCGCTCCTGCGTGAAAAGGTGGTCGCCCAATCCTCCAAACGCATGGTGGTGGTGGCGGACGACCGAAAGCAAGTCAGCACGCTCGGGGCATTTCCACTCCCCATCGAGGTGACCCCCTTTTCCTACAACACGACCCGACGGGCCATCGCCAACGTGTTGGGGTGTGAGGTCGTGATGCGGCAATCAGGCGAGGCATTGCTGACAACTGACAACGGGAATTACATCGCCGACGCCCATGCCGGTGCGACCATCGACAACCCTGTCGAGGCGGAAACAGCCCTGCTGGCGCTGGCCGGCGTGGTCCAAGTTGGCCTGTTCAACAACATGTGTGACGTCGTTGTGATGGCTTCCGGCGATGGCATCACGGTGCTCACAAAGCAGGATTGAACCTGTTTTCACCATCGGCGTGCATGAAGCGTTAAATAGACGAGGCAGAAGGCGAAGTCGGGCCTGTAGCTTAGTCAGGTAGAGCGACGGACTCTTAATCCGTCGGTCGCGGGTTCGAACCCCGTCAGGCCCGCTACGAATCTCCTAACCAGCGAGCCTCCACCAACGTGTGGGGAACCGGACCGAAATTATGGGAGTCCTCGCTGGCCAGCGGGTCGGGATTGTCCCCTACGAGAAACAAATCGCCGTTCGCTTCAATTCTCAACACCCGCTTGACCATTCGGACCTCGGGTTTGAGTGGATGGGACACAAGGAGCACATCCCCAGCGTCAAACGACGCAAGGTCATGTTGCGTGAACACGAGCACGTCCCCGTCTCGGAATGTTGGCCACATGCTGTCCCCTTGGATGCGGACATCCAGGGTGTGCTTCATGGATGACCCTCAGGATGCACGAATCCAGGGGACATCTCGTCCCTTGGCGGTCCAGAACATCTGGTGAATGGATTCGCAGGCGTCCATCAGTTCTTGAGCATGATCTGCCGAGACCTCGACTTTACAGGCAGAGCACAACTTGGCAGCATGCCAGAACGTGTCATGAAGGTCAGGGATGGATTCAAGGTGCTGGGGTTTGAAGAAGTCCGTCCACAAAACCAGGAGTTCGTCCTTGCACTTCTGTGCCTCTTCTTCTTTCACGGCAGCGTAGCGTGCCATCGTGTTCATGTAAGCCGCCATGGCGACGCCATCGGTGGTATCCGGGCAAGTCATGGCCAGCATTTTCTTGGTCATGGATTGAACGGCCTCGGCGGCGATTCGTGCGCTGGCTGGGTCGTACACACCACAGGGTGCATCGCAGTGGGCTTCGGCGAGAACAGGGGTCTTCATGTTGCACTCCAAAGGTTCGAACCATAAGAACATGATTCTTGAACCACAGGAGGCATCATTGTAGGATGGTGGTGCCTGCCTCACCCCGCAGGGCTTCCAGAACGTGGCCGGGCGAGCAAAGGACGCCAACCCCACCGTCAATCTTCTCGACGAAACTGCACAAGGCGTTGACCTTGGGGCCCATGGAACCTTTCGGGAATTCCCCCGCCTCGTCCATGCGGCCGGCCTCGTCCAACGAAAGAGAAGTGAGAGCCTCCGCCGCTGGTGTTCCAAAGGAGCGGTAGATGGCATCGGCTTCCGTGCTGATGATCAGCGCATCAGCGCCAAGTTCGGTGGCGAGAAGTGATGAGAAGTGGTCCTTGTCCACCACCGCTGGAACGCCTTGGTGGTGCTCGCCACGCCGAACGACCGGAATGCCGCCGCCACCGCCGCAAAAGACCACAGCCCGAAGATCAACCAGGTGCCGGATGACGTCGATCTCATGGATGCGTAGTGGAAACGGGCTGGCGACCACACGACGAGGCCCGTGAACGGTTTGCGCAATGTCCCAATCAGCCGACATGACCGTTTCAGCATCAAGCACGGGTCCGACGGGCTTTGTTGGCCACTGAAACCCTTCGTCCTCGGGGTCAACCTCAACATGGGTGAGCACAACGGCCGTCCGCTCGGGTCGCCGACGGCGTCGCAGAATGGCGTTCAGGTGCAAGGAAAGTTCGTGACCGATCATCCCTTGAGTGGCGGCGACCCATGCATCCAAGTCGTGGGTGTGCTGCTCGTCCATGGAGAGAAGGTGACCGACCTGAGGGCCATTTCCATGGGTGATCACAACGCTCCAATCCATTTCGAGGAGGTCGATCACATCGCTCATCACTTTGGCGAGCACCCGAGAGGCATCGGCACTCTCCTCAGCAGGGGATTGGAGAGCGTTCCCTCCCAACGCATAGACGGCTGTCTTCCTCACGGGTGTACCTCGTCATGAACCGTTTTGACACTTTTCACGATACGACGCACGAGCCTCGGACTTCCGAGGTTCGGTGAGGGAGACATTCACATAGGCAGGGTGGGTGGGAAACGACGGTGAGAGCATGGTCAAGACCACGTGGATAGGCGATGTGCAAAAGGGCCAACACGATGGCGAGCAGGTTGAACTGAAAGGTTGGGTCAAGCGAGCCAGAGGCAACAACAACATTCGATTCATTGTCTTGAGAGACTCAACGGGGACCATTCAGTGCGTCGGAAAGAAAGCCAACATCGGCGAGGAAGCCTTTGACGCCCTGAAAAGCGCACTCATTGAGACGAGCGTCGTCTTCTCCGGAACGGTCCGCGCCGACGAGCGCGCCGAAGGCGGGCACGAGCTCGACATCACCGCTGTTGAAATCGTGGGCCCTGTCAACTCAGAACGTCCCTTCCCCATCACGGAAGCCGACATGCTCGTGGAAGACGAGGACGGCGAGTTGACCTACGGCGGAACCGAACACACCCTCAATCATCGCCACCTGGACCTCAGAACCACCCGCGCCACCACCATGCTCAAACTTCGGAGTTCGGCCTTCGGCGCCATCCATTCCTACTTCCGAGGGCATGATTTCTTGGAGTATCAAGCACCGAATTTCGTGGCCGGTGCCGTTGAGGGCGGCTCTACCTTGTTTGAGGTCCCTTACTTCGGTAAGCAGGCCTACCTGACCCAATCCTGGCAGCTGTACGCAGAGGCTGCGATGCCAGCGCTCGAACGGCTCTACACCATCGCACCTTCGTTCCGTGCGGAAAAGTCTCGTACACGACGGCACTTGACGGAATTCTGGCACGCTGAAATGGAGATGGCCTGGGCTACGAACGACGACATCATGACGCACGGAGAAGGCGTTGTTCGTCACATTGCAAAGGCCCTGCTTGATGAACGTGAAGAAGAACTCACTTACCTTGAGCGGGACCTCGAACTGATCGCCAACTACGCCGACAACCCTTACCCTCGGATGCGCTATGACGAAGCCATCGAGATTCTGCAAGGCAAAGGCGTGAACGTAGAGTGGGGACAAGATTTGGATTACTCCAAGGAAAAGGTGCTCACCCAAGACTTTGATGTACCACATTTCCTGACGCACTACCCCAAAATCGCCAAACCGTTCTATCACCGCGTGGACCCGAGCGACGACAAGTACGTCCTCTGTCATGACCTCCTCGCCCCGGAAGGCTACGGAGAGATCATCGGTGGTGGCGAGCGCACATGGTCCGAGGAAGAAATCCTTCAGCGCATCGACGAAGAAGGAACACCACGTGAGCCCTACCAGTTCTACATCGACGTGCGTTCCTACGGCGGCGTGCCGCACGGCGGCTTCGGTTTGGGGGTCGACCGGGTGGTGAGCTGGCTGGCCGGGGCAACCCACATTCGTGAAGTGATTCCCTTCCCCAGAACGTCGAGAAGGGTCACGCCCTGATCACAACAGCGTCTCGCCACACATCGGGCAAGGCATACCAGGGATGAACGCACCAAGCAAAAACCCGCAATGCGGGCAGATGGACATCAAATCGTCAACGACCATGAGGTTGCTTTAATCGGGATTCCTCATCAAGGTTTTGCCAGTCCAAATCGCTCACAGATGAGGTCAAGCACCAATCCCAAGTCCTTCTCTTCGATGATGTGGCGTGCATGTGCCCGAGGGCGTTCGTCCCAGGGGTTGAACAAGATGGAACAGTCCGATTCCTCAAACATGCCGACATCGCCCATTGAATCGCCAACGGAGGCCGTGCATGACTTGCTGACACCCAGGCGACGCTGAAGCATCTTGACGATGGCCCCTTTACCGTTCATTTGAACTTGGTACCGACCAAAATCGCCGATACCTGGAGGGGTTACGCCGTCGCTGGGTTCCATCAACCAACCGTTGGTGAACACGTGGAGTTTCGAATCCATCCCGCCGCATTGCTCGTTCGCCGTATGCCGGTCAATGCCTCCCCAGCGGCGGCGCCATGGTTGTTCCGAAGGAAATCTTGCAGCGATGTCCCTCGCGGTCTTTTGCAAACCGCCGCTCACAATGGCGACATGGACGCCCACGTTCAGAAGGTGGTCAATCAACCCGTGCCAGCCCTTCATCATCGGCATGCCTTCCATCAATCCACGGAGGCGTGCATCGGTGATGTTGCCGCCGGGTGCTGATTTGATGAGGGCCAAATCCAGTTTGATCCAGTCCCACTCATCCAGCAATCCTTGATTGTACAAGGCGAACGATTCGTCGTTTGAGATGCCCAATCCATCGTACACAAATTGCCATGTAGAAAGGTGGTCAACGAGCACGCGGTCCATGTCCAGGCAGACCAAGTGTGGCATCTGTTCAGCTCCCCTTTGGCCAATTGTACTGGTTTTGGATGCGGGCGACCTGTTTTCCCATGATGTAGAGAATAAGGGCCACCATCATGGCAAAGAGTCCGATGAGGGTCATGGCAATGGTGATGAGGGTCACACCGATGGAGGTTGAATTCAATTCGGTGAACATGGTAGCGAGGTCGCCGGACAATCGATACCCCAAGACAAACAACACCACGCCGGGAATACCGAACAACAGGAGGGGGTGCTTGGATTCCAGCATCCAATAGAAGAGCTGAGCAAACCGAGACGCCGTTGCCAGTGATTGCCGTTGAGGGAGTTGAATCGGCGCATCTGTTTTGATAAATCGTGCTCGAACGGTCTCCGATACATCCTCCATCGTCGCTTCGTCGGAAAGCTCCGCAAGGTGGTCCATCCCTTCCTCGCTGGTGATCAGATGACCCATCGAGGTGGTCGCAATGACGTGCGGGGAGTTGTCATCAACCGAGGGGGATTCCCGGTAGAGATAGTGGATGTCCCAACCTTCCCGAGCCCTGTTCACGCTGAGCGGCAAGGCGGACAATTTCCACATGGAAGTGATTGGCAAAAACAAGGTCAATCCGTCGTTGAGGGAAGCTTGGATGGCTGCACGCGTCAAGTTCTGTGGTGTCAACGCACCCTCATAGTGAACCACTTGGGTGTCGACTTCCTCGGCCAGTTGTGTGGTCTCATCCGTCGAACCAGTATCAAAGAGCACGACGTCTTCCGCAACTTCTCGGCAGCGAACCACCAAGGAAACGATGCGGAGTTCGATGTTCTCACCGATGAGAACAACACGACGGAGCGGGACCTTCACGGGGTTGGTCGACCTCTCCAAGGCTATGAAACCTGTTCTCTCGAGGAGCTGGTAAAGGACGATTCACGCATAGGTTGATGTTGGCCACCTGCACGGAGAAATCATGCACCACGGACGGCTCCTCGGCGTGGTCATCCCCGCTCGCAACGAAGAGGAGCACATCGAGGCCGTGCTGTCAAGCCTTCCTGAGATGGTTGACTTGGCCGTGGTTGTCGACGATGGCTCTGAAGACAGCACGGGAGCGCTCGCCAGCCAAGCCGATGCGCCGTGTGATGTGGTGGTCTTGGAAGGAAACGGCGACGGTGTAGGCGCCTCCATCGACCGAGGCCACCAGCATCTTCTCAGCCTGTGGGATTCGCCATTCATCAGCGTGGTGATGGCAGGTGACGGACAGATGAATCCTGACGACATGGAGGCCTTGGTTCACCCCATTATCTCCAACGAAGCAGACCACGTGAAGGGAAACCGGAGGCTGCACCTTGACGGATACAACCGAATGCCGAAGCAGCGGCAACGTGCAACGGCCATCCTCTCATGGTTCACGACCCTCGCCGCTGGACAACCCATCGGCGACCCCCAATGCGGGTACACGGCCACGTCGTCTGCGGTGCTCAACGCCTGGGACTGGGAACGGTCATGGGCCGGCTATGGTTATCCGAATTTCTGGCTGATCAACCTCGCAAAGCAGGGTTTTCGTTTGGCAGAGGTACCCGTCCAATCAATCTATAGAAACGAAGTGAGCGGAATCAAACCCCTCGCATTCTTCATCAGCGTCGGATGGATGATGGCGATTGAACATCATCGAAGAAACCTCGCTTGGCTGAGCCCTGGCCGCCTCACCCCGCACACGTTGTTTGCTCTGATGGCCTACCTTCTGGGGTGGTCTGCAGCGCTCCCGTTCTTCAGCAATGATTTGGAGGTTGAACTGGTCTCGAGGGGCATTCCTCCCCTCCTACTCACCGTGTTCTTTTGGTCGCTGGCGCATCTTTTTGACCGAGGGGCGACACGTGTCCACCGGGAGCTGAAACTGCATGCGGCGACATGACCGGCGTCGAAAACCTCGCAAGGCCCATGTTCGTCATATTTTGGTCGCCAACAAGCCGGAAGCCAAGATGATTCTTGAGCAGATCAATGCCGCAAAAAAACCGCTTCGAACCTTCAAAAAAATGGCCAAGAAATACTCCAACTGCCCCAGCGGTAGCAAGGGCGGTGACCTCGGAGAATTTGTCGAAGGCCAGATGGTTCAGACCTTCGAGGATGCCGTATGGGCTTCCGAACTGGAGGCCGTGCCACAAAATTTCATCAAAACCCAATTTGGATTCCATGTCTTGTGGGTGCACAGCATCGTGCTTCCCGAGTGATGGTGGGCGTACCAAGATTTGAACTTGGGTCCAAGCGTCCCAAACGCCCGAGTATAGGCCAAACTAACCCATACGCCCTTGGTCTGTGCCACGGCATCCTACCTATGAACTTCACTCAAAGAACATCCACCGGTCAGCTGCCAAACGCAGAACCAATCCCTCAAGTTCTGCTTGTTCCATGAACGCCTCAGGCGATGCATCCATGGCTCGCTTTTTCAAATGACGACGCACAACCTCCAACCCAAGACTGCCGTCATCCTCGGAAAGGTTTCTCAATTCTGTGAGGATGGCCCTCAGGGAGACAGGCTGTGCGGAATCGGATTCGGGGAGCGCTGTCATCCGCTGTCGCAACTCATCACGCAGTTCCTCCGGCGTGTTGGCCAACGCCACTTCCATATGCAAATCTGCGCTGCTATGACACTCTTTGACAACTTCACACGACGATGAGAGGGCCATTCCACAATGCGGACACCGCCCCCCTTGACGACGTTGACCCGAACACCGCTGACAAGCGGAGCATCGAACCACGAGCCAACGTTGCTCGGCGCTCATAGGGTTCAACTCAAAGCGAGAAATCGTGGTTGTTTTGAGGCTGGCCCGGACGACGAGCAGGGGCAGCTGGAGCCTTGGTGTCCACCCGTTTCTTCGGTTCGGGGGTGGCCGTTCGGGTCAATGCACCTCGCACCGGCCCGGTCTTGGTGCGAGCACCGAGCGAGAGGGATTCAGGAAGGATCAACGCGGCAACAGCGACACCGTGGTGGTCTTGTCCAGCGGTGACTTCGTCAACAGCGACGTCGAACTGAACCACCTCAAGGTCCCTGCTCGCAAGACGCCGTTGGAGGTTTCGTCGCAGAAGAAGGACCGTCTCCTCGTAATCACGATCCGTCGTGATGGTGGCAACAACGGCGCACTCATCACCTTCTGGCGTGACACATGAAGCCCACGCGACGCCGGCAGATGCCGAAGAACCGTTCCAAGCATAGGCCGTGGCAAGGTGGCATTCGACGAGCGAACCCATGGGCAGCGGACGAGGCGGCGTGGCTTCAAAGCCGAGGGGCAACATGGCCCCCTGAGCTTGGATCAAGCGAACGTCTCCCAATCCAAGTTCAACCAAGCCTTGGTCAAACGCATCTTCGGCATTTTCTCCCCACGGTGCTACAGCGGTCATAAGCCAGCCAGGGCAAGCAGGCGTGCGAGATGATTGCATGGTGATGCTACAACCGCAACGGGTTCATGAAGACCGTGGTGCTCGGCAATGCATGGCAGGCAGACCTCGATTGGTGCTGGCCTTGGGCATGGGAACCGTGGTGCTCATGGCGGGGATCGCTGGTCTTGGGTCTGGTGAGTACACGCTTACTTTAGCCATAGGAGCCCTTGGTGCGACGGTGACGGGTGCTGCATGGTTACTCCTTTCCAGCCCAGTTGGTGAGGGGCAACGGGTGCTTGGCAATGCAGCATCAACCGGTGCTGGCCTTCAAGGTGAGGCGGAAACGATTGAGAGTTTGCCCGACCCAATGGCCAGCGGCATGGACATGCCGCTTTGATCAAAACAAACGAACGGTCTCGAGGTTACTCGGAGCGAACGTCAAGCAGTTGTATCGCTCACGGAGCGTAAGCCCAAGTTCGTTGCACTTCTGATAGTCGCCGTGGTGGCAGATGATGTTCTTAGGCGGCGGGTTGATGCGGTCGACGAAATCCAGGAGTTGGCGACGGTCGGAGTGGCCCGAGAACCCATCAATGGTCACCATTTCGCAACCAATTTTCACAATCTCCGTCTTGCCGTTGATGAGCATGGGAACTTCGCCGAATCCTTTCTGGAGGCGACGACCCAAGGTTCCTTCAGCTTGGTAGCCAACGAAACAGAGCGAGTTGCGTTCCTCATGGGCCCAGTTCTTGAAGTACTCCATCACGGGGCCGCCGTTGAGCATGCCGGATGTGGCCAACACGATGCACGGCGACGTGTCCATCACGATGCTCTCTCGCAGTTCACGCCCTTTCACAGGGCGGAACCATTCACTCGTGAACGGGTTCTCACCGTCGTCTTTCAACAAGGACTTGCTCAGCGCCTTGGTGAGGTAGTTCGGGTGGGAGGCGTGAATGGCGGTCGCTTCCTGAATCATGCCGTCGAGCCAAACCGGCACGGGTTTGACCGTACCAGAACGGAAGAGTTCGTCAATGGCGATCATCACTTCTTGGCTTCGACCGACAGCGAACACGGGACAAATCATCTTGCCACCACGCATCAGGGTGCGGGACACGATGTCCTGAAGCTCTTGATTGGCTTCTTGGCGAGAGGGTTGGTAGTCGCCAGACGCCCCGTAGGTCGACTCAATCACCAGGGTTTCCACACGGGGGAAGCGGGTGTTGGCAGCATCGAAGAGCCACGACTTCTCGTATTTCTGGTCGCCGCTGAACACGATGTTGTGCTTCCCATCGGCGATGTTGAGGTGAACGGCGGAGGAGCCCAGGATGTGACCGGCGTTGGAGAAGGTGAGTTTCACATCGGGTGCGATGTCCGTCGTTGAATCCCAATCCACGTCAACCACGTGCTTCATGCACATACGGATGTCTTCCATGTCGTAGGGCGTTCGCTTGCCTTCTGCACCGCCCACTTTGAGGTAGTCGGTTTGCAGGAGCAGCATCAGGTCTCGCGTGGGTGGCGTGCAGTAGACAGGACCTCGGTAGCCGTACTTGAACAACACCGGAAGCATACCGGCGTGGTCAAGGTGAGAATGGGTGAGCACGACAGCGTCCAACTTGTCCAGCGGCAACGCTTCTGGCGCATTGAAAAACGGCATCGGGTCGGTGTCCGAAGCGATGTTCACGCCCACATCGATCATGATACGGGACTCGTTGGTTGTCACATAGTGGCAGGCTCGCCCCACTTCACGGTAGGATCCAAGCGCTGTAACACGGGCCCAGGTACCTCCAGGACGAGTCGGGCGGTGGATGTTCAATCCGAAGTCCTTCAGCAATTTACGTCGCTCATCCCCATGGGTTTGACGGTACATGCGGATGTCATGAACCGTTTTCGAAAACAGAGGAGGCGTTCGCTCAACCTTCACAGCCCAACCGGTTTTGTCCCGAATCGCGTTGCTGTTCTCACCTCGACGACCAATCGCCGTACCGGGTTGTCGGCATTGGATGATCACTTCCCGGTAGCAAGCGTCGAAGTACATCTCAGTGATGTCGGCCTCTTTTGGAATGATGTCTTGAATGACATCCTTGGCTTCGTCCATGTCCATCATGGCCTCGATGGGGGTACGCAACACGATTTTCCGCTTAACGCGTCGTGCGATTTTGCCAATCAAACCGTCTTGGCCGGTGAAGGGCTTCATGTTCGCCGTGATGATGGCAATGTTGCCAGCTTCCAAATCAATTTCATATTCGATGTTGCGAGGAATGATCTTCGCAATTTCGTCTTTCAATTCTCGGTAGGTCATTTGCATGATGTTCACTTCACGCTCCCGCAGTCAGCATGGACCACAGCGCACTCCCGGAGGAGTGGTAAGCAGCAGAGCCGCGGGAAAATGAACCTCACTTCAGGAGTTTGGCAATCTCGTCTTGCGAGACTTGTTGGTAGCCGGCACCCGGCGTGATGATGGCCAAATCCATGCCGTTGCCGGAGGCCGCATCACGCTGTCCCGATGCATGGAGGGCTCTCGCCGCCAATTTTAAGGCCTCCGCCTGGGACATGTTTTCTTTGAACCCGTCTTCAAGCACACCGTACATGTATGGCGAACCGGAGCCGGTTGCACAGTAAACGTCGGGAATGGAACCGCCGGCAGAGTCGATGGAATACACGTGGCCACCGTCGTCGTCAACACCAACGATGAGGAGTTGCACCCAGTGAGGGCGCCCTGAGAGGATGTTTGCGGTCAGGGTTGCAGCGCCCTTGACGGTCATGGGTTGTTGACGGCGGAGTTCAAACAAGGCCACTTCAGCAGCCAGTGTGCGGGAAAGGGACTGGGCGTGGCCAACCAAACCTGCCGTGGTCAAGGCGAGGTTGTGCCCGATCTTGAAGAGTTTCTGAACACTCTTGTTTGCAATGAAATGACCCATTGTAGCACGGTGGTCTGCGCCGACGACGACGCCTCCCTTGAACGTGATACCGACGGTGCTGGTTCCGGTCTTCATGACGGTCTGGTGTTCTGACATGAATCCCTCACTCCCCCGACACTTCTTGAACCTTGGGCATTGAAGGAATGAAGCACTGGAACTTGAACGCTGCACACCAAACCCAACGCCGAGGGGGGACTTCAGGGGAGTGTTCAAGAAGCCTCGTTTTCAAGGAGGGCATGTGCGGCGAAGGCGACGAAAGGAAAAGGACGAGGCACAGTCCTCGCTCGATGCCTTTTCTCAACCCGTGCCGCAGGGGCAAGCCCCGGAGCCAACGGTGCCGGAGATGCCAGACCTTGACCTCCTTGAAGCGGCCGAAGCCAAACTGAACGAGTTGCCCACCAACAACGAACAATCGGAGGAATCCACGGCAGGTCCCCGCAACTTCGCGATGCCGAGTGCAGCCAGCACGCCGGCACCTCGAATGCCACGAAGCGAGGTCACCTACCACAACCTCAACCAACTCTATCCGCATGCGCCTGTGCCACTTTTTGAGGGCGAAATGGTGCTCCACAACTCAACCTTGCTGGACCTGACCGGTTGCGGTCAACTGATGGATTGGGTCGCCGATGGTCACGGGTGCATCGTGGAAATGAAACGGATGATGAAGCGAACCACGGAATTCAACCAGGCATTGAGCATGCTGTACCAGTTCATTGAGGGTGATGCGCAAGGCCAAATCATTCGCATCACGGACACGCGTTTGCTCCTTCTCCCCCAGGGGTGCCGTGGTATTCGGGGCACGGAAATGGAAGGGTTTGCCGTCGAGAGCGACGACCTCAAGGACGTGTATGAATGAAGGAGCAACCCATTGAGATGCCCTGCCCGATTTGTGCGTCGACGGGCAACGTCAACATGATCGCTCACATCGATGAAATCCCCTATTTCGGCGAACACACACAGGTGACCATTCTTTGCCATGATTGTGGCTGGCGTCAGACCGATTTTATCCCAGCCGAGGGGAAAAAGGCGGGTGGCTGGTCAATGGTCATCGACGACGAGGACAAACTTCGGGCAAGGGTGGTCCGTTCTTCGTCGTGCACCGTTTGCATCCCGGAATTGGACTTGGAGGTGAACCCAGGAACCAGTTCAACCGGCTATGTTTCCAACGTGGAAGGGGTCCTGCATCGCTTTCAGGAGATCATCAACATGGTCGAACGGGACATCTCCAACCAATTTCTTGCCGCAGAAGGCGACGAACGCGAGGCACTGATGAATCAACTCGCAACGCTCCAACAGATGACGTTGACGCTGTCGAACCTCGGAGGGCCAGACGCACAATCCGTCACGCTTGAGCTGCTTGACCCACACGGCCATTCCATGATTCTCCATGGGGATGCTGTGGAGCGTGATTTGACGGAGGAGGAACTGGAATCGTTGCCTGTTGGGCCTGACCCAGCCGTGTTTTCCACGGACGATGTTGGCGACTCATCGTGAGTCCTCTGCGAGGAACTCGGCGACCTGATGGGCGGTTTGATCACGCATCTCGTGAAGTTCGTTCATCCAAGCAGTCGCCCGTTCAATGCACAATTGCTTCATCTCACCGGCGAGGAGCTTCCCCGAGCGGAATGCAGCGTTGATTTCGCCAAGGTAGGCGTCGTCTTCTTCGAAGAAGTACATCATGTACTGGTAGGCAACGTCGATATCGGGGTTACCACCAAGACGACGATGCTCTTCCACCGTTGGTTGGCCGCCGGAAAAAGCCCGCTTGATCTTCTTCTCTAAGGTGGCAATATCATCGCGCAAGAACAAGGTGGTTTTTGGCTGACTGCTGCTCATTTTGTCGCCCGTCATGCCAACGGCAAAGTGATGGTAGGTTGAGGCTGGCGCCATCAATCCTGGACCACCCAAGGTCCGTTCCAACCGAAGAAGCGCCATGCGAATTGAATGACGGTCTCGGGACGTGGCGGACGGGATGTGAACCGTTCCCTGTTTCGGACTTGAAACGATGTCTGAAAATCCGAGCTCAGCAACGGCGGAGACGACGCGGTCAAACACAGCTGCAACCTTGGCTTTGTCAACACGGCCGTTTGGCAGTTGCCCAAACACCTCGGCGTTCTCATCATGAACCGAGAGACTCACAAGCCATCCTCTTGAGGAGGAGGCCCGAAGGTTGAACCAGTTGGTCTTGGCCGCTAGGCCGCGCGTCAGTCGAAGGTGGGGATCTTGGTCAACACCCACAGGAACCACGATGGGACGAAGGCCACCGTAATCTTCCAATTGAGGATGTAAGATATCACCAACTTGCACCAATGGTGCTTGAACATGGGCGAGGTTTGTTTCACCACCGAACCCGTAGATCGCCTCAAATTCACTGAGGTTGGTGCGCTTGCCAAGTTGGAACCCAAGTCGTTGAACAATCGGTCGGGTCGACTGGAAGTAGACGTTGGTTTTCTCGGGGTCAAGCCCCAGTGCAGCGTAGTGAGCGATGTACTCCTCGAGGGCGACGGAACGTCCCTTGGCAAGGGAAACGCCACGAGTGGCCTGGCTCTCCAAATCGGCTACGGCGATGGTCACATCGCCGCCTTGTTGTTGAAACCACTTGACCTGTTCAACCACCATCGAGTGACCAAGGTGCATCTGACCGCTTGGCATCAATCCTGTGAGAACGCCGAACGCATCGCCCGTTCGCTGAGCTTCCAAAATGTGGTCGACGTCCCGATGGGCGAACACGATGCCCCGACGGTGAAGTTTGGATGGAGCGACGAGGTCAACGTGATCCATGGACGTCAAACCGAACTGGTCAATGATGCGGTCGTAATCGGTGGATTGGGCGCTGCCCCACGGGTCAATGACCAAGTCATCTTGAGCCATGTTTGCCTCCTCCAACAGGTCTACGCTTCCTCGTCGGCATCAAGGCTTCGCATGATTTCACGCTCTGGATACTGTTTTTTGCTCTCGCTACGCAAGGCCAAGTGTTTCATGGGGCCCAACCCTTCACGACCTAGCACACCCAGCATGACAAAGACAGTGAACACGCTGACACCCACCACGGCGTAGGGAATCCATGCATCAGCGCTCTCTGCTGGGCGAGGCTGGACCAGCCAGGTAAATCGAACGTCGGTGTCGTCGACAAACCGCTTCGCCCACTTGAACAGGTCAGTCGTTTCATGACCGGCCACCGTTACAGCAGCAGAATGGTTGTTGAAGAAGGTCGCTTGAGCAAGCACGTCGTGTTCAACATCAGATGCATTGAGCGTGATGTTGACGGCGTGCCCGTTGACCACCGAGAGGACCAAGGTGCCGTCCTCTTGTTGCCACCACCCTTCTTGTGCCACTTTCTCACCCTCTATAGAAGAGAGAGATACGTTTGAATTTGCTGTTGAAACGTTGGAAACCTCAACCCCCTCAACATCGATCAGCCACGTCAACGGGACGTTCCATGGAAGACCATCAGACACTGCACGGCAGGCCTCGGTCTGCAAAGCTTCGAACGTGATGACCGTACGACCGTCAATTTCCGCCACGTCTCGCTGGTATTCGTAGCATCGCTTGGCCGACCATGATGACCATGCTTCCCCCCATGTGGTCAACCAGATGCCGGGTGTGTCGTCAAGGTAGGCGAGGACATCGCGGTCATGCCGCACCGTAGCATCGTTAACACGACCAATCCAGTACAAATTGACCAGGCCGCCCATCTCTACCTCTGTTTTGAGGTCTTCAAGCGAGGCGATGCCTTTCTCCAAACTCCCACCGCGCCGGCCCAAGTTGTACCAGTCCCAAACATCAACGGGTACATCGCTGGCGTTGTGCCAAGCGCTTTCTTCGAGGTCGGTTTCGTCACCGTGAACCACAAAACCTTGGCTGGCCACTTTGGTGTGGTCCGACATGGTGAGCGTTGAGGGCGTAAACGTGGACAACGGAGCAACGCCCCAACGACTGGCGTTGGTTCGTTCCTCGATGTAGGCCTTGCAAGCGTTGGCGACCGCTCCGGGATCGTTGGACCACGACAGGCCCGGCATACCGTAGCAGCCAAACTCATCACCAAGATCGAGCCGTTCCTTCGCAAAGGAGGTGCGCAACCATCCATCCTCCTCCCACGCAGCCTCTGCAAGGGCGACCGGGTGAAGGACCACAGAGACGACCAACACCCCGAGGAAAACGGGGAGAGACATCGAGACTGAACGGCCCATACCGTGCCCTCCTGTCCGTGGCCTTTCACGCTTGTCCTTTCTCCCACCCTGCCCGAACGCACCGCGAAAGGATGGTTTGGTGAAAAAACATCAAAACCTCTCCGGAGGAGGTGGGTGCATGAGCGAAGGAGGTGAACTGGAAACCGCATGGCAGACCCTCAAGCCTCACTGGGTCATTGAACCGAGCGCCGAGCCCCTCCCTTCTACGCCCGTGTATGCTGGCTTGCGCATGTTCCTTTCACCCGCACTTCGCCCACTTTTGCGATGGCGAATCCATGGGGCAGATCGAATCCCTCGGAAGGGGGCGACCATCCTCGCAGCCAACCACCTCTCGCATGTTGATCCGATTGCGGTGATTGCTGCAGCCCGTCGTACCACGCATTACCTCGCCAAGGACGGACATTTCACCAACCCGTTGACCCGTTTTATCATGCGAGCCACGGGGCAAATTGAGACGCATCGAGAAGCGGGCGGGAGCGACGCGTTGGCCAGTGCCGCCAGCATCCTCAACCACGAGAAGGCCCTCGGTATTTTCCCGGAAGGCACCCGCTCAAAACGAACCGAAGCCCCCTTTCTTCTGCCTGGAAAAACGGGCGTAGCACGGCTTGCAGCTGCTTTTCCTCACGCCGTGGTGGTGCCGCTTGCCTTGGTCGGCACCCGCGACATCATGCAACCACAGCACCACAAATGGCCACGTCTTTATCGACGCTTCGATGTGAATGCAGGCCATGGTGTAACTTGGCTCCAGTGGTTGGCCTCCAGCAACGGCGGCAACATGACAGCAACAGAACTTCAGGCCCTTGCACAACAGGACGAGCATGAGATCAGAGCGGAACTTGCTCGCCTGTATCGGTCCTTCACCGACCAGTTGATGACTTCCATGTCAGCGCTGGGAGCACCTTGAGAGTAAAAATAACCTCACAGTGCATGATGAGTGTGACGTTGCACCACACCGAGTTCGGCCTCCTTGATCTCACCCTTCAATCAAAACGCGCAATGCAGCCCACACCCGAACGAATCAAGGCTGAACTGCGTGGGCTTGGCCTGCTGGAGAGTGTCGTGGCGTCGGCCAAATCGTGGGGACGAGAACTGTGTGCGCTGACCGGAAACACCACGCTCGTGGCTGCACTGGACGGGTTTGAATTGAAAATCCACGTGATGGAAACCCTTCGGAAGTTCCTTCTTTTTGACGACCCCCATCTTGTGGTGAGTTTCCACCGCGGCCGCAACCGCTCAGTGGGCAGCGTGGAGCAGGTCTGCATCCTCTACAATCGTCAACACCCCGGTTGTGCGGTGGCCGATGCCTTGGTCTCCCTCGTTCTGTTGGGCGAAGCGAACTGGCCGGAGGAAGCCACGCCGTCCACGCTTCGTGAATTCGCCATGGCGGCCCAAATCGAGCAGCGAGCACGCCGCCTCAAACTCGGCCTGATCGAACTGACCCTCGAGGATCTTGAGGAAATAAACGACATCCGAAAGGCCCTCGACCTTGGTATTCCACAAGCAGCCGTTGACATGTTATGCTCCTTCTGCCGTCGTTGCTACACCTGCAAAGGCATGGAAATTGAGGCGGTGAAGCGATACACGGCTCCTTTGTTCGATGAAATCCCTCGCCGGGCCGTGGAAGCCTATGCGCTGAGCCCAAGCACGCCCAGCGACCTGTTGTTTCTTCCCGATTTTGCCTTGGTTGCTTGAACAACCCCTAAGTGCTTCCTCCGCTGGTTGAGGACAGGTGATTCTGTGCAAGCGTACCTCGACCTCATGAGCCACATCCTCGCCGAAGGAGCTGACAAAGGGGATAGGACGGGGACAGGAACAAAGTCAGTTTTTGGTTACCAAATGCGATTCGACCTTGCTGATGGCTTTCCGATGGTCACCACCAAAAAACTGCACTTGCCCTCCATCGTCCACGAATTGTTGTGGTTCCTCAAAGGCGATACCAACGTGAAGTACCTCCAAGACAACGGTGTCCGCATTTGGAACGAATGGGCCGATGAAAACGGAGATTTGGGGCCGGTCTATGGAAAGCAGTGGCGCCGCTGGGAAACAAAGGACGGGCGCATCATCGACCAAGTTCAACAGGCCATTGAGGCCATCAAAACCAACCCCAACAGCCGAAGAATCATCGTGTCTGCTTGGAACGTGGGGGAACTGGACGACATGGCGTTGATGCCATGTCATGCCTTTTTCCAATTTCACGTCGCCGGTGGTCGTCTGAACTGCCAGCTCTACCAACGAAGCGCCGACGTCTTTCTCGGCGTTCCTTTCAACATCGCATCCTACGCACTGCTGACCCACATGATGGCCCAAGTGTGCGACTTGGAGCCGGGGGTTTTCGTCCACACGCTGGGTGATGCCCACCTGTACAACAATCACCTTGACCAAGCTCGCCTCCAAATCACTCGAGCGCCCCTGCCACTTCCTACCCTCAACCTGAATCCAGCCATCAAGGAGATTGACGGATTCACCTACGACGACATTGAGGTGGTGGGCTACGAACATCATCCCCATATCAAGGCCCCCATTTCGGTTTGAGGTGAACGAAGTGCTGTCGATGATCTTCGCTTGCGATGAGAACGGTGCCATCGGAAAAGACGGCGACCTACCGTGGCGTCAGTCCACCGACCTGCAACATTTCAAACGAACCACGCTGAACAAAACCGTGGTCATGGGTCGAAAAACATGGGAAAGCCTGGGCCGACCCCTTCCCAACCGCCGCAACGTTGTGATGACGCGCCAAGGGGTTGAAGACGACGTCGAAGTGATGTCCTTTGATGAGATTATGACGCTCTCAGATGAGGAGGACGTCATGATCATCGGCGGTGGAGAAATCTATGCCCTGTTCCTCCCCTATGCCAAGGAAATTCACCGCACCGTCATTCACACCGTTGTCGAAGAGCCCGACACCTTTGCCCCGGCCATCAACACCGACGAGTTCTACCTGATCGGAGAACGGCAGGTGGCTGCAAGCGATCGCGACGAACACGCCATGACGTTCCAGCATTGGATTGCTTGATCATTCGGGCCGGTATTCCGTCACCCGAACACCAAGTCGACCCTGCAAGGCTTCCCGCTTCATGATTCGAGCGTATTTTTTCTCAAAGGCTGCTTTGAGGTCAAGTTCCATGGCCAAGCTGTGACCCATCAAGAGAATGAGGACATCCGCCATCTCTTCAGCACATTCCTCCAGCGGTTTTCCCTTGGTGACCGCCGCAGCCAATTCACCCAATTCTTCGATGGTCAACGCCAATCGGTAGCCCATGTCGTGGCCGTTTTGGCCTGCAAAATCGTGCTTGTGATGAAAGGCGGCGACCTTCTTCATCATGGCCTCCCATTCGTCCACCGGTTCGTGGTCCATCCACGCATCAACTGAGCGCCCGTTCATGGCGAGCCATCGGACCCTTCCGTCCATCATGTTTGTGTCACTTGAGCATGCCAAGAATGCAGGCCCAAACCGGGCCGAGACGGTCGTTGGCTTGTGCAGAAACCTCCAGATGGTCCAAGGCTTTGCCCGTGTCCGTTGGGTCGCGCCCTGCTGCCCAATTTGATGAAATGCAAACCGCGACGTAAGGAAGATCGAGTTCAAGCGCCAGTTTCGCCTCTCTTGGCATTGTCATACCGACCATCTCGCCACCGAGGTTGTCGATGGCGTTCACTTCTGCTGCTGACTCAAATTGTGGACCTTGGGTCAGCCAGTATGTGTAGCGGAACGGCGCGCTTTGCTCCGGCTGGTGAGCTCGGAGAATGCCCTCCAAACGGTCGTTGAGGTCAGGGTCGAATGGAACGGTGGCCGAGGTGAACACCGCTTCATCGTCATGGAAGGTCGTCGCTTGTCCCGTGAAATCGATGTACTGTTGGGCGAGGGCCACCTTTCCAGGCGGAAAAGACGCTGCGATGGCGCCCACCGAGCACACGGAAAGAACTGCATCGACCCCGGCGCCGTCCATGGCGCTCATGTTGGCCTTGTGGTTGATCATGTGTGGCGGACGTCCGTGTCCCGAAGCGTTGTGGTGGCGTTGCAAAAACACCACCTCGTGAACCGCTCCTTCGACCTGAAGCGAACAGAGGCGCAAGGGTACTTGGCCAAAGGCGGTGTCCACCACGACGTCGTCCTGGCGAAGAACTTCGCCATCCCCACCGAGTTCATGACGCAAGTCAAGGTTGACGAGGCCGGTTCCACCGATCACACCAAGGCGCATGGACAAGCCTCTGCGTTCTTGTTTCTCAACCCTGCGGCGCCGGGCGCCGTCGAGAGGCCAAATCACTCGTTGAGGCGAGCGATGAGGTCCGCTTTCTTGCCTGACACGGGCTTACCAGCAGCCTTCAGCAACTCCTTGAGTTCAGCCACTGTCATGCTGTCGTAGTCTGCACTTGCGTCCTCAGCAGGTGCGGCCTCTTCGGCAGGAGGAGCGTCTTCGGCAGCGGCGGGTTCGGCCGCAGTTTCGGCTTCAGCAACCTCTTCTTCAGCATCGCCGTCTTCGGTGCCATCACCATCACCAACAGCCTCTTCTTCGGCCATGGCGGCGGCGAGCGCTGCGGCCTTCTTGGCCTTGAGTTCAGCAGCTTGGCGCTCTTCCTGAGCGTGGATTTCATCAAGGGTAGGGCCGTCAGATGCCACCACACCTTCCTGGAGAAGCTGGCTCTTGCGGATGGCCACGGAGCGAACGGGATAGATGGACTTCACGCCCTTCTCGATCTCTTCTTCCAACTTTCCATCGAGCAAGGCACGCTGAACATCCGAGTAGGTGTTCTTGGCGCAGAATGCGATGATGATGTCGCGGGTACGGGTTCGCATGTCCTGCTTCACCGAGGTTTGGACACGCTGTTGCGTGATGATCAGCGGCTTCATTCGAACCAAGTAACCATCGGTGGTGACCACGTCGATCACATCGTCGACCTTGCCACGGTAGCGGCGAATCTGTCGGCGCGTGTGGTCGGTTTGGTGGTGGTGACCGATGAACGTGGTCAGGGCGTCTTGACCGACGCATTCCGTGACACGGAAGCGCATCACGACGTGCATCTTGGAGAAGTTGCCGTCAAATTCCTGCTGCGTCATTTCGTAGACGCGGCCAATGATGTGTTCGTCAGACTCACCGAGTGTTTCGCCAATTCGCTTGAAATCCCATGGATGGCGAGGTGCACGAATGGTGTACCATCGCTTCAACTTCCACTTGTCACGTTGTTTACGCGCTGCTGCACGTGCCTTTGCACTAACTTTCTTCGCCATGTCGTTCAACTCGGTGTGTCTTGCGGGGGCTACCCCACTTGCAAGTTGCCGACTCACCTCCCCTATTTGAATGGGCCTCATGGCAAGAACGCTGGCGTGAACCCCGATTCGGCAACCTCTTGACCCTCGCCCGCCACCCCATGGTTGTGGGGCTTCATCACATCACATGGAGAGCAACGGCCAGTGCCGTTTCGAACGTGGAGGTGCTGGCCGAGGCCATGGCATGGCTCATCGGGGATGAGGAAGCCGTGGAGCTGGACCGCAGCACTTCATACCACGGACCGGAGATGACCCTCGTCAAGGCGTCGACAGCGAACAAGCGAAGAGCAGCGCGTTCCTTTGCCAGGCTTGGCGAAGCCAATCTTCGGCAACTCATTGACGAATTCGACCAGCGGGTGGACCAACACAATGTGCTCCACTTTCGGCTCAGCATGGACTCGCTCATCCGAGGTGAACCGGAACTGGTCAACACCACCGGAACCGGGACCGTGAAAGGTCAAGCGAAATTTGAGGTATATTCTGGTCTCCCTGCTGATCAACAACTTCAGGCGACGTTCAACGAAGCGTTGGAACTGGCGGCGAGGAATGGTGCATGAGGTCTCGTTCACGACGCCCTTCGTGTGTCCTTCTCGTTGCCATGCTGTTGATGGCGTGGACACCGGTGATTCAGGGCGACACCAACGACAACGAATCGTTCCCCAACGCCACGCCCAGTTGCCATGCTGACCGAACCAATTGGACCATCGGCTTGGTCTACTGTAACGCCAACGCTTCAACGGGCTACACCTTGTTCTCACCGATTCCTTCCAACACCACGTACCTCATCGACCAACAGGGTCGTTACGTTCACCACTGGACCTCACCAGGCGAGCATCGACCCTCGCTCTCCGCCTACCTTCTGCCGGACGGAGATTTACTCCGCACGGCCAACAATGCTGCCGATTCGGTCGGCAACTTCTCTGGCGGAGGAACCTCCGGCAAAGTGGAACGCATCGCTTGGGATGGCACCTTGGAATGGTCATGGACCTACGACAGCGAGCAGTACATCACCCACCATGACATCGAACCGATGCCGAACGGGAACATCCTCATGATCGCATGGGAAGACAAGACAGAGGACGAAGCCCTGCAAGCAGGACGAAACCCCGCCATCGCCAGCGACTCCCCCGGCGGTCAAAACAACGTTTGGCCCGACCACATCATCGAGGTCAAACCGGTGGGGGTCGATGATGCTGAAATTGTGTGGAGATGGCACGCTTGGGACCATTTGATCCAGGATTACGACCCGAGCAAGGACAATTACGGCTCGGTGGAAGACCATCCCGGGAAAATCGACATCAACTACGTCGGCGGAACCGGAAACGCTGCTGGCCGTGCTGATTGGATGCACTGCAACGGCATCGATTACAACGCCCAATTGGACCAGATTGCGCTCTCGTGTCGAAGCATGAACGAGATTTACATCATCGACCACAGCACAACCACGGAAGAGGCAGCAGGGAGCACCGGCGGCCAGGCCGGTAAAGGCGGCGACATTCTCTACCGATGGGGCAATCCCCAGGTGTACGACAAAGGTCTTTCAAGCGACCAGCAGTTGTTCGCCCAGCACGACGTGCAGTGGATTGAGGCAGGCCATCCGGAAGCAGGCAACCTCATCGTCTTCAACAACGGCAACGGCCGGTACCCAGCCTACTCTTCTGTCGATATCATCCGACCCACCCTTGAAAACGGCACCTACGTCTTGGAGGACAACGGAACGTTTGGACCCAATCTCCCTGCATGGTCATGGGACCAAGGTGAATCCATGTACTCCGGCGCCATCTCCGGTGCTCAAGCCCTGCCCAATGGCAACGTGCTGGTCACCCACGGCACGCAAGGAACCCTGTACGAGGTGAATCAGAACGGCGATGTCGTTTGGGAGTACATTGGACCCATCGGTGCGAACGGGCCGTTCAACCAAAGCGAACCAATTCCTGAAGGAAACCGTGCTGGAAGCACGGCCAATGCCATTTTCAAAGCCACACATTATTCCGAAGCGTTTCTGAACGCCACAGGCCAAACCTTCGTTTCTGGCACCTACATCGAAAACTGGACGGACGCATGCCCTTCGCAGGATGCATGGGGTTGGGACCGAGACGGCGATGGCTGCATCGATGACTCGGACGGCGATGGCGTCAACGATCCGCTCGATCGCTGTGCTCTGGGCGACGACGGCACCGATGTTGACCAAGATGGCATTCCTGATGCTTGTGACCCGTACGTGGACCAAGACGGCGATGGCGTCAACGACGAAAGCGACCTGTGTGCAGGTCACGACGACAGCGTGGACGTGGACAGCGATGGTGTCCCTGACGGTTGCGATGAATTGATCGACAGTGACGGCGACGAGGTTGCGAATGATGTGGATGGGTGCCTTGGCCACGATGATCGAATCGATGTTGATGCAGACGGCACGCCAGATGGATGCGATGACCTGATCGACAGTGACGGCGACGGCGTGGCCGACAAGGACGATGTCTGCATTGGTGACGACAACATGGACAGCGACGGTGACGGCGTGGCTGATGATTGTGATGCTACCCCACTCGGTGAAACCGATAGCAACAACTCGCAGCCATCCGACCAATCATCCGAAAACGGTTCAAATGACACGGACATGAACAATCAGGTGAGTTCAACTGAAGAGGACGCATTCGCCTGGCCGGCAACCCTGCTCGCCGCTTCACTCACCCTCGTGGGTGTGGGAACAATGGTCGCGCTTCGACGCCGGGCATGAGCGGCAGTTTTCGGCCATCCGAAACCAAAATCTACCCGTGACAAGCCATTAAGTAGACCGTCCATCGTGGCTTGGTTGAGGAATCCATATGCCCCACGTCGTTACTTCTGCCTGCGTTGACCACAAGTACCAGGAATGCGTTGCCGTCTGTCCAGTTGAGGCGTTCCGTGAGGCCGACACCTACCTGGTCATTGACCCCGACGAGTGCATTGACTGCGGTGCTTGTGTCCCCGAGTGTCCCGTTGATGCAATCTTTGCTGACACTGACATTCCCGACGGTGAAGAGGCGTGGATCGATCGAAACGCCGAAGAATCCGTTGACGCTGAAATCGCCGAGGGCGATTCCCCCGTCCTTGCCGATTAAGCAAGCCACACGACGAAGAACCAACCGTCTTAAGGGAGGCCGGATAGGCTGAGGCGTGAGCACCATGAAAACCGACTTTACTCAATTCCGGAAAGGAAGCGAACTCCTCAAGCGCGGATTCGCTCGAATGCAACAAGGCGGCGTCATCATGGACGTCGTCAACCCCGAACAAGCGGCCGTCGCAGAAGACGCCGGCGCTGTGGCTGTGATGGCGCTTGAGCGCGTCCCAGCTGACATCCGAAAGGCTGGCGGTGTTGCGCGAATGAGCCATCCTGACATGATTCAGGGCATCCTTGACTGTACTTCCATTCCCGTCATGGCCAAATCTCGTATCGGGCACGACGGCGAATCCCGAATCCTCGAAGCGATGGGCGTTGACATGATCGACGAAAGCGAGGTCTTGACGCCGGCCGACCCCTACTTCCACATCAACAAGCACGAATACGAAATTCCGTTTGTCTGCGGCGCCACTGGGCTTGGTGAAGCCACGCGCCGCATTTGGGAAGGTGCCGCCATGATTCGAACCAAAGGTGAGGCTGGTACAGGGAACGTGGTGGCAGCCGTCACCCACGCACGCCTCATCGACCAAGAAATCCAACAGATTCAATCCTTGGACGACGACGGCTTGGACTTCGCCACTGAGAAGATCATGGAACGCTACCGTGTTCTGGCCTCGCACTCCGAACTCCCCGGCACCCACCTCGTCACGCCCTTTGGCGCCATTGACGACGAGATGCACGCCGGCGTGCGCTCGGTCTTGGACGATGTTCACCGACTGGGCCGTCTTCCTGTGGTCACCTTTTCGGCTGGTGGCATCGCCACCCCAGCCGATGCCTCACTCATGATGCAAATGGGCATGGATGGCATCTTCGTTGGTTCTGGAATCTTCAAGTCAAGCGACCCACCCACCATGGCGGACGCCATCGTGATGGCGACTGCCCACTACGACGAACCGAGCAAGGTTGCTGAAGCCATGGCCATGATGGAAGGTATTCCCATGAAAGGCGACGAACTGGAAACGCTGGAAGTCCGCTTGGACCAGCGTGGCTGGTGAACACCTCAGTTCAGAGGGTCGTCGACTCCCACTTCACCGAGGGTCCACTTCAGGGTCTTCACCACACCCTCGAGTGCTTTGTGATTGCGGGCAGCCTCTTTCATGCCGTCCTTGTCTTTCTCAGACTTGCACATCTCGTACCATTCCTTCCACTGATGCATTTTCTCAGTGGCTTGGTCGAGCATGTCTTCGATTTCTTCCCACGTGCGTTCATAGGTTCGATGGGGCGTAGAACTCATGTGAATCGAATGGCGGCCGACATCCACCCTTCATAGATGCTTTTCCTCCACGCCAGCATCCTAGGCGATTTTCTCGTTCAGGTAGCGCCTTCCGGCGACCAGGGTGGCGCCGTCGCCAACAACGCAAGCGTCCAACACCGTGTTGTTGGGTATGAGTACGTCGCGCCCCACCACCGAGCCTGATACCTTCGCACCGGATTCAACGGTGCAACCGTCCATCAGCAGCGAATCGACCACAGTCCCGCCCTCGTGCACGAACGTCTTGGAACCGAGCACCGAGCGTTTGACCGACCCGTTCAGGTCAGCGTTGGCAGCATGGAGCACATCTCCAACGTTTGTGTACGAGGCAGGATACGAGAAGGGGAGGTCATCGTAACGCTGCATCAAGGTGGCTTGCGCCTTGATCAGTTCAAACGGTTGGCCCACGTCAAACCAAACACCATCAATGGTTTGGGCGTACATCGGCCAGCCCAACTCCAGGAGTTTAGGGAAGAGTTGTTTGCTGAAATCGAATTTTTCTCCAACTGGAACGTGCTCAAACACTTCAGGCTCCAAGATGTACAAACCCGCGTTGATCACATTACTAAACGCCTCTTCCGGCGATGGTTTCTCCAAGAAACGACGAATGTAGCCCTCTCGGAGGTCACCATCCACCTCCCCACCTGCGAGGCTCGAGAGCCCTACAATACCAAATTCTGATGGGTTTTCAACCTCCCAAAGCGCCATGGTCACCTTGGCGCCGTGCTTGCGATGAGCGGCCAACAATGAAGCGATATCGAAGGAAGCGACCGAATCTCCAGAACCCACCACGCAAGTGGTGGTGATGTGCTCCCGCAGCAGACCGACACTTCCGGCTGTTCCCATGGGCGTTGATTCTTGGTTGATTCGAGCGGAGATGCGGTCGCCGTTCGCCAAGGCTTCGGCCCAACTGTCAACGTGTGTCTGGAGTTGTTCACCACGGTAGCCTGTTGTGACAACGATGTCATGAATACCGGCGTCCAGCATCGCGTCCTTGACGAAATCGATCACGGGACGTCCGAGAACCTCCACCATAGGTTTGGGGCGTGTGGCCGTGAGCGGCATGAGCCGGCTCCCTTGGCCTCCGGCCATGATGATGCCCAACATCGTACGACCTCAGCGTCGACGAATCGGACCCATACGACGCATGTTCTTCTTCTTCGAGGAGGCACCGCCACGCTTGGCCTTCTGTGCGGCGTCGTCTCGACCCACGCCACCGAACACCAACTCGCCATCGGAGAGCAAGGATTGAACGAGCATGTCAGCAACTTCGTCGGACTCAGCACCCGTTTTCATTTCTGCCTTGACCGACTTGTTGTGATCTGTAATCCAGGATTCTCGCTCCTGACGGGCCATGTTCAACTCGTCTCGGGCTTTGTTGACATTGACCATCAACTCGTCAATTTTCTCGTGAATGGCGTTGGCTTTCTCGTGAAGTTCCACCGATTCGTTGTGATGACGGTCGCCCTCTGCCTTGAGGAAATCACGGTGGTCCAGCCCTTCCTTGTACTCGGCCCACTTCTCGTCAGCGCGCTTCAGCGCCTCGACAAAGAGGTTGTGGGCATCGTCGGATTCTGCCTTGAGCGTTGCAATGGCTTCGTCAAGGTTCGAAAGGTCAACAGCCACCATCTCGAATTTGGCGACCTCAGGTTCGAGTTCTTCGGCGCGGCGCTTCATCCGCTTGATTCGCTCCATGGTTTCCTTCTCCTTCTTCGTGCTGGAGGAGGTGGTTTGGAACTGTTCCTCGAGGTTGTTGATTTGACTCAGGAGCTGAGAGTATTCTGCGGTGGCGGATTTCTTTTCGCCGTGCTCGCCACGACGACCCTTGACCTGAGCGAAGAGGTCACGGAGTTGAGCGTTCACAGCATCACGCTTGGCTCGGTGGAGGTTTCGCTCCGTGTGAATGGCGTCGAGTTCAGCCTTCACACCGTCGAGTTTCTCTCGGTGTTCCTTGTACTGGTCCTGAACAGCGTTGCGCTTTTTGGCCATGGCCTTGCCCTGATCACGGAACGAATTGCGGTTGTCTCGCATTCGACGAACCTTGGCTTCCATGTCCCTGAGTTCCGCAAGTTTGTCTGCGTCAGGGTTTTTCTCAGCATCGTTGGGCAAGCCGCGCATGAAGCCTCCACCACCTTCACCATTTCAAGGCTATGGCTGAACGGAGGGGCGTCATCAGACCGCAACATCGCTGAACAGGACCATGAGGAGACGTATGGCAGCCACCACCAGCCCCAGTCCACCAAAGAGGTAGGAGACATAGGTGCTGGTGGACCGTAGCCATTGACGGAACTCTGCTCGGACTCGGACGTTGATTTGGCGTCCGAGCAACAGTTCACCGTTGGTTTCCTCAAGGCGGACGGAGACGGTGGCATCGCCAGCGCTGGTCGGAATGAGTGTCTGCCAGGAGACCGTGCTGTCCTTGAGGAGACCTGACATTTTACCGAGAACGTCTTCATCACCTTCTGCTGCGAGTGGGAGCGCTTCAGAGGACCACCAGTACTTCTCACCCGGTTCAAGACGGTAGGTCAAAGCCAGGTCCCGAGGCTCAAAATTTGGAGTCTGGACGCGGAAGACCACCGTCCTTGTCTTGTTGGAAAGGTTGTGGAAGAGGGTGAACAGATTTGCTTTGTCAGTGACAACGTTCTCCATGTCCACCTCGAAGATCAGGTCGGGCATGGCGGGTTCGCGTCCGCCTTCCAGGTCTTGCTTGAGGCGGTCAACCATTCGGAAAAAGGCTGGACAGCGCTGATTGATCAAGCCAAGGAGGACCAACCAAGCCTCGAGGGTGAAGGTTTCGTGAGAGAATACATGTTCCATGCCCTTCTTGGTCAGGATCTCGCCCATCTCCGACTCGAGCGTCTTTCGGTCTAGACCGGTGGCGTGCCGGTAAAGTGTCATTAGGAATTTCTCATGAGCGAAACTTCGGTCGATGCCTCGCTTGAACGTGCTTTCCAGCACTTTGGTGTATTCGTCGTATTGGGAACGAAGCAGTGGATCCATGTGAGTCTTGATGAGGTCGTTGAAAACCATGTTCAAAGTTGAGGGGTGAACCGGGGGCGTGTAGGCTGGAAGCAAGCCCGTTTGTTCAACCATGTTGAACGGTGTGCTGCGAGTGGGAAGGTGTTGGCCGACAGAAAGAAGCAGGAAGGAAGCCGCTACGAGCAGGAAGAGGTTGCCGTAAATGGAGCCGGTCCCGTACCAAAACACTACGATGAGGGTCAACGCTGACAAGACGGCCAGCAACAGCGACTTGGTGTGGTGGCTCATCGAGGTTTGGAGTTGGTAAAGCAAGCCGTCGTAGCCGTGAAGGGATTGAACCGAACGATGTTGGTCGTTGGAGGCCTCCACCCGTTCGTGAAACGTGGCCAACGAGATGCCGACGCGGTACCGGTGGAAACCCACAGCAAGGATGTAACCCAACACCACGACAAAGCCTAAGCTCACCATGAAGGTTGAAAATCCAAGGCCAAGGTTTGGCTCGATGTTGTCCTTCCAAAACGCAGGCGAGGATTGGGCGAAGGCCCAGCTGATGAAAAACGTCAGCGCAGCGAAGGCCGGAAAGAACATGATCAACCGAAGCCCTGAGCTGACAATTTGGGAGTCGATGGCATGGACGATGGATTCCGACAATTGGAAACCGAAACCACTCTTTTCTCCCACCACGGTTTCGCCTTCGGTTTCCTCAACCTCCGGTGAATCCACATCTGCCATGACGGGGGATGAGGAGGCGTGTTCTAAAGTGTTCACACCGAAGGCGTTTCAATTTCAACAAAAACGGACCGCATGGCGGTGCCGGAAAGTTGGGCAGTCCACCCATTTTCCAAAATGAAACCGTCCGTGGTGCGCTGAAGCCGTGCGCCGACGGTGAATCCATGCTGATTGAGCGTCGCAAGTTCTTGCGCTGGAAGCAAGAGCATGGAGAGTCGACCTGCTGTGCCAACATCCATATCGCCCAATGCACAGTTCGTCTGGCCGGTCTTCAATCTCGCAGCGATGTCAGCCGTTGCCTCAGGAATCGTCCGTCCACTGGGATCGAGGGTATCTTCGGTGATGAGCCTCGATAGGGCAACCTCCATGTCGTCATCGATGGCGTGTTCAAGGCGACAGGCAGTCTCGTGAGGATTACCGTCGTATGGAAGCAGGTCCAACAGGACCTCGGCAAGCCGGTGGCGACGTTTCATCTTCTGCCCGTGGGTCAAGCCTTGGGGTGTTAATCGTGCTCCCTTGTACGGAATGTATTCCAAAAAGCCACGGGCAGCAAGACGCTGGACCATTTCCGTGGCCGAAGCAGGGCTGACGCCAAGTTTTGCCGCCAAGTCACCGGTTCGGACCACACCTCCAGGATCCGCCTCATGAAATTCGTACATCATTTCGAGGTATTCATCCTCAAATTCCTGGAAGTGCCCGACCATGGTCCTCCCTCACGATGCTCTCGTACCGTCCTGCGCTTTGAACACATGCGTGCATGCAGGGCAACGCACCGACCCTTCGTAGGACCGAGGTATCCTGAGTGTTTGCGCACACTCGGGGCACCCGATTTCAATCTTGGCTGGAAGGGGTTCGGGCTGTTCATTGACCACTTCAACCTCGTCTTCCTCCCGGTGAGTGTTCGGTTTACTTGACGGCGGAGCTGCACTCGCCTCAACGGCAAACTTGTGGCTGCAATCGGGACAACCTACAGCGCCTTCATAGCTGACAGGGACGCGGAGCCTACGATCGCACTCGGGGCAGGATACCTCTCGTTTTTCCTCCGGCTCAGATGGACCCGAAGACGAAGATTTGGAGGCCCGCGGGGTGGCCGGGCCTTTGGGCAAAGCGGAGGTTCGAGATTGAAGCCGAAGCATCAGGACGATGCCAGCTCCCAATGCAAGCCCCCACCCAATCGCAGCCACCGGCCACGCATTGTTGGTCTCAACAACGACCTCACCCGAGACGTAGGTGGCCTCCGCAGACACCAACGCTCCGTTGATCTGCCACATGGCCTGAAGGCCCACTGTGCTTCCTTTTGGCCACACGACGGAAACGGTGATGGTGGTTTGATCTGCATCGTTCCAGGAAGGCGAGGCGACCTTAGCAAGTTGGGTGCCGTATGCATCGACGATCCAAACATCGCCTGTCGCCGAATCATAGGGTCCGGACTGACGGAGGCTCAATTCAAGTCGGACCTCATCGCCAACCACCGGTCGAATCGGGTCGGTGACGCTTGAGAACTCCACCCAAAATTGCGTGGCCTCATCGGGAAGGGCGGCCGTTGAAACCAGAGGCCCGGGACCGATGAGCCAGTTGACGGGTGTGAGTTGAGCGACCACACGCTCGGCCTTGACATCACCCAGCGTAAATTCCAGCGTGTGAAGCCCTTGCTGAAGGAGAAGGGTGTTTTCTTGAAGGAAAACAGTAGCGCCGCCGGATTCGTAGCCAACTTGCAGCAGCACCTCTCGGCTCACCCCTTCATCGAGCGTGAGCGCTACGGTAAATTTCGTGCCCTCTTCCGCTGTTGAATCCACATCGTCGATGCCAATGGCGACGGATTGTTGAGGACGAACAGCAACCGAGATGGTTCCACTTGATGCACCGGCAATCAAGCCGTTGTCGCTTTCCAATGACCAAGTGATGCTTTGTTGTCCATCGCTGACAAATTGTAGACTGGCGGACACTTCACCTGCTGAACCATCGCCCAACACCACCCATTCCCCTTGACTGAGGGAGGATCCGACGTTGAGGACCAATCGCACTCGCCCCTCCTCCACCCCCGTGTTTCGAAGCAACAGGTTGGCTGATACAGCGTCGCCTTTGTGCCACGGGCCGCCGGAAAGCGATGGCGTGCTTGAGCCGGCCGATTCAAACACCGCCGAGGGCATGTCGATGTTGATGCCGGTTGGGAGCGAGGAGGTGGTATCGACTCGGCCACCGGTGGAAACACACGATACAACCATCGGTTTTGCGGACGTTGTGAAACTCCAGTTCGATGAGGAACCCGCTGCCAACACCAAACCACCGCTCTCAAACAAAGTGTCTGCCTCGTTCAGGCAGAAGAGTTCACCTGAGAAGGCCACGCTTGCATTGTTCCAAACCGTGAGGGAAAACGTGAGGGTTTCACCCGCTTGGACGCTATCGGCATCCGAAGTGAGCAGGCCGCTCAACACGGGCAACGGTGGTGGGCCGACCGTCCACGAACCGTTCAACGCATGGGTTCCGGGTTCAGTCCCCACGTCACCGGTGAGATTGACCCACCAGTGGATGTCACCTTCCGTGAGGGCCAACGCGGGTTCCGCTCGGACAACCAGCGAAGAGGAGGCGATGACGGTGAGGTTATCCAACGAAACGAGTTCATGCACCGCACCGTTGAAGACTTCCACGGTTGCACCGCCCGTCCAATTGATATCGCCGTTGTTGATCACAGGAAATTCGAGCGCCAAACCGTCTCCGTCGTGCAAACTGAGGTTGCCAGTGGGTAGTCCGTTGGCATCGACGCCTTCAGGTACGACGCTTCCAAGACCCCCAAGCGTGATGGCGAGGGGACGAAGACGTTGCACGGTCGCCGAAACGGTGTCCACGAGTTGGCTGTTGTTCGACCCAACCTCACCGGTCAACGTTGCCACCAGAACGCTGTGCCCATAGGGCAAACCGGTGAAACTCACTGAAACATTTCGAACTTCTCCGGCCAACAACTCCGAGACGGCTTGTGTTTGATTGCTCAATACCTCACCGTCCAAGGTCTGGACCAAGAGGGTGATTGAGACGTTGGCTGAGGAACCCAAGACCTCGTTGAGCTCAAGGGTCGCAGAAATTGAATCGGCCTCGAATGTCTCGCCGTCAACCAGACTAAACGAATCTTCGACGATCAACACCGCTCCACCTTGTGCCTGTACGAGGGTCAGCATGGGGAGTGTCAAGACCAGAACGAGGAGAAGGCTTCGTTGCCGTTCCAGCCTTGTTCCACCTCCCATGCTGCCTCCTAAATGTGGTGGTTCTTCACCTTCTCGCCCGTAGGTGCGGCAAGGGGTTGTTTCTTTTACGTTGATGAATCACCCCGAATCGATGCAGGCGAAGGATTTGCTGACGGTGACCCCCGAAGCGCTCACCGCCTCCATTCTCAAACGGCGAAAGGCCGCTGCATCCTCGCTTCCCGCAACCCTTGAACAACGGACGGAAGAGAACAACCGTGCGTACCAACTTGCCAGCGAGGCGAGAACGACCTTGAAACAACTTGAGGCAGAGGAAAACCACGATGAAGAACACCATTCAGCGCTCGAGAAGGCACGGAACGTGTACGATGAACACGAGACCTTTCGCCGTCGAACGGACTCTCGCCTGAAGAAGGTCAAGCATGCGATCCAAGATTCAGAAGAGGCCATCCAATTTTGGTCTGAAATGGGGGAAGGCGGATGGGGGCACCTCCTCGAGGATGCAGAACGCCTGAATGAAGGTGGCGAATCGAGTTATGCCAAGCAAAAGCAGCGTCGGAGCAAGGAGGACGGTCAATGACCAAGCGTTCGTCCTCGGTGTTTGACGACCTTGCGTCGCTTGAAACAACCGAGGTCGAGGCGATGTATGAACAGGTCATCGGGCGCCTCAGCGACGCAGAGGAAACGCTTGTTGGTCTTCACGTGCAAAAGAAACTTCATTCCGAGACCATCAAGTTCGCCGTAAACAAACTTACCACGCCCCCAGAGGTCAAGGATGACGCGAACAACGAGTTGATTCAACACGCCATTCAGCAAAAGAAAGCGTTTGATGCCGCCATCCAGGTCAGAGACGAACTGGTTCAACGATTGGTCGTCCCCCGCCATCGCGTCGCCAACACCCTGGCGGATTTTTACACCAAACTCACCACCGACGACGGGTTGAGCCTTGCACAAGAAATGGAAATGTTTGCCCGATTCTTTGAATTACAAACCATGCTGTCCATCTACAACGAGCATCAGTCCATGCTCTCGGATGTCAACCGAACGAGACTGAACCTGCTTGAAACCATCAAGTCGGTCAACAAAAACGACCGAAAGCTGGCTCAACAGATCACGCTATCACGTGAAGCAGCCAAAGACCTTCGAAACGAAGCAGGACGGTTGCGTGCCTACCTCAAGAAACACCAGGCTGGTCCGGACCAACCCCTCCCACCACCGACACCAGAGATGAACGAGCGCTTGCTCGCAGGCCAAGCACTTTCGATGGAAGAGTTCGCTGCCATGCTTGAGCACGGTGGTCTTACGGAAGTAACCCAGACCGCAACGCCCCCGACTTCATCAAAGGAAAAGCGCGAGTCAAGCATGCGAAAGGCCGCACCACGACGAGGAAAACGGACGCCTTCCAACCCTCGGCGGTGAACGCATGCCCACCATGGCATGGGTCCCGGGTCTGCGCCCGCTTGATTACGGTTCAGAAGCCGTAAGCCAAGTCATTCAACTGTTCAAACACGAAACGGGGGAACGCTACGCTGAAGCGTCCGTCCGCCACCTCCCCATACCGGTCTGGGACGGCAACCTGGTCTTGGTTAACTTGGACGACCAAGAACCCCGAACCATCCACGGCGTTTTCTACGGTACACCGTTCATGGACGACATCGTGAGGGTGGCGGCCTTTGTCGTGGCCAGCGAGCATCAAGGCCAAGGTTGGGGTGATGAGGCGTGGAAACGCTTCAACAACGAAGCCTGGAAAAAGGGATTCAGGCGGGTACAACTCGAGGTCAAGGCCTCCAATGAGGGAGCGCAACGGTTCTACCAGCGACGTGGTTTGGAGATTGAACAGGAGCTCAATGGCTACTACCAGTCGGGGTTGGGCTACATGATGCGAGGGCCACTGACCTCACCCTACCTTTGAGAACAATTATTCACCGAAGGGCGGGACTCAACATCATGATTGAGGGGCTGTTGAGACCGTTAACGGACCTCTCAGGTGTGGTGTCCGTTCATCTCGTCGACCGAGATGGCTTCGTTGTGTTTGCCACAGGACCGGCAGCGGGCAGCGATGAAATTGAGCGATGGCGAACGTTGGTGCAAACATCGGCCAACGACGCCACGACCACATTGGTCATGGAGAACGGTTACCTCATCCTCTCACCGGTTTCACCCCGAACCTTGGCCGTGAAATGCGACCGACGTTCCAACCTTGGCTTGGTTCGTCGTACCATCAACGAACTCCAATGGCCCGCATGATGGCGAGGAAAACAACGGACGAGTCGCCCATGAAGGATTAAATGGGGGAGGTGGGTCGCTGGTATGCGGGAGGATGGGAATCCTCCCCAGACCAGGTGAGATGAAGCATGGCAGAACTCAAAGATCTTCTCGATGAACGACGTAAAATGGTTGACAAGAAAGCGACCCAGCACCGTGAAATCCGAGACGATTGGAATGAGAAGACCAAGCAATACACCGGCACCCGAAACGAACTCAACAACGAAGTCAGAGAGTTGATTGTCCAGGTGCGTGAACAACGCGACCTGCGCGACCAGATGAACGAGATGGTCCGCGAGAAGAAGCGAGAGCGCGAAGAAGCCAACAAGGTCGTCCGTGAAGCCAAAGAAGCCATGCGCGCTGACCAACCAGAACAGCCGCAGCAATTTGACCGCCGAGGCCGCCCCATTCGCCCGGACACCGTTCAATCCCTCACCCGCACCATGGAGCGCCTCGAGCGAGAATTCGAGCAAGGCAAGCACCAAGGGAAAAACGAGCGGAAGTACTTCAAGAAAATGAAGGAACTCAGCGCCAAGCGAAAGGCATTGAAGGCAGCCCAGCAAGCCACTGAGAGCGCAGAGGGTAGCGGTGAACTTCGAGAGGCCATTGCCCTGCAAGAGGCCGCTCACAACGCCGTGAAAGAAGCGGCTGAGGCGGCCCAATCCGCCCACGACAATATGCTTCAGTGGAACGCAGAAGTTGACCGTCAGCGAGAGAAAGCCGAAGCCGCCCACCGAAAGCTTCGCACCTCAAAGAAGGAAGCCGACAAGGAACACAGCCTCTACATCGTCTCGCTTCGATGCCTGCATTCCATTCAGGACATCTTGCGCGCCATGCGCGGCGCCAGTGCCGGCGAAGGCCAGCGCCCTGCAGCCAGCGATCAGACTCAGGATTTGATGGCCAAGTTGCTCGCAGGCGAAACGCTCTCAACCGAGGAACTGATGCAACTCCAGCGGTTTGACTGAACCAAACCCAGCGGATACATCAAAAACCCCCGTTGCAGGACAAAACTCGGACGTGCCGTGCATGATTGACCAATCCGATATCGCCTCCATCGTTGAGGAATACGACCGATTGAAACTTCGGATCGGAATGACTGCCTCGCATTCCGCCCTTGACATCTGCGATGGCGCCATCGAGGAAGGCTTCCCCACCGTGGCCTACTGCAAAGAAGGACGTCACAAGACCTATGCGAACTACTTCAAAACTCAACGGAGTTCATCGGGTCGCGTCGTTCGTGGCATGGTGGACAAAGCCATCGTCCTGAAGGATTTCAACGACGTGTTGGCCCCCAATATGCAGGATGAGATGCGGAAGCGGAACGTGATTTACATCCCCAACCGTTCGTTCACCTCCTACTCGGCCATTGGCGACATTGAGGAAAACTTCCGAGTCCCCATGTTTGGTTCGAGGAACATGCTCCGAATGGAAGAGCGCACCGAGGACCAGGATTACTATTGGATTCTCGAGAAAGCTGGCCTCCCCTACCCCGAAAAGATCGACAGTCCAGAGGACATCGATTGCTTGGTCATCGTCAAGCTCCACCATGCACAAAAGAAACTCGAGCGCGGGTTCTTCACCTGCGCCTCCTACAAGGAATACCAGGACAAGTCGGCGGCCTTGCTTGCTGAAGGCGTCATTGACC
>JAYYDY010000095.1:0-5590 GCA_036160375.1 Thermoplasmatota archaeon | reverse complement strand
CGATATCGGTGCAGGTACCACGGACCTTTGCCGTGTTTACGGAACCATCCCTGGACCAGGCGACCAAATGCACACCGGCTACGCTGGCGACTACGTTGACAACGCCCTCATCAAGGAAATTCAGTCCAAGTACAACGGTGCTCAAATCACCAAGGACATGGCACGACGCTGGAAGGAACAGTTCTCCTTCGTGTCCACCGCAGCTCCTGACGAGCCCGTGCTGGTCGACTTCTCCATTGAAGGCAAGGCCATGACCCTTGACATCACTGACTGCATGCAGCGTGCTTGCGAGTCCATTGTTGACCCCATCGTTGAGAACGTCAAGAAGCTCATCGCTGGTTCCAACCCCGAATACCACGACGAGTTCCGCAAGAACATGGTCCTCGCCGGCGGCGGTTCCTCCATCAAGGGCCTCGGTGCCCTCATCGAGCGCCGTCTTTCCGACATGGGCGACGTGAACGTCCACGTGGTTGACGACCCTGTTCGCTTGGGTGCCATGGGCGGTCTCCGACTCGCCATGGAAGTGCCCGAGGACATGTGGAAGAACTTGACCCTCGCCTCCCGCTGAGGCATCAGGCCTGAATTTGGCTGCTGTTGGCGGCATCGATTTGGTAGAAACCATCTTTGACCCTGCGCAAGCATCGTCTACCATGCCAAAAGTTAGCACTGGGGATAACGCACCAGCCCTCGTTTTACCAGCTATTGACGGAAGCACGTTCGACATGCAATCCGTTCGTGGAAAGAGAGTGATTCTCACGTTTTTTCGATTTTCGACCTGCCCGATGTGCAACATGCGGATACGAAAGATCAAGCAGCGGTGGAGTGAATTTTCACAGGACACCGTTATGGTTGGCGTGTTTGATGCTAACATCACCGACCTTACAAAGCGCATGAAAAAACACGACGTTCCGTTCACTATCGTGGCCGACGAATCCTATGCCTCGTTCGAATCCAACGGCGTCACGAAATCGTTTGGCAAGTTCATGTGGGGAGCTGCTAAATCTCCCTTTACTCTCCTCCAAGCAACATTGAGAGGCTACATCCCATTGACGATGTCAATCGCAAAATTGTCAACCATGCCCGTCGACATGCTCATTGATAAGAACGGTCGCGTGGTCGACGCTCACTATTGTAAGGACACGGCGGACCACATGTCGCTTGACCGGATGATCGCTTTCTCAAACGGAACGCTCTGATTGGACAACAACGTTGCTGCCCGCGCTCAGGCGTTTCCAGCTTTTTCCACTTCAGCCCAATCGCGCATGAAGCCTTCCAGTCCGCGGTCGGTCAGCGGGTGGCTCATGAGCTGGCGGAAGGTCTTGGCGGGCATGGTCGCCGTGTGAGCACCCAGTTGGATGCACTGAAGCACATGGGTGGGATGACGAACAGAGGCCGCCAGCACCTTGGTATCGAGGTCGTAGTTGGCCCAGGTGTTCATGATCTCAGCGATGAGTTCCATGCCATCGTGGCCGGTGTCGTCGATGCGGCCAATGAACGGGGAAACGTAGGTGGCGCCTGCTTTGGCGGCCATGAGGGCCTGGGAGGCGGAGAAGATGAGCGTCACGTTGGTGTCGATGCCGTCTTCGGTCAGGATCTTCGTGGCGGCCAATCCTTCTGGCGTGCAAGGAATCTTGATGATGACGTTGTCAGGGAGTTCTGCCTTGAGGGCTCGCCCCTGTTCCACCATGCCGGCGGTGTCCATGGCCGTCACTTCGGCTGAGATTGGCCCGGAGCAGATGCCGGCAATTTCTCGAACGACTTCCTTGAAATCACGACCGGATTTCTTGATGAGCGAGGGGTTGGTGGTCACGCCGTCAAGAATGCCCCAGGCGGCGATTTCTCTGATTTCGTCAACGTCAGCAGTGTCAAGGAATAATTCCATGATGCTTGTTCAATGAAGAGGTTCTATGAACTCTCCCCTGCGTAAAGAAACGCCGGTTTTCACTTGCGTGCGATGGCTCGCTTCGCTGCTTCTGCGATGTAGGGGGCGGAAATTTGCATGACCTCGAGCATCTCATCGGCTTGACCTGATTCACCAAACCGGTCTTGAACGCCCACACGCTCCAACGGTGCGAAGGTGTTGGCCGTCAAGTGTTCAGCGACCGCACCTCCGAGTCCACCAATGACGTTGTGGTCTTCTGCCGTGACGATGGCGCCGCAGTTGGCGACCAATCGGTCCACGAGTTCACCGTCAAGGGGCTTCAGCGTGTGCATGTCAACCACGGTGGCGTTGATGCCCTCAGCAGCCAGCGAAGCAGCCGCTTCAAGCGATTGGGACACCATCACGCCGCAGGCAATGATGGCCACGTCTGAACCATCTTGGAGGACAATGCCCTTCCCAATTTCAATCTCATCTTCTCGTCCCTCGTAGAGCACCGGCGTTTTGTTCCGTGCCGTTCGCGTGTAGGAGGGCGAGCCGCTGCTGGCCAGCTGCATTGTCAACACCTTGGTGGACACCACGTCGCTGGGGTGCATGACGATCACGTTTGGTAGGGTCCGGTAAATGGCCAAGTCTTCGATGGACTGCGCTGAGGAACCATCCGTGCCCGTGTGGGTGCCACCGTGGCTGCCACAAACGTGAACAGCCAGATTTGGCCGCGCCACGCCGTTTCGCATTTGCTCGAACGCACGCTCGGTGAAGATGGCGAAGGTGCTTGCAAACGGAATGTAGCCGGAAGCGGCAAGGCCTGCACCGACGAGGAGCATGTTCTGTTCTCCGATGCCGCAGGATACGGTGCGCTCTGGGTGGGCCTTGCGGAAGTGAAGTGATTTGGTGGACTTGCCCAAATCTGCCTCCAGGACCACGACCTTGGGGTTGCTGGCGAGTTCCAGCAAGGCTTCACCGTAGCCGTCTCGAGTGGCTGCCATCTTGGTCATGCGACCACCTCGCCAAGTTCGGCCATGGCCTGAGCGTATTGCTCGTCGTTGGGGGCAGCACCGTGGAAGGCTGGATTGTCAGCCATGAAGGAAACGCCGTGGCCTTTCACCGTGTGTGCGATGAGGATGGATGGGCCGTCGTTGGTGGATGAAAGGAAGTTCATGCCGTCGACAACTTCGTCCATGTTGTGGCCGTCAATTTCCTTCACGTTCCAGCCAAAGGCTTTCCACTTGGCAGGAATATCGAACATACGCATCTGCTCCTCGCAGAAATCGTCGTTTTGGATTCGGTTTCGATCAAGGATCACGTTGAGGTTACCGAGTTCGTGGTGAGCCGCTGCCATGGCGGCTTCCCACACGCTACCTTCCTGAATCTCGCCGTCGCCGAGCATCACGTAGACTTGGCGTTCGCTGCCAGCCAAGCGACCGGCAATGGCCGAGCCCATCCCGAAGGAGAGTCCCATGCCAAGCGAGCCTGCTGAGAAGTCAACACCAGGGCACCACTTCATGTCGACGTGGCCCTGACAAATGCCGCCCAGCACCCGGTACGATGCAAGGTCATCCACGGTGATGAAGCCCATTTCAGCCAAGATGGCGTACATGCCTGGAGAGGCGTGGCCCTTGGACAGGATGAACCGGTCCCGGTCTTCCCAATCGGGGTCGTCGGGGCGCACCCGAAGCGTGGTTTTGTACAGGCCTACCAGCAGGTCAATTTCAGAAAGCGAGCCCCCGGGGTGGCCGGCTTGAGCCCGATGTACCATGTTCACGATGTGGACTCGGCATTTCCTCGCAAGTTCTCGCAGGTCGTCTGTGTTGCTCATGGTCTCACCAGCAAGCATCAGCCTGCGAGGATGGCCTTTGATGGTTGTGTAAGTCTCGTTTCTCCAAATGGAGCGCTACTCCTGCTTTTTGGGTACGAGGGCATCAAGGGTGTTCCGCATCGCTTCGGCCGTGATCATGACCGTATCGCCAGCAAGACTTCCGCCTTTGGGCAAGGCCCGAGAAGCCAGCCAGATGAACACGCCAACGAACCAAGCGAAGAAGGCCAGCGACAACATGTCGTTCAGGGTTGAGATGCCAAACAGGTCGGGGAGGTCAATCTTGGCGACGATGAGGACGGCGATGAAGACGCCCATGATGGACTCTCCAGCGATGAAACCCGCACCAATGAGCACGCCTCGACTCTCCACTTCTTTTGCAGCATCAAGGGCCTTTTGTGATGGTTCTGCTCGGAGGACCCCGTCCACCCGGAGGTGAGCACTCCTCAGCATCACATGGGAAATGATACCGCCCACCATGATGGGAACGGACAGACCAAGCGGGAGGTAAATGCCGATGGCGACGCTCATCACTGGCATTTGGAGTCGAATCAAGGCAACAGCGATGGCAGCACCGAGCACCACCATCTGGATGTTTAGATCACCACCAAACGCTCCTTGGACAATGGCGCCGATGAGTTCAGACTGTGGTGCAAAGAGGGCTTTCGAACACGTTGGGTCACTTGGGAGCGGGTTCATTTGACACGCCGTTTGTGAAATTCTGAATGCGTCATGAAGCAAGGACAACACAGGACCAATCACAACGGCACCGGTGAGCACACCGATGATTTCAGCCACTTGTTGCCGCTTGGGTGTGGCGCCCAGCATGTGGCCCGTCTTCAGGTCCTGCATGACGTCGCCAGCGATGGCGGCGCTCGAAGCGACAATCGCGGCGATGAGCAACGTGGCAAACATGAGGTCTTGCTTGGCCATGCCCAGCATCAAATCGCCAATGATGTAGACGAGACCAACCGTGAACAGGAGCGTGGCAATGGTCATTCCAGAAACCGGTGAGTTGGAGGAACCGACCACTCCGGCGATGTAGCCGGCCACGGCGGCAAAGAAGAACGCTACAAAGGCAAGGAAGAGCGCACCAGCGATGGCGAGAATGAGCGATTCCATGGCCCACCAGTAGAAGAAAAAGGTCAACACCACCAAAACACCGCAGACTTTGAACACACGGTTCATCGGAATGTCTTGCTCAGTCCGGAGAAGCACGCCTGCTTGGTCATCGTTTTTGACGAAGGCCTTGGAGAGCCCCGTGATGATGGTCTTGCGCATGCTCCACAAGGTGTAGATGCCTCCCACCACCATGGCGCCAACACCCACGTACCTGACTTGCGTCGACCAAATGGTGTAGAATCCGTCAACGAGAGAGCCTTCAACGGGCCAACCGTAAATCAGACCGTACATGGGGACGAGCAGGCCGAAACCCAACACGCCGCCGAAGAAGATGAACGAAGCGATACGGATGCCGACGATGTAGCCCACGGAAAGCAGGGCCACGGAGAGGTCCATGCCCGCATAGAGTCGGGTGGAAATAAACGAAACAGCGCCTTCGACGGTGTGATGCGTGACCTCGAAACCCTTCACCATCAAGCCGTAGAGTCCACCGATGCCGAGGGCATAGAGAATCGCAAGCGCACCATCTCCGCCCTCCTCACCTGCGACAAGAACTTCTCGGCAAGCCACACCTTCGGGGTAGGGTAATGCCTCTTCGACAATGAACAAGCGACGCAAGGCAATGGTGAACATGGTGCCTAACAGGCCTCCCAAGGTGGCAATGATCAGCGTCTCCATCCACTGAATGCTGGTCCATATACTCATCACCAACAGGGCAGGTACGGTGAAGATGACCCCTGCAGCGAGGGATTCACCTGCTGAAGCCATGGTTT
>JAYYDY010000094.1:0-6082 GCA_036160375.1 Thermoplasmatota archaeon | reverse complement strand
CCGAGTGGCAGGGCGATCACCACCGTAAAGCCGGCGTAATTGAGCGAATTCGTCAACGCATCCATCAACGGGACCGTCGAGAAATCACCGCTCCAAGCTCGTCTCCACCCTTCCAACGTCCATTGTGTGCCGGGTCCTGATGGCCCCGTCGAACGGACCCGAAAGGAAGCAAGAACCACCGATACAAGTGGTGCGAGAAGCAACACAAGTGTCCCGTTGACAAACCACGACATCGCTTGGGTGGGCGGACCGTGGCGCTCTCGGTTCATGGATTCGTGGTGCAGGGCGAGGACCTGACTGTGGCGACGTTCAAATCGGCCTGCCATGATGAGCATCACCAGCATGAGCATCATTTGGCAGGTCGCGATGGCCAACACGGCCAAACTCGTTTCAACTTGGTAGCCTGCGATGCCTGCAGAACCGCCCACTTCGCCCAGCAAGGACTCCATCGTGTTGGAGGATGGCGCGAGGTACTTGACGAGGGCGAACGATGTGAAACTGAAGAAAAACGTGTACGTGGCGGCGACCAGCGTCGCAGGCCCGAGCACCGGCATCCACAGGTGTTGCAGGCGCCCGGTGCGAGATTGCCCCGCCGGAAGGAGGGCCAGTTGTTCTTCCCAAGCAGGGTCAAGTTGGGCCACCACCGGCTCAACAAACCGCACCACCAGCGAGAGGTTGAACCACACGTGGGCGACGACCAAGGCCACAAAATGGCCCGGGTGTGCCCAACCGGTGGTGGAAGCGACCCACCCCACCAGTCCGGTTTCACCGCGCATGTCCAGTCCAAGCCGGTAAACAAAGCCGTCTGGCGAGAGCAGAGCGAGGAATCCGACGGCAGCCACGATGGGCGGCGTGACGAACGGGAGAAAGAGCAAGGCTCGTTTCAAACGGAGGTGCCGCCACTGATATCGGCCGAAGCCCCACGCGATGGGTAATCCAAGTCCGACCGTGACCACCGTCGATACAAAGGCTTCCATCATGGAGAAACGCAGGGCTTCCATGGCTCCGGGTTGCTGATGAACGGTGAACAACGCTTGCACGGGTGAGATGCCGGTGACGGCCCACAGGCGCAGCAGGGCCAACGAGATGGGGAACAAACCTAGGGCGATCACCAACACAACGGCCACCCAATGGGTTACAGGGATGCGACCGGTTCGCATCACCGAATGGGTCGTCATGAACGACGCCTCACTGCGTTGCTTCCTTCCAGTTCGAGAGCCATGCTTCCATTTCGTCGGCGATGCGCTCGTTGGAAATTTCAGCGTTCAGTGTGGGCGTGTCCGTGTGGTATGCATAGCCGTCGGTTTCGGGCCATGCAGCGTTGACCAAGACCGATTGCATGAGGTTGTTCTCCGGCATGTTTCGATTGACATCCTCAGAGAGCAAGTACGCAATGAAGGCGTTCGCTGCGTCAATCTCGGTGCCGCCGTTGATCACGCCCGCATACTCCACCTGGTGGAAGGAGGAGCGTGGCAGAGTAAGTGAGGTGGATTTGGTCCAATTACCGCCATAGAAGGCCTCAACGCCAGGAGAATGGCAGTAAGAAACCGTCATCGCTGCATCACCGAGGTGCCCCTCCACCCATTCGCCGTAGCCACCACTGTAGTGGATTTCGTAGGCTTCGGTCCAGCCGCTTGTGAAGATGGCCCCGTTGTCGGCCATGGCCTTCCACCAGTCGAATGCATCCGTCGTGTTGTCCTCATCGTTCTCGAAATAATCGATGGTCGCCGACATGAAGGCCCGTCCGGGGGAGGAGGTTACCGGTGATGGGAAGGCCGTGAGCCCGTTCCACTCCGGTTCGGTCAGATTCCAGAGGGAGGTTGGCACGGTGAGGTTGGTTCCGTCCACCCGGGTTTCGTCGTAGTTGAGGCAAACATCCCCTCGGTCGAAGGGCAAGGCAAGCGGACCGCTGTAGGGTTCGAGCGCCGTTTCGGAGATCCCTGAGATGTTGACTTCGTGAGCTTGAAGGAGGCAGAAATTGAGTGCCGTTTGAAGGTAGGTGTTGTCCAGTCCAATGGCCAAATCGGCTTGTTGTGCCTGCTGGGTTTGCAGCAGTTGTTCGAGAATACCACCGGAATCATCGGTTCGAATCATCTCGATTTCATACCCTGTTTGATTGGTGAATTCAGCCAGCATTTCATCGGAAAAGGCTGCAATGTCGTAGGTCAAGATGCGAAGTTTGCCGTCTGATGCACGTCCTGGTTCGAGCACCAAGCACTCGCCAGTCTCGTCGGCAACGATGGGCTCAATTCGTTCGAGGCACCCTGTAAGGGGCGCCGTCAGCATCAGCAGAATGGTCAGTAGTATTGCGTTTTTCATGTAGGTCACTCCGTGTTCATCGCATCGATAATGGCATGCGCCCTGTCGACCAGATCCATGGGGTTGGGTCCGAGAATGTACAGGGAGGGCTCCCAACCAAACGCCCCCTCATCCAACACAATGTCAAGTCGCCCTTGATGAGGCTGCAGACTGCCTTTGTTTGCATAGCCAAGGCGGTAATCGAGTTCGTCGGAGATGTAGTTGATGTCGCCTTGGTCCACCATGCCATCAAGGGTGGGTGGTCGAAGGTTGAGAATCGCCGTCTTTTCTTCGTCAACGGCCTTGGCTTGAATGAGCATTTGCGCAAGGTGGCTTGAGGCCCCGAATTCGGGCGTCTCATGCCGGCGAAGGACACCGTCGACCAACGTCATTCGGCCAGGGTAGGCTGCGACTTCATCGGTGCCGCTCGCTTCTGGCAGGCATGTCGCGATGTTCATGCCCACCGCCGGCATGTACGGCTTGAGCCGGCGCAAATCAAGCCGTCCCGTCGCCCAATCCAGACGACGAATCAACGCCTTGGAGGATTGGTCCTCGTCGAGGTCCATGCCGGTGAGCGTTTTGTCGTAGCGAAGGGCTTGGCCGCCACCGAATTGAAGTTCGAACACCAGGCGCTGCCTGACAACCATGGCCTCGGGGCCATACTGTGCCATGGAGGCTGCAAGTTCTTTTGACCAACCGTCGATCATGACCTCGTCGGCCGTGGCGCCCAGTTCAATCACCGGTTTACTGATCTGACGTGAAACCGTGCTTTGCGTCGAACCCGTGGCCCTTGCGATTTGCATTTGCGTCCAGCCTTGAGCCCTGAGTTCTTTGCTCAGTTGTTGCAGCAAGCGGTCCAACCAACGGCCACCAATCTGTCCCAGCATGGTTCGTCCTGTGGAGTGGAATTATTCAACCTTGCTGGTGAATTATGCATGATGAATCGTAGAATCAAGGTTTCTGATGCGCTTTCGTTCCAAATCATGCACCGAAATCCTGAGGAAAGGATGCCAAATTTGACATGAATCGGCCGCCATATTTTCCGCTATTGGAGCCGGAGAAATTTCAGGTTTTTTTGGTAAATTCTCCACTAATCTGCTTCTCTATGTCCTTTTTATTCAACTTGGGTTTAACAAATGCAATCCTCATTAATTCCCGCCCTCTAGTGCTGTCCCGGATGAAAAAATCGGCAAAAAACGAGACAGAATTGATTCATTCCCGACCATACACATACTCATAAGCGACCCGCGGGGAGAAAGCATCCGAGGGACATGGAAACAGCGGCGTTCATCGACGAAGTCGCTCAGCGCCTCGTGGATTACATCGCCTCCAAAGACACCGACATGCGGGTCAATCCTGCGGCCAGCCTGAGCAGCATGCGGAAAACGCTGGACGTGCAACTTCCCTTGGAGGGGCACGGCCTCAATGCTGTGCTTGATGACCTGGACACCTTCATCTCGAACAGTGTCAAAACCCACCGTTCTGAGTTCATGAACCCGCTTTGGGGCGGTCTGTCGCTACCGGCCTTTGCTGGCGAAGTCGTCGCCTCGCTGACCAACAATTCGATGTACACCTACGAGCTTTCCCCAATCGCCACCGTCATCGAACAAACGATCATCAAGCGAATGTCTCAGATGGTAGGCTACCCTGACGGTTTTGGTACCTTCACCACCGGTGGCTCAAACGGCAACATGCTCGGCATGCTGTGCGCCAGGGAGCACTTGCTGTCGGGTTCCACAAAGCGTGGATTTGACGGGCGGTCTACCGTGATTTTCGTTTCTGCAGAGGCCCACTACTCCGTGCTCATGGCGGCCAATGTCATCGGCATTGGTCATCAAAACATCATCAAGGTCCAGTGCGATGAGGGCGGTCGTATGCGGCCCGATCGACTGGAGGAGGAAATCGCCTTCGCCAGGCAAGAAGGCATGCGTCCCCTGTGTGTCGTGGCGACGGCTGCCACCACCGTTCGTGGTGCATACGATGACATCGACGCCCTGGCCACCATCGCTCACCGTGAAGGCCTGTGGTTGCACGTCGATGCCGCGTGGGGTGGGACCTGCCTGTTCTCGACCGAACATCGTCGGCTGATGGACGGTGTGGACAAGGCAGACAGCGTGTGTTGGGACGCTCACAAGATGATGGGTGTCCCGTTGATTTGCAGTGCGTTCCTCATCAAGGATCCACTTGTGCTTCGCCGCCTCTGCGACCACACCAACGTTGCTCACTACTTGTTCCACAGCGATGCCGAGTTGGACGATCTCGGGCGCTACTCACTGCAGTGTGCTCGGCGAAACGATGCGCTCAAACTCTGGCTTGAATGGCGGGCTCGCGGCGATGCTGGTTGGGCCGAGATGGTCGACACCAGAATGGCCGATGCGGATTATCTCCAGGCATCCATCGAAGCCCACCCCTCCCTCGAGATGATGTCGAGTCGCATGTGGACCAACGTTTGTTTCCGATACAAAAGCGACCATGACGGCGTGGATTTGAACGACCTCAACACTGAAATCCGGAACCGATTGATGAAAGAAGGTTCCTTCATGGTCAGCCGGTCCAACATCGGAGAAGATGTGGTGATCCGCATGGTGGTGGTCAATCAGAGCGTTGACCGCCACACGCTTGACCGCTTCCTTGAGCGTGTCATCCATCACGGCGATGAAATTCTCCGAGGCCTTCCTGCCGCCAATTGAACGGCAACGGATGTTTATTGAGCCGAGCGTCCGAGCAAACGGCATGAGCGACCAGCCACCGGTGCGAACCGCCCTGTACGAGGAACACCTAGCATTGAACGGAAACATGGTGGATTTTCACGGCTTCGAACTCCCGATTTGGTATGCCAACATCAAGGACGAACACGTTGCCACGAGGTCTGGGGCCGGTTTGTTCGACGTTTCCCACATGGGCTCATTCCGGTTTACCGGCGAAGATGTTCGAGCGTGGTTGGAGAGCATCGCAACCCAACGCGTCACCTCCATCCAACCGCCACGCTGCGCTTACACCCACTTTTTGGACGAGGATGGCTTTCTCATTGACGACATGATTTTCGCCGTGGTGAGCGAGACCGAAATTTTGGGTGTTCCCAACGCCTCCATGATCGACGTCATGTGGGCTTGGTTCACCAATCACCTTCCTACCGATGGCTCGGTGAAGATGGAAAACCTGTCCGAAGAAACCGCCATCATGGCCCTTCAGGGGCCACATGCAAAGGCCATTCTGGACGCTGCCTTTGGCGAGGGCCAGCACGTTGGTCGCTTCAAATGGAGAGCACTAACGGACAACAACATCGGCACGACCGGCTGGATTCAAGGAACGGGGTACACCGGTGAAGCGGGTTACGAAATTTTCGTCCCCAACCAAGCGGCTCCCTCCGTCTGGCGAGCCCTCATTGAGAACGGTGCCACACCGGTCGGTTTGGGTGCCCGAGACACCTTGCGTTTGGAGAAAGGCTACCTGTTGTCCGGCGTGGATTTCTGTTCACCCAGCTTGGCGCCTGAAGGCGACGACGGGTTCCTCGCACGCGATTCTTGGGAGACCAACGTACCGTTCGGCCTTGACCTTGAGCACGACTTCATCGGGAAGCATCGTGTGGTCAGCCACAGTGAGGGCGACGAGCGGTGGTGGGGCATCAAATACACCGAGAAAGGACCGCTCCCTCGTCCTGGTAAAGACGTTCAGTCGCTTGACGGTCAACCACTTGGACGACTATCATCCGGTGCACCATCACCGAGTTTGAACAACACCGGCATCGGCATTGGCTACCTTGCGGGTGTGAAGGAAGGCGACG
>JAYYDY010000093.1:0-31983 GCA_036160375.1 Thermoplasmatota archaeon | reverse complement strand
AGACTTCTTTCTTGAAGCCGCCTTCTTCGTCTTCATCCCGAAGGTCGTCGGGGTCAACGCCTTCTTCACGAGCTCGCTTCAAGCGAGCCACGAGGGCGTTTTCCTTTTCCAGCAGGTTTTCAGGAATAAGTAAGGGAAAATTCACTTCCTCGTGGTTGGTCCGTTCCATCTCGGCATGCGTCAGGCTGTCGATGAGTTTCATCGTCTTCCAGCCGTAAGGGCGCCAAACGTCCATGCCCTTGATCGGATAGCGCTTGTCAACCAGCTCAGCGGCTTCCACGATGAACGGGTACCACTCGTTGAAATTCTCGCTCTTCGAGGGAATGCCTCGCTTTGCTTTGCGGTTGCCCATGATGTTGGGGCGGACTTCCTTTTCATCAAGATGACGCTTCTTCATCGGCCGAAGCAATGGACTTCCCCAGCGACATCAAGGCGAGCACGGCAGCACCGCACCACACGACTTCAAGCACCAAAAACGCCCATTCGTCGATGAGGAAGGCACGAACACCGAGCAGGCCGGAACCAACCGCCATCAAAATGAGGTAGCTTGGTTGCTTGCTGTGCAGGATGTTTCGGGTCTCAAGGAGAAAGGCCAGCAAAATGCACATCATGCCAACATAAGCAATGGACTCCGACAACCAGCCGTCGGGTGACACGAGGATTCACTTCCTGCGCATCCAGAGGAAACCACCGATGAGGACGACCAGCGCGACGATGTCGGGAATACCGATACCACCGGCGACGCCGCCCACGCCGTTCATGCTCTCGGAAAGCAGTGAGTAGGACCACCCGTCAGATTCCCCAATGAGGTGCGGGCTCATAAGGTTCAATCGGGTTTGTTCAGGGCCACGGCAAACGTTCGGCTCGCACGTGCTGTTGAACAACGACGAGAACACACCGAACAGGTTGAGCACGACAACCAGCAAACCCCCGAGGAAGACAAAGCGAACGGGGCTCTTTTTTCCTGCTGGGACAGGAGGAAGGTCCAGTTGCACCTCTGGCACGGGCAGAGGGACCGGTGCTGCCACAGCGGGTGCGCCCACCGTGCCAATGACCTCGACCAGCATGTCGGTGGGAGGGGCCACTTCCGTCACCGGAGCGGCACCGCCGAGCAAATCCTGTGCGTCTCGGGCTTTCACCGGTTGAACAGCGGCGATTTTGATGCCGTAAAGGCGGTCAGCGAGGCTCACCAGCGTGGGGTCGTCGGCGATTTCCGAGGGATCAAGTTCGCCGTCCAACAGTTGTTGGAGTCGCTCTTGAACCGATGACATGGGTGTGCCTCCTCAAGGGGTGCGTGAGCGCTTCCCTTCAAGAAGCCTCCTTCGCACGGAAGCGACCTTTGTGACTCAGGCCTCTTCGTCGTTGTACTTGTTGATGAGGGACTGGCTGACCAACGCACCGCCACAGTGTGGACACCGGTCAGCGTCCCCGAGCATCGTTGGTCGAATCGCAAGAACGGCCAGGCACGATGGACAGGCCGCCAACATTTCGCCATCCTCGAGATTGAAATCCGAGAGGGGACCTTTGCGAAGGTAGCCGGCACGGTAGCCGGGATGCCAGTGGAAGAGAGCACGGCGACCCGAACCGAGGGCAGCCCAGGCAAAAAGGGCCACAAACAACAGGTTGGACACGAAGCCACCAGCGAGGAGGAGGACGAGGGAATACAGGGCGTTGGCGATAAACACCAAACAGGCCAGCACCAAGATACCGACGCTGGGCCAATACGCCCAGGGTTTGCGATTTCTGTAGCCTGCATAGATAAGCAGGGTTGAGAGCATCAAACCACCGAGCAGCAGATCCACCACGATGCCGGAAAAAAGCGCCCCGATGAGCAAGTAGGCAGAAAACACCACGATGGCCCCGTCGACGAGGACAATGAAACTGGTCCCACGGTGAACATGGGCTACCGGGTCACTTCCGGGAGCCGGGGTGGGGGCAGCGCCTGCCAGCACCATCTCATCCGCACGGTTGCTGGCCACGATTTTGCCTCGGGCCGAGTGCATTTGAATGATTTGTTTTGCCGCACGGCCCCAAGCGAAGGTGTCTTGACGGTCAGCAGGTTCCCCGCACCATGGCCCTCCGGGACACCGACGTTGAACCGACCGGCACTTCGCTGGTCGGATGCAAGGTGGTGCTCGGTGTAACGGGCGGCATTGCTGCCGTCGAAACCGTCCGTCTTGCTCGAGCCCTCCGGAGGGAAGGTGCCCTCTTGACCGTCATCATGACGCCATCCGCACAACGTATCATCACGCCCTTGGCGGTTCGCTGGGCGTCGCAAGCCGAGGTCATCACCGACTGGGACGGCGACTTGACGGCGCTCAATGAAGCGGATGCGGTCTTGGTTGCACCGGCGACACGGGACGTCATGGCCAGCCACCTTCACGGCCTACAGCACGGCCCGTTGATGATGGCCCTCTCCGTGGCACGGTCTCGTCAAACGCCGACGATGATGGTGCCCAGCATGCACGTCGATTTGGCCAACGACCCGGTCACGGACGACATCGTAGCCCAGATTCGAGACCAAGGTGTTGAGGTCCTTTGGGGCCCGAACGAGGAGGGTAAGCGAAAAACGCCTGATGTGGACCACATCGTCGCTACACTGGCCCACCTTGTCAACAAGGGACGACCCAAGCGAAGAAACGTCGTCATCACCCTCGGCGCCACCCAATCGCCGGTCGACGATGTCCGTTTCATTCAGAACACCAGCTCGGGAAGCACGGGCTGGGCCATGGCCGACCACCTCTACAAGCACGGACACGACGTGACGTGCGTGGCGGGGCTCACCACAGCCCCGGCGCCCTCATGGCTTCCACTCGTCCTTTCGTGCCCGACACCTGAACGCATGCTCAAGGAGTGCTTGGCCCTGACCAACGACCCCATCGATGCATGGGTTCACGCCGCTGCGGTGCTCGACTACGTGGTCGAGAACCCCGCCGAAGGAAAGCTGGCCAGCCAACAAGGCACGCTCAATCTTCCACTGGCCGAGAGCCCCAAACACATCATGGAACTCAAAGAAGCCTGCAGCGGTACGGTTCGCATCGGCTTCAAGCTCGAATCCGGCATCAAGCAGACCGACCTGATTCACCGAGCCTACGCTCAGATTCAGAAAGCAGGCATGACGGCCGTGGTGGCCAACCGACTCGAAGACCTCGGCGTCGATGGAAAGCCTCGAGGCTATCTCGTTGACCAACAAGGCGCACACTTTGTTCTTCAAACCTCCAACGATCTCAACGATGCCGTCCAAACCCTGGTTGAACGGGGCATGGAGGCGTGAGCATGCGGCGCTTTGCGGTGGTGGGCCACCGTGCGATGTCAAAGGGAAAACTTCCGCTGAACGATTTGGCCGGTGCGGGCGGACGCATGGACGTCGTTGTCCGGGCGCTGATGGCCGGATTGCTCACCAGTCACGGGCTTCGAACCAACACGGAGGTGGTCCTCCATCTTCTGGGCGGCCCGGGCCCACCTCGACGTATCAAATTCAACGGTGCAGAACTCAAAGGCCTCCATGCTGATGAGCGTTCTATAGCGGGAACCGTCGGCAAAGTCATCGCTACCCCTCTCCCGCCCATTGGTCACTGGCAGCCCATCACGGTCGGCATCACACACAGCGGTGGCGACCTCTCAACGACCATGCGTGAATGGCAAGACGGCCCGACCGTAGTGCTCGATGCCGATGCACCCCGCCTCTGGTCCGAGGGCGCCATGCTGCCCAAAGAGAGCCAGCCCCATGAGACGGCGATCAATTTCATTCTCAGCGACGACCAACCTCTGGGCGACATCGTCGGCGACCGTATCATTCATCGCTCGCTTGGGGGTCAATGGCTCCAAGGACACATGGCGATTGCCATCGTCCATTTCCTCCTCGATGAGGGCGTCAACATCAATCGTTGATGAGCCACCTTGGCCAACCATCAACGGTGTTCTCCAACCCGTGCGCCAAGAGGTCTTCATCCAGCGCAAACGGATGGCTCTGAGGCCAAACAGCCAAGGACGAGAGACTGGCTTTGTCTTCCTCAACCGCATCGCAATCACCGGCAGGGACGGGAGCGTGGTCGACCGAGGCGGCCCCGATGGTGAACGTGGCCGTGGAATCCTCGTTGGTGTCGGCAAAGTGAACCGCGTTACGGTACCATCGAACACCGAGGCGTGTGCTGGCCCACGTTCCGTTCCACGTTCCCGGAGCGTTCACGTTGAGCATGAGGTCACCGTTGGTGAAGGCTTCCAACAAGGCTCCCTCGGGGTTGGCCAGCCAACGGTCATCGGTGGTCGGTTCGGGCCACGCAGTAAAGTAGCCAGTGTCCAAAGCGCCGTTCGGCCGACCGAGGTTGGGGGCCCTGACAGGCAGGACCGCGGTGGCTTTCGCCACGGCCTCGAGCGTTGCATCAACCGCACGGTCCATGCCTTGTGGGTCAAAGGACGTGAACGAAGCAGCGATGGCCGGTACACCGTAGAGGCCCGCTTCACGTGCAGCCCCCATCGTCCCGCTGTGGTACGAATCCTGCGAGAGGTTCGGTCCAAGGTTGACACCCGACACCACCAACTGTGGATGGACCCCGGGGACAAGGTGGTTCAATCCGCCGTCGAGGGCGACGATCATCGTGTCGCACGGCGTTCCGTCCAATTCGAACAAATGCACGGGGGCGCCGTGAGGGTCAAGCCCCCACTTGGAAACCAAATCTTCACGGCCTCGAAAGGCCATCGGCTTCATGAGGTTGATTCGCATTCCCGTGGCCGAATGATTACCAGACGGGGCCAACACGGCCAGCGGGTAGCCCGCTTGGTGAAGCGCTTTGACCAGCAATTCAAACCCAATGGCCTCAATGCCGTCGTCGTTGGTGAGCAACAACCATCCACGCTCGGGAGTCATGTGGCTTCCTCAGGCCGGTTCGTTTTGATTGTTCGCTTCCTGCGAGGCTTGCTCACCAGCGACCACCACCGTCAGCAGGCCGGCCATGAGCACCATGCCACCCAACCAGGTCCACCTCCCAGGAACACCTGAATCAAAGAACAACCAGCCAATGATGGAGCCCAACACCGGTTCAAGGGTGACCGAGACCGAAACAACGAGTGGCGAAATGTAGCGCAGGCAGGTGTTCAACCCGGTGTGTCCCAGCAAGCCTGCCACCAAGGCCAGCAGCAAAAACCAACCAAAGAACTCAGCGTCCGTCCAGCCAAGAACACCGAATTCAGCAAAACTTGGTTCCAACGCATATGAAAGCGGAAGAAGAAGCAGCGCTGCGATGAGGGTGACCGGATACGCGTAGAGGAAAATCGGAAGCCATGTCCGTAAGATACGCCCAACGACAATGTACCCCACGACGAACACGGCACCGCCAAAAGCCAGCAGGTCTCCCAGCACCGTCACTGTTTGGTCGCCTTGCTGGGAACCGGTATCGAGCAGGGTGATGGCCGCACCGATGAAACAGATGAGCGCACCAAAGGCTTCGTTGCGACGCGGTGAGCGAACGGCACCTACCGATGATGCAAGCATGGCCATGCCGATGACGATCACCAACGGGTGTGCCGTCACGAACAACAGCGAGTGCGTCAGCGTGGTCTGGTCCAAACTGGCCACCCAAGCACCAAAGTGGGCTGCGAGCGCGACCCCGCTCGCTGACAACAACACCCATGTTCGTCTGGTCAGAAATTGGTTGGCTACCTCGGGTGTGATGGTGCTCAGTTGATAGAGAAAGAACGGCAGGAGCACGATGGCTGTCAGTTGGAGGCGCCAGGATGCGCGCAGGAGCGGTGGAACGGCATCAACGTGCTGGAACAGCGCACCAGCACTTGAGACACCTACGACAGCTGCGACGAGAAGCCCCCAAACCCAGCCAGGTGTGCTGGAGGTTGACATGCCCTCACGCTCAGGCTTCAGCGGCCTTGCTGTCGCCACCGATGACACCAGCCCGCTTGAAGAGCAGGTAAATAGCGGCGCCGACGGCGACGTTGATGAGAATCAGGCTGGCCATACGAATGGCGTACCAAGCCCCTGAATCGGCGAAGTTCTCGATGCCCATCACGGTTCGTGCACCGTTGTCATCGTACCACAACGAATCGACAAAGGAGAGGATGCTTGATTCGGTGCCGAAGAACGCTTCTCCAGTCAGCAAGCCGGCAGCCACCATGAAGGTGCTCAGCAAGATCAGTGCACGTTGTTTCTCGGCCACGGTGGTGCCTTCCTTTTCCTTGAGTGCGTCGATGCGGGGCTGAAGTTTCTTGTCCTCCCAGCGGTCTCGAGCCACACCGCCAATCAGCATCGGTAGCGTGTGCGGCACGTCGAGGTACATGCCAAGGCCAAAGGAGGTGCCCATGCCGGTGGCCCATTCAACGAACATCCCGAGCAGGAAGCCGAGAGCCAGCAGGACGAGGTCGCCCTGACCTTCAGCGAAAATCACCGAGAAGGTGGCGAAAGCGTTGGCCTGGGGTGCGATGAGTTGAATGCGGCCTTCGGCCAGTTGGATGGAGAGGAAAATCGCCACACCCGCACCGATAATGGCGCCAGGGACAACGCCCATGATGTTCCCTTTCGAAATGTGATAGGGTCGGTTACCGATGTAAAGGCTGTTTTTGTAATCGCCAATCACGGTTCCGGACATGGAAATGGCCGAGCCAAACACGGTGGTGCCGACCAAGCCGAGGAGGACGGCGTCTTGCGTGTTGAGTTCGAGCAGATCTTGGGCATTGAGGAACACGCCGAGCAGCATCAACAGCACGATGAACGACGTTCCCGAAACGGGTTCAATGCCGGTTTCACCCATGACACGAACGGCGATGGCACCCAGCATGAAGGTCGTGAGAATCAGCACGGAGGCGAAGACCAACGCCGAGAGCGGCGAGAAACCGCCGATGGAGAAGATGATGATCATGGCAAAGAAGGTCACGCCCATGAAGATGGGAATGTGCTTGAGCGGCCATTCGTACCAACCCTTGCCTTCCATGTATTCTTGGCTGCCGTCGCCCTTGAACGCTGCACCGATGTCCGTGAAGATGTTGGCGAAGGTGCGCCACATCTTGGCAAGGCCGAACATACCACCGCCGACGATGGCACCGATGGCGATGGTTCGGACAGTCTTGGCGAAAGCGATCATCTGGAGCGGTGCAGAGCCACCGCTGGCGTAGTCCTGAATGGGGATGTTAGCTTGCTGAGTGGCGTCGTAAATCGGGACGTTCATGAACACGGCCAACGGCACGAGGAAGAACCAACCCACAATGGTTCCCAGGTTCACAAGGAAAGCGACACGGGCTTTCATGAACCAACCGATGGCGAACATCGACGGTGTCAACGCCACGCCGATGTAGGTGTAGGCGAAGGGGTTCCACGCGGATTCCTCAGACCAGTGCGTTTGCTTGAGCGAGATGCCGTCCACGGTGCCGGAGGGCTGGTGAATCTTTCCATGAGAGTAAAAACTGGCCAAGCCAATGTCGCCGTAGTGCACCGATTCAGCGATGAAATCCAGCAGAGCAACCTTGCGGTCGTTCAGCCAAATCAGCGGGTACTCGACGAGGAAGAGGCCGACCATCGTCACGACGGTCCACACCCCGATGGTTTTCAGGGAATCACGGGCGTGTTCCACCGCACCGGTGCTGACGTCAGAAGAGATGTCCAGCATCTTGAGGGTGGCTTCAAAGCCGGGGAGTGGGAGCGGGTCTTCAACCAGCCAAACACGTCTGAAGATGATGAAGTACATCACGCCGAGGAATCCGGCAAACATCGAGGCCACGATACCGATGAAGGCCAGCGTGAACGCTTCTCCGTCTTCCAGCGTTACCAACGGCCCGTCGGCTAACGCATAGGCCGGTTGACTGGCCAGGAGGAAAATGGCTGGGAAGGTAAAGATGAACCCGGTCGAAGCGTGGGTTGCACCGGTGGTTGCCGACGTCGCAATGTTGACTTCAGACGGCGACCACTTCAAGGCCATACCGAGCAGGTAAGCGATGTACCACGCGGCGGAGATGGCCAACCCGAGTTTGAGACCGATGTAGGCCGTGACACCCGAAAACACCGCACCAATACCGATGCCGATGAGGACTTTGGGTGTGTTCCAGTGGGAGACCTCAAAGGATTCCTCAAGGTTCTTTTCCTCAAGGTATTGCTCGAGCACACCGGTGTTGAGGTTGTTGTACATCTCGTCGTCGAGCCAGGTGAGCGTGCCGGCTTCGATGGCCTTCAGGCCCTCGGGCGTGACCGGTTGACGGTACGCCGATTTTTGGACGGTTTTTTCACCCGGAACATCTGTGTTGGACATCACAACCACCCGCGACGCATCAGCGCCGTGGCCTTGGGTTGGTGAGGCACTTCATGACCGTTCCGATGCTCAAGCCGTGGCGCTGTCCATTTGCCGGTTGCGTTCGTCTTCTGCACGTGCAACGGCAATACCGTCCTCGACATCGACTTTGCGTAGCATGATGGCACCGGCCACGATGAGCAGCGAGATGGCGAAAATCCCGACACGCGAGTCAAACCAGACGGTCATGACCGAGTAGATCAGCGGACCGAGCAGCGCAGCAACCTTGCCAAAGAAGCCAAAGAAGCCGAAGAACTCAGCCGAGCGGGTTTCAGGAACCATCTGACCAAACATGGAGCGAGCCAGCCCTTGGGAGCCGCCGAGGAGCGCTCCGCCAAAGACACCCAGCAACAAGAACTGGAAGAAGACGGACATGCCCAACGGCGCCCACACCAATGCACGAGCGGTCTTTGGAATGAAATCCAACATGCCGTCGCCGAGGCTGGTGGGATGGTTCACACCCAGACCGGTGGTGTCGGCGAATTCGCCGCCTTCAATGCTGTAAGAGAACCGCGATTCGTCCATGGTGGCCTCAAGCGCCGCCAACGCCTCCGCCGTCAAAGTGACGCTAACGTTCACGGGCCCGTCGCTGTCAGCGGCCCATTCAACGGCATAACCGCTCTTGTAGTCCTCGTTCTGTTGGACAGGCAGAATGGCTTCGTGCTCGAGCGCCCACTGTTGTTCATCGTCATCTGGGAGCGCTGCGATGGGGTTCACACCTTCTCGGGCGATGGCGTCGTACATCCCTGTCTCTTCGTTGAAGGTGTACTGCATGTCGTACTCGTCGTGGTTCTCAAGTTCCAAGGGAGCAAAGGAGAGCGCACCAACGATGACGAAACACCAGCAGACCAGGGAGAACTGGAGGGCCCCTTTTGTGCCCCACTTCTCGGCCAGCTTGGTGAAGCCGATGGCCGCAGGTGCCGCCACGAACTGGATGATGAGGATGGTCAAGATGAGACCGGTGGTGGTCAAGCCGAGCACCACGATACCGAACACGCCGGCAAGGGCGGTCACGGAGTTGATGCCGTCAATGAAACAGAAGTAAGCGAGCATGTAGAAAAACAAGGTTCGGAAACTCTTGATGTCCGATAGCGTGGCTTTGACCTCGCCCAGTGCCATCTTGGTGGAAGCGACCATGCCCATGGGTTCCATCTCGTTCTCGATGTGAGGCTCAGGCACCATGCGGAAGGTCATCTGAGCGAAGCCCAGCCACCAAAGACCCGAGGTGGCCATGGCGAAGGGAATCACCCAGCCGCCGTCAAGCGTCATGACCATGGCGAGGTGCACCACGAGCAGCAGGCCACCGCCGAGGTAGCCAGCAGCGAACGCTTTGTTGGAAATGGCGTCCATTTCGGAGTCATCACCCATGTGTGGGAGGAGCGCATTGTAGAACACGCCAGCACCGTTGAGACCAACGTTGGCCATCATGAACATGATGAGCGCCCATATCCATCCCGCAGATACGCCGAGGTAGGGAGAGAGGGCGAGAAGGAAACAAGAGACCGAGCCCAAGATGGTGAGAATTTTGAGCCACCACATCTTGATCATGCGACGGTCAGCGATGACACCCAGCGAAGGAGCACAAATGGCCACGAGCAGCGCACCGATCATCACGGCGGCCGAGTACATGGCGTCGGCCGTCCATTCGCTGCCCAGAAGTTTCGTGGAGATGCCGTTGGCCTCGGCAAACAGGTAAGCGAACCAGGCCGGGAAGATGGCGGTGGTCACCGAAGTCTCAAACGCACTTTTTCCCCAATCGTAGGCACAATACCCACGGACTCGTTGGTCGTTCTCAATCGTCGCTGTTGCCCCTTCCATGAGGTAGCATGGCTCAATCACCTTATGAATTCATACCCGCCACAGGAGGGAACAGGGCCGGATTGCCTCCGACCGTGGAAACGCCATCAGTGGTCTCGGATGATGATGTAGCGGCCAAGGGCTTCCTGCCACATGATCTTCTGGCCTGCGTCAATGTTCATGCCCGATTCTGCCGAAGGCATGGGGAGGATCATCATGGAGTAGTCTCGGTCGTTCATAGCGTGAACTTCCTCTCCTTCGATGTGGGTGACCGTGGCCGTGCCCTTTTCGATCATGGGGACGTTGATGGAATCGGTTACGGTGCCAACGTGGGAGATTTTCTTGCCGGTGAAGATGCTCTCAAGCGAGAGGCGAGCCTTGGCGGAACCGTGCTTTCCGGGCTTGGACTTCGAGATGCTCAGAATCTTGTAGGCTTCGTCGTCAACGACGCAAAATCGTCCAACTTTCAACGTTCGAATCTCAACACGGTCGGTGCCTGGCATGGTATCCCTCAAGGCCGCTGTCTGGGTGTTGGCTTATCACCCTTCGCCCAAACAGGCTTGAATTCCTACAAATCCCTGACATCAAAACGCTGACCTGACTGTGCTTCCGTGTGCGCAGTAATGAGACCGTAGAGGGCCTTGGCGACGGTGTTCGCATCGGACAAATCACCGTTCTCGTGGTAGCCGACGAAGTTGTCGAGCAGCGGGAAGTCTTCAGGTGCAGCCGAGCGAATGGCTGTTTGCATTCCCGTATCGACAATGCCGGGTGCGACCGAGACGGCCGTGATGTTGTGTTGCCCACCTTCCTCGGCGAGGCAGCGCGTCCACATGTCCAGGCCCGCCTTCGCCGTGCAGTAGGCCGACCACGACGCCAACGGGCGAAGCGCTGCGCCGCTTGAAATGGTGGTGACCCGAGTACGGTGTTCGCCTTGGAGCGCCGACCCAAGTGCCTGCGTGAGATGCTGCACCCCGACGAGGTTGACCATCATGGAGCGCGTCCAGTCAGCGGTGTCCGCACCGAACAGCGGCTTGATGGGATGAATGTCGCCGGCGTTGTGCACCAACCCGTGGAGTTCGCTGACCTCGGCGAGAATATGGCGGACAGCCGTATCGATGGAGGAAGCCTCGCCAAGGTCGCACGCCACAGCGAAAGACGATGGAGCGGAGGATTGGACGTCGGCAAGGGTTTGGTCGAGTTCCCTGCTTGCCCTCGAGAGAAGAATAACACGAGCTCCGTGGTTCGCCAGTTCAAGGGAAATAGAGCGACCGATGCCTTTCGAGGCACCGGTGACAAGGTAGGTTTGGCCGTTGAGTTCGCCCACGAACCCACCTCAGTAGGTGTAGAACCCTTGCCCGGACTTTCGGCCGAGTTTCCCTTCATCAACCATCTGAACCAGCAGCGGGGCTGGTGCGTACTTCTCCGTGCCGAAGCCTTCGTAGAGGACATTCATGATGTGAAGGACCGTGTCGTTGCCGATCAAATCCGACAGGGCCAACGGACCGATGGGGTGGTTCATGCCGAGTTTCATGATGCCGTCGATGGCTTCGGGCTCGGCCACGCCCTCCTGAAGCGTGAGGATGGCTTCGTTAATCATCGGGCAGAGGATGCGGTTTGATACAAAGCCAGGGGCGTCGTTGCAGGAAAGGGCGGTCTTGCCCATCGTTTCAGCGGCTTCCACCACGGCGGTGTTCGTCGCTTCGCTGGTGTCTGCGCCGTTGATGATTTCAACGAGTTTCATGATGGGCACCGGGTTCATGAAGTGCATTCCGATGACCTTCTCGGGTCGCTGCGTGGAAGCGGCGATGGTGGTGATGGAGATGGAGGAGGTGTTGGACGCCAGAATGGTTTCTGGCTTGCACAGGCTGTCAAGTTCGGTGAAGATCTCCTGCTTCAGCGAGAGAATCTCGGGCACCGCTTCCACCACGAGGTCGCACTCTGCACACAGGCTTCGGTCGGTGCCCGTCGTGATGCGGCCGAGGGCTGCGTCAGCGTCCTCTTGAGTCATGCGCTCCTTGCTCACAAGTTTCCCAAGCGAGAATTGAATGGTTGCCAGCCCCTTCTCGACGTACTCGTCTTTGATGTCGATCATCACGACGTCGTAGCCCGCACATGCGGCCACCTGTGCGATACCGTTACCCATTTGTCCTGCACCAATCACGCCAATGGTCTGAATCATTGTTTCACCTGTATCCAAATGCACAGGCATGCCGTTCATGAAGATGCGTATTCGTTTGGACGGCGCAGGGGAAAGGAATATCTCCTTTGATGCAATCTCTGGGCCATGGTTGAGATTCTCTGCCCGCATTGTGAGGAAGAAATTGAACTTGAGGACGATGCCTCCGGTGAATTTGCTTGCCCTTATTGCGAAGGTGAATTTGAGTGGAACATCGATGCTACCGCAGAAGAAGTGGACCCGGAAATGTACGGCCCTCCTGTTGGAGGTGGCGCTGCCCTGCGATGGACAATGGGGCTCGTGATCACCATCGTTGGGTTCGGCGTTATGCTCGTCAGCCTTGTTGGCGTGTTCTTTGGTTCGCAACTTTCTGGTGTTGAATCCGACATTGGCTCTGGAACGGGCCTTGGTGCGGGTGTAATCATCTTCTCAATCCTCGTGGGCTTGTTCGGCCTTGCACTCGCGATTGCTGGCATCGGAGCCATACGGCGTAATTTTGCTGCTTTTGTTGCCTGTGCCGTGCTGAGTGTGTTAGGCACACTTGGTGGGATTGGACAAATCATTGAACTTGGTTTCCAAATCGACGCAATTCTTGGCTTGCTCTTTTGGGCGGCAATGGTAACGGGCCATTCCTTCGTGTTGTTCACGCCACGTGGACGTATGATGTGGATGGAGTAGAAGTAGCCCGACTCGGATTCGAACCGAGGTCGGCGGGACCAAAACCCACCATGATGGACCCCTACACTATCGGGCTGTGTAAGCCGGTCGGAGCGGTTCCGCTTTTTGTTCTTGTCGGCTTTGCCTTCAGCGAAGCAGGTCGTGGTCGCCCAGCGTCTTGCGGGCGCTCTCGATGAACTGATGGAGGTCAAGGTCGGTCCGTGCCATGTAGACCTGGGCCTGGAGCGCCATGTCCAACTTGTCGAGCGAACGCACGAAGACGGCTTCCGGCGTTGATTGCTGTTCGTATTCGTCGAACAAGGCCACCCACTCCGGTGCAAGTTCCTGCATGGCGGCTCGTTCATCGGCTGCTTTGGTCGACCGGTCGTCAGCGGGCGTCAGATCGCCGACGATGACCTCAGGAAGGTCGTGAACCAAGCAAAGTTTCAGCACGTGCTCGAGGCTCAGGTCCTCCGGGCAGAGTTTCAGCGCGAGCACCGCCATGCCCCAGGAGTGGGCGGCGACGGATTCGGGCGCCTCCACACCGGCGTTGACCCAGCCTTGCCGCAGCACATCTTTGAGACCGAGGTAGGCCATCAGGGTGTCTCGCATGGTGCAGGCTTGAAGCGCGTGTTGAAAACCTCACCCCCAAAACAACCACCATGAGCGGACGAATTCCGGTTTGGTGGGAAAGTGCTCATGAATTTCTTGCCAAAGACGACTTGCTTGGCCCCGTCGTAGAGGAGTTTGGTCCAGACGGCATCACCAGCCGAGACGACCTGTTCCAAACCTTGGTTCGCTCCATCGTGGGCCAACAAATCTCCGTTCTGGCAGCCGACGCCATTTGGGGACGGCTCGTGGACCATCTTGGCGAGGTCACCCCGGAGGCGGTGCTGAAGACTGACCAACCAAGCATCGCAGCGTGCGGTGTCACCCGACCCAAAGCCAGCTACATCCACGGACTGGCCGAACAGGCAGAGGAATTGCTCAATCAACCGTGGGACGACATGAGTGACGAGGCCATCATGAAACACCTGGTGAAGTTTCGAGGCATCGGTCCATGGACAGCTGAAATGCTGCTGATGTTCCACTTCCTTCGCCCCGACGTCTTCAGCCTGGGCGACATTGGCCTCATCCGTGGGACACAGCGGTTGGTCCAGGAAGCTGAAACCAAAGAAGCGGTTGGGGCAATCGCCGAGCGTTGGCGCCCCTACCGGACCGCAGCCGCGTGGTATTTGTGGCGTATTCTCGACCCGGTGCCCGTTGAATACTGAACGGCGAAGGTTTGACATCAAACCGCATCCCTCATGGCAACATGGCCGAAGACCCGCTTTCACCTCGGGACCCGCCCAAGACGCTTGCTGACCGCTTGGGAATGACCGGCAACAAGATTGCCGAATTGTCCAAGCAAGCCGCACAAGCCACCAAGACCGCAGCGGCGAAAGTAGCAGACGCCAGCAGGGAAGCCGCCGGCAAAGTTGCAGATGCCAGCAAAGAGGCCGCTGCAAAAACCACCAAGGCGGTGGCTGATGCAAAAGAGGCACGTCGGGAGAAGAAAGACGAGCAACTCACGAAGAAAATTGAGGACACGAAGGCCGAACTCAAAGAGGACGGGCACATTCCATTGACGCCAGCCATGATCACACTTCCAGAGTTTGAGGAAGAACGCATGGCCCTCATGGCCGAAGAACACGACATCTTGGTGGACTTGGTCGACCACATGCACGCACTTTCAACCCGTGTCGACCAACTCGAACAGACCTACAAGGCACTGGCCATTGAAGAAAAAGCCAATCGGCAGTTGAAGGAACCCCTGTCCACATCAGCGAGTGAAAAGGTACCTGCTACCACCTCTCGAGGGATGACAGCCGCCCTCAGTCTCCTCGGTGCATCGCTCGTGTGGGTGGTTTTGCTCACGGGTCTTGACCGATACCTCGCCTCAAACGAAGTGATGGTGTTCTCGAGTTACCCGGCAGAAATTCCAGTTTGGGGATTGGGTGCGGGTTCATGGGTGATGTTTGTCTTGCATCAAATCGGCAAGACCGCTCCCTTCCTTCGTGTTTCGAAGCCCATGTTGATTCAGACCGGCTTGGCCGTCGGCATCACGACGGTGATGGCGCTCCTGTTGTCCAATGACACCATCTCTACGATGTCAAGCGTGTGGACATGGGGCACGGCCATCGCTGTGGCCGTGTTGGTCTCATCGAGTTTGGTCGCCAGTGCGTGGCGAACGACGAAAGATGTCCTGACCCCAAACGAGGAAAGCGACATCATCGGTTGACAGCGTCGCCGTCTTTGAACAGGTCCCGCGTGATGTTCTTCTGGTGGGACTCGAGCGTTCCACCGCCGATTTCGAGGAGTTTGGCGTCTCGCCAGAGGCGCTCCACGTGGTATTCACCGACGTAGCCGTAGCCACCCATGACCTGCATGGCTGCATCGGCGATTTCCTTGGCCGCCGTCGTGGCGAAGAGTTTCACGCCATCAGAGTCGAGGCGCTGGCCGGCTGAACCGATGGTCAGGTTGTTGGCCGTGTCGTAGATGTAGGCCCGCATGGCGCGGTACTTGGCCCAGCTCTCACCGATGTAGCGCTGGATTTGACCGAAGTCTCGAATGGGGGATCCAAAGGCGGTTCGGTCGGTGGCGTAGCGGTTCATTTCGTCGAGCGCACGGCGACCGATGCCGAGGGCCATGGCGGCCAGCGTCAAGCGCTCCAGTTCGAGGTTGCCCATCATGTGAATGAGCGATTCACCGACGCCGCCGACCAAGTTACCGGCAGGCACGATGCAGTCGTCAAAGACGAGTTCGGCGGTGTTGGAAGCACGCATTCCGGTCTTGTCGTAGATCTTCTGACCCACGCTGTAGCCAGGCATGCCGGCCTCAACGAGGAACGTCGACATCTGCACGCGACCTCGCTCGTCTTCACCGGTTCGAGCGTAGACCCAAACCACGTCGGCAGGTGTGCCGTCTTCGTCAATGCAACCGTTGGTGATCCACATTTTTCGGCCGTTGATGACCCACGAACCATCGTCTCGCTGAACGGCGGAGGTGGACAAGCCGAGGACGTCCGTGCCCGCATCGGGTTCCGACATGGCCATGGCGCCGATCCATTCACCCGAGCAAACCTTGGGGAGAATGCGAGCCTTCTGCTCCTCGTTGCCGTTGTAGGCCAGGTTGTTGACAAAGAGCATGGAGTGGGCAAGGTAGGCCAGGGCAAAGCCCGGGTCGGAGGCCGAGAGTTCCTCGTGCACGATGGTGCAGGCAACGGCATCCAAGCCGGCGCCGCCGTATTCCTCGGGAGCACTGATGCCCAACAAGCCGAGTTCGCCCATGCTTCGCAAGAGTTCGAGGTTGAACTTCTCATCACGGTCGTATTCAAAGGCTTGAGGCTCGACGTGCTCTTGAGTCCATTCACGCACCATCTCTCGCAACATTTGGTGTTCTTCGCTCGGGTTGGCGATGTCCATGTTGGCCATGACACTGCGTCCTCACGGTGGCTTTTGACCTTTGGTGCAGACACGGGCCAAAGCCGGAACAACCCTTCAGAATCAAAGCATCAAATTCTGTCGTTCAACCAGGAATTCAAAGGACAAATCAAACAGGCCTTTTCCATCAACTACAGCATTCCAAGCACCGTGCCCGTGGCCTTCCAGGGTCACAAGTTCGTTGTGGATGTTCAATGAGTTGTAAATGTCCTGGAGAGCCAGTGCTCCCTCGTAGGGAGTGACCGGGTCGTTTCCATCCCCATGGGCCATGAACAATTCAGGGTCGTCCCCGTCGTATCGGTTGACATCATACACCGAATTATACAACTCGACTTTCAGGTTTGAGCCCCAGAAATAGACCAAACTCTGTACCTCGTAGGTTTCGTTGAGGTTGGTCGTTGAGAGTGTTGGATCGTCGGTGATTGAAATTTCATCTCGGAAATCTCCGAGGTCGGTAATGCCGAGCGCTACGGTGGTGATGGAACCTGCCGAGGCGCCACCGACGGCGATTTCACTGGTATCGATGTCGTACGTGTCTGCGTTGGCAACAATCCAACGGAGCGCCGCTTTGGCATCTCGCTGAGCCGTGTACATCGCGACGGCTTTTTGGATCTGCTCCTCGTTTTCCGCTCCAGTGAAGCTGTTTTCCACCCATTCTTGTGGAGCGATACCACGGTAGTACTCAACGATCTCTTGTTGAGACTTCCCGTCGAGGTCACCCAATTCCTCCGCAGTCCTGTAATCGATGGAGACGTACACCCAGCCTCGGGAAGCGTAATAGTTCCCCATCTCCACGATTTCGGGTTTGTGCTTGACTCCACCCTTGAAGCCACCACCATGGATGAACATCAGCACCGGTCGGTCGGTTGAATTCGTATCTGGACAGTAAACGTCAAGTTTCAACGAAACGGGCTCAGCTTCCGAACTTGTTGCCGTGTGGGCGAGGCCGCTGGCGTAGACGATGTTCTCGTAGGTCAACACCCCGTACGGTCCCGGCTCGTAGACCGGCCCTGTTTCGCCTTTTCCATTTCGAAGGCAGCCGGAGAGGGAGAGGGTTGCAACAAGAAGAACCAGCAAAAGGGCTGTCGCTCTTTTCATGAAACAACCACAAGAGAGGGATGTAAATCCCTTTGGTATCGAAGTTGTTACTTCAAAAAAAGGCTCATGCATCCGCCCGACGGAGGCCAACCTCACTCTTCGGAGGCGTCATCGGCGAGCATTTCGTCTCTGAAGGCCTTGTAGTCTGCCTCGTTATCAAACTCGAGCGGAATCACCATGCGTTCTTGGCAGTCCTGGCACTCAAATTGCTGGCCAACCATGAAGCCCATGTAGGGATAGACTCGTATCCCATAGCACGCAATGCAGACTCGAAACGACATGGAGCCACGCCCCGGTCACTCTTCTTCGCTGAGGGAGGAACGGAGTTCTCCAAGATCGATGCGGTTGTCCTCGTTGGCATCCAACGCCACGATGATGTCCGAGATGTGAGCGGGCGAGAGCACATCGCCCAACATGTCCTTGATGCCGAAATGGAGCTCAGGTCCGTTGATGGTGCCGTCGCTGTCGGCGTCGAAGGCAGCAAACATGTCGTCGACCGACATGCCCTTCTCGCCCAACGCCTCTCGTAGTTTTGCCAAGGCTGCTTCAACCGTCCATCCTTCATCGCTCATGGCCCCAACCACTGCAACATCCCCCTAAATCGTTTGCATGGAACATACCCAAATTCAACCGGCACTCTTGCATACAAATCGTCAAGAGTTTTTCTAGGCTCAATCAGCATACCTTCTTGATGGATGGAGGATTGCGCGCACATGGGACCCTTATGGCCAAGAAGTACATCGCACGAGACCCGAGGACGGGCAAGCCGATTCAGGTGAGCCAGTCCACCAAGGCCGATGCGTCGTACGAACCGGTTCAGGGGCCGTGGTGTGCGCTCCATCCTGATGACATCATGTCCCTCGCCGAAGGAACACTCGAACAACGGGATGTTCGTTGGAAAAACGACACGCTCACCATGACGAGACAACACGGTGTTCGAGGCCTCAGCCACGTACCCCAGCACATGATTCGTCCCGCACACGCCCTGCTGCTCAAGGCCTTCGAGGACGAGAAACCTGAGGTGCGCATCGCCGCCCTCGACGTCCTTCCCGAGTTTGCAGTCCGTCGTTCAGATGAGTTGTTTGACTGGTTGTCGGTTCTCCTTGACGACGAGCACGAGGGTGTGAGCAAGGCGGCCAGTGCAGCGCTCGCTCGAGCCGCACCAACCTTCCCGTCTGGCGTTCGCTCCTCCCTTGAAAATGAACTCCGCTCGCCATCAAAAGAACGAAGTCAAGCCGCCTGGAGTGGTTTGGAGGCGTTGACCAAAACATGGCCCGATGTCGTGGCCGACCACGTTGACTCCCTCCTGCTCGAGCCCGACGTCCACCTGCGACGCCGAGCAGCCAAGATGATCAGCGCCATCGTTTCTCGCAAGACCTCAGCGGTGTGGGACCTCGTCTCTTGGGCCCTCAACGACGAGGACGCTCAAGTCCGAAAGACGGTGGCGAAGTCCCTGCCTCGCCTCGCTCAACAAGACGTACGCATGGGGACCATGTTTGCAGAACGCGCCATTGCTGACGTCGATGCCGACGTGCGCCTCTCCGCCATCAAGACCATTCAGCGACTGAACCGTGGCCACGGCCGTGCTCGAGACCTCATCCTGGCAGGTGCTCGTTCTTCGGATGTTCGGGTGCGCCGGGCGTGCGTTGAACTGCTCCCCAAACTCATGGGCGAGGAAGAACTGCGAGCCCTCGTTGATGACTTGCTGAAAACCGAGACGGACAAGAAGCTCGTGGAGACGCTCATGCAGTATCGCTACGACGCCATGTTGGAGGGCACCGAGGCCGAGAAGAACGCTGCACTCTCGCCTGCGCTGGCCGTTCCTGATATTGACAAGGAGGTGCTCATGGCTCAAGGCAAGCGCGTCGGCATGACATCAGCTGAAGCCATCCCTCGGGACGTGCCAGAACAACACACCCCTTCCCCAGACCCAGACGCTCCACCGTCCCCTGCTGCTACCGCCATACCGACAGAGCGAAGACCCACACAAGACGAAATCATGGGCTACCACGATGACGATGACGACTTCCCTGCGGACGAAGACGAACCCTACTTCTGAGGCGGCGTGTCCGTGCAACAGCGTTAAGAACAGGTGGACGGTCGGCAAGTCGCTGAAGAGGTGTATGAGATGGATGACGACAGGCCATTCGACGACAAAGCACTCCAATTTGACCGACTCTGGGACGGCGTCACCCCCAAGGGTGTGAACCGCTCCAAGGCCCTCAAATTCCGCCAATACATCCTTGAGCATGTTCGACAAATGCGCCGACCACTCAACCGCGAGAACGCTCGCCGGTACTGGATGGGCGAACTTCAGAAAGAGATCGCCGACCGCGAAAACTTCTGAGAATCCTGTGGAGGTCGCCCCGTCTCGGCGGCCAATGAACAACCCTGAGGCGAACGGTGAGACCGATGTTCACAACAACCCGATTTGACGCATGGAACCTTCCTGAATCCCTCCAAAGCGGCCTCGACGCCATGGGCTGGGAATTTGCCACCCAAGTGCAGCGAGACACCGTTCCGCTCGCACGACAGGGCACCGACGTCATCGGACAGGCACGAACCGGTTCAGGAAAAACAGCCGCCTTCGGCTTGCCCATCCTTGAGCGATGCCAACCCACCGGCGCCCTGCAAGCCCTCGTCCTCGCACCCACGCGAGAATTAGCCAACCAGGTTGCTGAAGAATTCAACCTCCTCCAAGGCGACACGGGCTTGACCATCCTCACCGTCTACGGCGGCACCGATCTCGAGAAGCAGGCCAAGACACTCGGGAAGGGCGTTGACATCATTGTGGGAACACCCGGCCGTGTGATGGACATGAGCGAGCGAGGCCACATCGACCTTGCCTCACCTCAACTCTTCTGCCTCGACGAGGCCGACCGCATGCTCGACATGGGGTTCTTCCCCGACATCATGTGGATTGTTGAGCGCATGACCGGCCGCGAGCAGACGCTGCTGTTCTCCGCCACCTTCCCACAAGAGATCATCGATGCCGCTCATGAATTCATGAACGAGCCGGATTTCGTGCTCACCAACGCTGAGGAACTCGACGTTCCCCCCATCGACCTCTATTCCGTTCGCATTGGTCGCTCCAACAAACTCTGGGTGCTCGGCCGTCTGCTTGCTCGGATGGAAGAGGACGACCAAACCATCATCTTCTGCAACACCAAGCGCATGGTGGACCTTGCCGTTGAACGCCTCAAGAAACACCGCTTTGACGTGGCCGGCTTGCACGGCGACCTGAGTCAGAACCAACGTGAACGCATCCTGAACTCGTTCAAGGAAGGCGAGGTCAAGACCATCATCGCTACCGACGTTGCTGCTCGTGGTATTGACGTGGACGGCATCACGCTGGTCATCAATTACGACATCCCCAACGACATGGATTCCTTCATTCACCGCATTGGACGAACCGGACGAATTGGACGGACCGGTGAAGCCTGGAGCCTTGTCTCCCGAGACGACGAGCCTCAACTCTCGAAAATCATGGCCACCTACGGCCTTGACATTCAGGCCAGTGAAGCACCCGACCTCCCTGAAGGCGTTGACCGAGACCCTGTTCGTCGACAAGAGGACTTTGGCGAGACCGCTGATGTCTTTGGCTACGTCACCATGAAACTCTCGCTGCATCCCGATGAGGCCGGCTCGCCACTGAACGTTGCCACGTGGTTCCTCGAGCAACTCCGATGCGATGAGCTCGCCATCGGGACCATTCGCTTCGACGAAGAATCGACCTATGTCAGCCTCCACAGCAGCAAGATCGGCACCGCCATGAAGGCCGTCGAAAAGCGTCCGTTCAACGGGACCAACATGACCGCTGTCATCGTGGAGTGATCACTCCTCTTCACGTCGCTTCCACGAGCCCTTTTTCTTGACGTGGTGGCTTTTCACACGAGAGGGTTCTTCCACGGCGTCTTCAGGAGCATGGTTCGCCGTGTGCACCGGCCACGTCCCGTCTTCAAGCGGTCGTTCAATCACCACCATGGAGCCCACGCCCAGTACGAGCCCGAGCGCCGACAAGGACCAAGCGTACCCGATGGCATCGTCCCAGCGTTGCTGGGCATCGCCACATTCGGACGAAAGTTGGCTGGCGAACTCACAGAAGGCGAGCGTATCACGGGCGTCAATGGCCTCTTGGTTCGTTGAGATGTTGGTCATGGCCAGCACGAACAGCAGGAGGGCACCACCGAGCAGCACTCTGTGCTTGGTTTCCCACACACGACGGCGCTGGAAACGCCAAGGTGAAGGGTCGTCTTTGGTGGCAGCAAGGGTGCGAGCGGGACCGCCAAATCGGATGAACCACACCAACCACATGCCAACCAAGACCGCCAAGAAGCCCCAGGTGTAGACGGCTTCGTGCCACTGCCACATGGGCGTCAAACAGGCTTGCACGTTGGGCGTCTCCATGCAGGCATCAACGGCGATGGGATAGAACACCACCAGTCGGAGGATGTTGAGAACGTAGACGATACCGCACATCACGGCCACGGCCTTCAGTTTCTCACGCTGAGGTACGCCGTCGGTCATCATCACCAAGGTGGAAAGGAAAATCATCTCGTGGACACCGGCGCACTCATCGGAGACATAGAGGCCAACACTGTCGTAGGGGCCTGGGAAGTTGGGATGCTGCAGATCAATGCGGGTCAGCCAACCGTTGTGATGGCTGATGACGGCCGAACCCTCGCCGTAGAAGAGGTTCGTCAGCTCGTTCCAAATCCAAGCCTCGGTGACCTGGATGACCGCCAGCGTGTCCGAAGGCATGGTGAGAAACCAATAGAAGGCTTCAACCACGATGAGCGCCAGAGGAATGCGGCCGTACCGCAGACCGAGTTCGCCCACCTCTTTCCACGACAGGTCTCCTTCGGGACGTGCCGTGGTCGTCGCCGCCATGGTGGGCAATTTCGGGTGGCTGTTGAAAAGTTCTCCCGAGACGGGACACCCAACGCCACGCTTCCAAGGTGGTAGGCGCGTGTTCAAATCATGGGAGTGCGTGCACCACCACATGGCAGATGAGGCGGAGGGGCTCCAACCGTCCCATCGTTTGGATGTCCTCGGATTTCTCTGCCCGGTCCCTGTGGCCAAAACGCGTGAAGCCCTCGAAGGCTTGGCCGAAGGGGCCGTGCTGGAAGTGCTGGCCGATGACCCCGAAACGCTGCACGACATGCCGATGCTGATCGGTCGTGGCCCCCACCGTCTGGTTCACGTTGGTGAGCACCAAGGCGAGATTCGTTTTGTGATTGAGGTGGCGCCCCATGAGTAACGACAACGTGCCCAGCATGGCGTGGCTTCCCACCTCCCGTGGAGAGTTCAAGATCGAAGTCTTTCACGAAGAAGAGACTGGCTTTGACCATGTGGCCCTCACGCTGGGCGACATGAAAGGACCCGATCCCGTGTTGATTCGGGTCCACTCGGAATGCCTGACCGGTGACGTGTTCAGCAGCACCCGATGCGACTGCGGACCTCAGCTCCATGCTGCCTTGGACGCCATCATCGAGCGAGGATGGGGGGCCTTGCTCTACCTGCGTCAAGAAGGACGCGGCATCGGCTTGCACGCCAAAATCCAGGCCTACCACCTGCAAGACGCCGGGGCTGACACCTTGGATGCGAACCTCATGCTCGGCCATCCTGCCGATGCGCGGGACTACGCCATCGCTGCGAAAATGTTGGTCGATATCGGCGTTGAGCGCGTTGAATTGATGACCAACAATCCCGAAAAAGTGGCTCAACTCACGAAACACGGCATCGATGTGGCGAGCCGCAGCCCGCTGATCGTTGGGGTTGGCTCAAAGAATCGGGACTACTTGGCCACCAAAGGGGAACGCATGGGGCACCACATCACCGACGATGATCTTTGACGCCGTCGTAGCCCCCACCGCAGCAAACGGCAGCGAAGGCTCCACCCGTTGCGGGTAACATGGGGCCGTGGCCGGGAATTGAACCCGGGCTGGCAGAACCACAATCTGCCGTGCTAACCCCTACACCACCACAGCCATGAGAGGTATCAGCGCCTCATGCGCTTGGTATTTCAATCATGCGCCATCCACGACAACGGATATCCGCCCCTGTGGTGCATGGAACCCTTTGCTTCAAGAAGTGCCAAGCCCTCCATTTGCTCATGCGACCCGCCAACAAGGCCCTCACCCTGATGCTGATGTTGCTCTTGCTCACGGTTTCTCCTTGGGTCTCCAGCACGGGCGCACGCAGCGTCCACAGCACCAGCACGGTTGATCTGTTTCCTCAAGGAAGCTTCACCGATGCTGCATCCTGGTCGGTCGGCGCTGAGACCTCGTTCACCCAAGAAGCAGCGAGTCACACCGAATCCATGGTGGCTGACCAACGCCTGACCATGCTCCACAATCGCCCGCTCAATCTCGACACCATGACGGTGTGGTCGTCCACTTCGCCGACCAATTCGAACTACTCAACGGGCGCTCCAGACGGCGCCAGCACGTGGTCAACCGGTCCGGAGATCGAACTCACGAACTTCGACATCACGGGCCTCTCGAACTACCAAATGTACGAACTCCACATGGTGGGTGTGTTCCAAATTCCCGACGCTCTCTCCGAAGACACCGTTCGAATCTCGGTGGAACACGGTGATGGCTTTGACCTCCTCAAGACCTTCGCTCACACCCAAGGTAATGTGGACTACATCAACAACACCGCCTACCGCGTCAACATCACGGGTTTGATGGATTGGACGTGGAACGATATCGCACAGATGGTCTTCACGCTGGACTATGTCTCAGCCGGCGGTGTTGACGACTCTCGCCTGGTGGTCGACGCAGTCGGCCTCGACATCACCGTCCAGACGCCGTGGTATGGCGGCGAGGTCGCCTACGCCTCGTCCGAATTTTCTGGCCACGACATGCCCGTGATGGGTTTGGACCTTGACGAAGGGATCACCGACAACCTCGCCCTCGACACCTGCGGATTGAAACCGACCGTGGAAGGCACCTCCGGACAGTGGACGAGCGAGCCGTTCAGTCACCCTCCCGAACAGGTCCTGGGCCGGGTACATCACGCCTTGAGCGAAGGTGAGAGTCAAAACATCACGGTGGAGTTGGCCACCTCCTCGGACGGCACCTCGTTTGGTGCATTTGCGGCCATGACCCCCAACACCCTCCTGCCGCAGGGCGAGGCTTACCAGCTTCGGTTCTCCGTGACCGACGCTTGTTTGTCGTCGGTGTGGGTGGACGTGAACGACCCCTCGCTCTCGGTCGTCGGTCGAGTCTTTGGGTCGAACGAAGGCATTGATGCTGACTACTCACGCTGGTTGGTCTTCGTCAACGACGAGCTCGTCTCCAACGAACCCATGGCCTTGGGAACCTTCACCCACGAATGGCCCATTGGCGGCTACTTGCAGCCAGGCAGCACCTCGCTGACGGTGAGCATTCGTGCTTGGTTCACCTGGGACTCCGACGGTGCCGCAAGCCACACTGCATTGGAACTGACGCAGGTCGATGTCTCCGGAGGCTACGCCATTCAATACGACGAGGACCCGTCCTGTGAGGGCGTTGGCGATCAGTTCCTCAGTGAGGACAACGGCGGTATCATTCTGCCGTTCCTGAGCCGATGCAGCGATGACCGAGCCACCAACGAAGACCTCAACGTCGCCTTCACCAACACCGATGAATCGGTGGTCGTCGTGGATTTGGCCGAGGGCGATGTCCGTCTTCGATTGCTCCCTGAGGCCAGTGGTCAATCGGTCATTGGCATCACGGTCACCGACCCAGCAGGCAACACGTGGAGTCAAACGTTCACCGTTGACGTTGCCCCTGTTGACGACCCACCCGTGGTCGTTGAATTCCCACCCATCATCCCCGTTGAGCATGAGTTGGAGACCGTCATCAACATGACGTGGAGCGACATCGATTCACCCGGCCTCGTTACCGCCTCAACCAACCGCTCGTGGGCCACCGTGGACCTCACGAGCAGCGTGGTCAAGGTCACACCACCAACGGTCGGGTTCCACACCGTGCTCCTGTCGGTGTGCGACCAAACCAGCTGCACGGAGCGAGAAATCGACCTTGAAGTCATGGCCCTGCCGGACCTCATGGTCGAATCCCTCGATTTCGGAACCGATGACATCACCCAGGGCGACCTCATCACGATGCGCGTCTTGGTGCGAAACCAAGGACAAGCTGACGCCACCATGGTGTCCGTACGCTGCCAGACCGACCAGCAGCTCATCGACGTTCAAACGATTGCCATCATCCAGCCAGGAGAATTGCAATCCGTGCGCTGCGACTGGCAAGTCCCAGAGGATGCAAGGGTGCTGCGGTTCAGTGCCGTTGTGGACCGAGGGTTGGAAATTCCCGAAGGGGACGAGACCAACAATGCCATGGAAGAACTCGTTGCCATCAACGAACGGGCAGACGCCACCAACGATGGAGCAGAGGGCGGTGTTGCTGCCGGAGCCGTCTCCATCGGCATCGTGGTGATTGCCCTTGGCCTTCTGGGTTTGATCATCTTCATGATGCCACCGAAAATCAAGAAAATTGAGTGAACCCGTTGAGGTTTTACCCCTTGGCGTGAACGCCACTCCGGTGTCGGATAACGCGGAATTACCCCTCAAACTTCATAACCAAAACGTGGAAGGGCGGCCTGCTTTGAGGTCGTGGGGGCCGTTCAACTTCGGTTGACAAAGCGGGAGTGGGAACCATGTCTCAATTGAAAATCCGTATTGAAACGGACGAATACATCTACGAAGAATACATCGAAGCGTGAGCATCAGGACGACGTTGTCCAGCGGCGAGGGTAAACCTCGGTGTCCATCAAGACCATGCTGGGCCGTGCAAGTTCGCCAGATTCCATCGATGGAATGTCATCCGAGTCGGTCTTGAGTTTCACGAAACCAACAGCCTCCTCCTTGAGCGACGTGACAAGGAGTTCTGTTCCTTTCTTGAGCCCTGCAGGGATGGAAACCAAACCGGGTCGAAGCAGCGGTGCGCCGTAGGAAAGGGCTGCAACCGCACTGTCCTTGACGGTGCATCGTGGCACGTCCACGAGCAATTTCTCGATGGGGTGGATGATGGCGTGCAGCGCGTCGGCTTGGCCGCATTCCTTCCAGAGCCATACAGCATCCGCCAGTTGGTCCATCGTAATGCAGTGGTCCAGGTCAAACATGCCGGACGTTTCACGTCGCAATTCCTTGAGCGAGACCGGAGTGTTGAGCAAAAGGCCCATGTCACGGGCCATCGTTCGGATGTAGGTGCCCGCTTCACAGGTGATGCGAGCCACCGCATCGTGACCGTCCGTGTCCAGCAGCTCGAAGGCGTGGATGGTACGGGTGCGCACCTGCACCTTGACGGCTGACACCTCGGGAGGGACGTTGTAGATTCGACCGGTCATGGTGGCCATGGTGGCTTGGAGTTCCTCGATATCGGGCATGGTGCGAAATCGGAAGACGGCGATGTAGGTCTTTTGATGCTTCAGAATCTTGTTGGTGATTTTCATGCATCGACCCGTCATGAGTGGGAGGACACCGGTCGCAAAGGGATCGAGGGTGCCACCATGCCCAAGCCGCTCAAGGCCCAACAAATCACGGGCCCATGCCGCCAATTGGTGGGAGGTCGGGCCCGCCGGTTTGTCGACCAGGATGAAGCCGGAGGCCAGTCGCTGTTCCAGCGTGCGGTCGTCAGGAGCCGTCCCAAAGGCAGCGTCCGTGGTGGGCGATTCATCAAGAACGTGCACGGTCATGGCGCTTCCTCCAACAAAGCGACGACATGGTCCAGTATTTGAGTTGCATTGAGGGTCGTAGCGTCCAGCACATGAGTGTAGGGCTCAGGGTCCTCGGGCACCAAGTCATAGAGCAACATGAACCGCTCACCGTCGACAGCGGCTCTCGCACGGTTGGCTTCAAGGGCGTCCTCAAAGGCCAGACCCTCACGCTCTGAAACTCGGCGAGCGCGTTCCTCGTCGCTGACGTCCAACCAGATGCGGAGGCAGGGGAGTTCGAGGCGATAAGCCCACCAACCTGCAAGACGGGATTCCACAATGTTCGCTGCATCAGGGCCTTGCATGCGCTGGCGAAGCAGTTCATCGAGCGAGCGGTCGACGTCCAACTCGTTCTTGCACAATTCGCCAAAGTCCCCCAGCGACATGCCACGTCGTTTGGCTTCCTCACGGAACACATCGCCGCCGTTGAGGCTGGTCCAACCAAATCGATCCATCAACCCGCGAACCAGCGTGCTGGTGCCGCTGCCCGGGTGGCCAGAGACGGTCACGTTGACCATGCTCACAACACCCATTCGTGGAAGCAGATGTTGCACCGTTTCGTTCTCGGTCCGTCATGCGTGATGACATCGCTCTGACATTCGGGGCACTCAAGGGCGATACCCGTCATCAATCCGCCACCGCCCGATGAATCGGAGGAGGCGGGTTTGGGGGTAGAGGCGTTGCGCTTGCGTTGTTGTTGGCTCCGCTTGGAACGCTGTTGGCGCTTCTTGGCTTGGTTGGAGGTGGCGGCTGGTTTGGTGGCCACCAAATGAAGCAGCGGTTCCTTGAGCACTTCACCAGACACGACCAGCGGGTGGGACTTGTAGCGAGCGAGCTTGATGTGGCGGTCGAGGGCACGGCCGTAGGCTGCGCTCATGCAGATGTAGCAGCAAATCCATGCAGGGAAGAACAGAAAGCGGCCGTCGAGGAGGTGCCACTCTGGCGCCCATGGAAGCGAGACGTAGTCAACACGGAAGGTTTCGACCTTGGTGGTCAGCCACGCAAAGATACCGATGATGAAGATCATGGTGAACATCATCGGCTTCATGGCACCCATTTGGACCTCAAGTTGCTCGGGCATCATTTGCTGTTGAAGCGTCATGGCCTTTTCCTGAAGAATCGGGTCCCGGGACATTCGAGCCTCGTTCATCATCTGCCGCACCTGGCCTTGGCGATGGCCGATGTGGGCCTGGTCCATGGGATCAACGAAGAAGTTTCGAATCACGGTGTTGAGGGTCATTGAGAAAATCCCCAAAATCATCACCGTGATGACGAAAAACGACTCTTCCGGCAGCAGCGGTGAGAGGATCGGGTCAGCCGTGGTTCCCAGCGACGTCCGGATGGATGGAGTCATGATGAGCACGGTCATCAAGATCATGAACATCAGCATCACGAACATGGAACCGCCCGGGGGAGGAGGCGGTGGAGGCGATGAACCGTTGGCCATGCACCAAAGGCGACAACGGTAGGGCATGAAGGTTAGCATACCCAACGGCGAGAATGCCGTGTATGAACGAGCATCCGTGAAGTTCAAACCCACCGGCACCTACGGTGTACCATGCGCCAGAAAGAGCCACTCGATGTGTCTCCGACCTGGCGCTATCCGCTTCCGATGCCCATGCCAGGCCAACCGGTGTGCGCCACTGAAATGGAAGCGATTGACCAGATGGCTCGTCTTCCAGCACTGCCGAAGGTGTTCTTTTGGACGGACGCGGAGCGAAAGTGCCCGGAAGGTTGGGGTTTCATCGCCAGCGTTCGCCAGGGCGTCCCGCCCAGCGGCATCGAAGCCGAGTTGAACGCTTGGGCCGACCAGTACCCGAAGGCTTGGTTGGCGGTTGATCTCCGAGACGGCGTGATACCCCCGTCCACCGTTCGACCCCTCAACGATGTGCTCATGGGGCTCAAGCGCCCGGTTATTGTCATCGTCAGCCGTTCACCCGAGCATGAGGAATGGCCTCAGTGGGTCTTGCCTGCGTGAATGGTTGGAGCAGCGTCCTCGCTTTCGCTCAACTGTTCGTCATCACCGACCTTAGCGGTGCGTGATCAACCAGCTTCACTGGGTGAAGTCGTAATCACACGCCATGCACTTGTCGTTGTCAGCAGCGTTCATCGTACCGCAGATGGGGCAGGCCTTCTCTTCGACAGCCTCAGCCTCTTCGGCGGGGGCGTCTTCAGCAGGTGCCTCTTCGGGTGATGCTTCAGCAGCCTCTTCAGTCGCTTCTTCTCCACCTTCAGCGTTGGCTTCGTTCCATGCCTTGGCAGCGTCTTCAAGTTCAGCCTTCTTGAGGTAGCCGTTGTCGTCGTGGTCGTAATCCGCAGCGAAGGCCACGAATGCATCACGATGACCGACATCGATGCCAGCGGCATCCATGACTCGGAGCAGCATGTCCTCACGGAACTTCATCTTGGGACCATCATCAGCGGCCTCGTCAGCCTCGGCTGCTTCTCCTTCTGAGGCTTCGGCAGCCTCGGTCTCGGCCTCTGCCTCGGCAGGTGCCTCTTCTTCGAGGGTGGGGAGGTCATCGGATTCGATTTCATCACCGAAGTGGACGCCGTGGAAGCGGTTCAGCGCCTCAGCGTCAACTTCGCCCGATCCCTTGATGTCAAAGGAGACTTCGAGGCGCTCGCCCTTCTCGACCTTGGGCACATGCCACACGATGTGAAGGCCGCCTTCGCCGTCTTCAGAGGTCATGGTGACATCGTCTCGCTTGCCAGTGGCGTTCTTCAGCTCCCAATCCTTGATTTCAAACTGGGGCGGTAGAACGTCGTTGATGTAGAGGTCGCTCAGTGCGGTGTCGCCGTTGTTCTCGAACAAGATCAGCACTTCGTATCGGCCCTTTCCGCCCAGCGGAATGGCCTGCTTACCGGCGCTGAAGTTGCGGCGGTTGTGAACAACCTTGATGCTCGGCGTTTCGGAGGGTTCTCGGGTGCAAATGGGGCCGAAGCGCTCTGCACTGAACTCAACACGAGCAGGGGCGTCGACACGCTCGTTGCCAGGTGAGGGGTCCGGAGCGGTCAGCGGGTAGCTGATTTCGATCTTCTTGCCGGGCTTCAGGCCAATGGGGCCGCGAGTACCGACGGTCAGCATCATGGTGTGGCCTTGGCCGTCAGGGGAGCGGTGTTCCTTCTCAATGGTGATACCTTCTGAAATCTCGGCCTTGTACTGGTCGTCGTCGATGGCCTTGCCGTCGATCTTGATGGTCATCTGCTCGGGCGAGGGTGCTTCGAAGAGACCGGGGATGTCGTCGGTGATGCGCATGAGGTTGATCGTCGATGAACCCTTGTTGACGAGGGTCATGGTCGACTGGACCTTCTGCGACCGGTAGGAACGGAGGCTTCCGGTGGAGTACGTCTTCTCAACATCGGCTTCCAGCACCTCGAGTTTCTTCTCCTCAAGGGTCATGGTACCCTCAGCCGTTTGCATGGCCTTGGGCAGCACGGTGTAGGAAAGCTGGTAGGTGAAATCAGGCTCGGACTGCGCCATGACGGTGCGCTCTTCAGATTCCCACTTGCCGTTGGGCGTAACGTCTTGGTCGACATCATGGATGTCAAACAGGAGGTCGTCGCTTCCCTTCATGCTGACCTGAAGCTTGGTCAAGTCAACGGCGAAGGACGAGCGGTTCTCAAAGATGGCCTGACAAATCCAGTTGTCGGGGCGCTCGTCTTCTCGTACACGCATGTAGGTGAACCCACGGCAGAAGGCGTCGAGTTCACGGAAGGCCATGCTGGACACGGTGGCTTCGGCACGGTAGGTTGCCGTGGCTTTTCCGGCCTTGATGGCCTTGGTTGAAGACACGGCGATGGTGCCTTCCAGTGCGATGGTTTGCTTCTCACCGGCTGCCAAGCGACCAACGGTCCAGGTGATGGTACCGTCGTCAAGTTCAGCGCCACCGGCCATCTCGAAGTTCATCTCCGATGGGAGCGGACGGGTAACAACCACATCGTGGAGGTCCACGGTGGCGAGGTTTTCCACTTCCAACTCCAAAGCGATGGCACCAGGGTCTTCGCTGATGGCCACCGACATGGAGCGTTCTTGGGAACGGGAAGGGTTGGTGTCAAGGCGTTCACGGAGCGTCATCATCTGCTTGCCGTTGACCTTGTAGGACATGGTGTGGTTCTTTGAGGGCTCGAGTTCGTCCACGGAAACGTGCTCGCCACCGATGTCGGTGGAGTCGATGTTTTCGAGCAACACGTCGATGTCGTAGATTCGGTCATCAGCTGAGGGGTTGTTGACCGTCAGCGTACCCTTCACGTTCTGCTTGATGATGTTTCCATCAGCGTTGAGCGTCGTGGTCTCCACCTCATGGAGCGTTCCTTCGAGCTTGTCGCCGGGAACAGCTTCGACCTCGGCTCGGCTGCGGATGGTGGCGCCTGCTTGTTCGCCGGTCAAGTCGGCGACCACGGTGTCAGCCGGTGCATCGGCGGGTGGGTCGAGCGAAAGGGCAGCGAGTGGATCGGCAGCGGGCGCTTCAGGCATGGGCGGCATTTCGGGAGGTGCGGGTGGCGCAGGTGGTGCAGCCAGCGGGTCCATCAGCGGGTCAGCCGCTGGTGCCTCGGGCATGGGCGGCATGGGTGGAGCGGGCGGTGCAGCCAGCGGGTCCATGAGGGGGTCAGCCGCAGGGGCCTCGGGCATCGGTGGCATCTCGGGAGGTGCTGGTGGTGCGGGTGGTGCAGCCAGCGGATCCATCAGCGGGTCAGCAGCGGGTGCGTCCGGCATGGGCGGCATGGGGGGCATCTCAGGAGGAGCAGGAGGCGCTGCATCAGGCAT
>JAYYDY010000092.1:0-24080 GCA_036160375.1 Thermoplasmatota archaeon | reverse complement strand
TGAAGACACGTGCTTTCCTCGTCAAGGACATTGACCCGTCGATCCTTCAACGCCTCCTCGGCACGCGTTCGCTCGCAACCGAACTCTCCTCTGAGCAGCTCAGCACCTACTACGCCGACAAGGCTCCGGTGCCGACCAACGCCAAGGAATTGTTCCGCTTGATGAGCCACGGCGGAGGTTTAGACCGGGAGTTCAACAACCCGTTGTACAAAGAAAAACTCGCAGAAATCCCACTCGAGACCATCCGGGGTTGGGTTGAGGAGTTGTGCCAGTCCGGGCAAATCACCAAACTTGACGGCACGGGTCAAGATGAATTGGACGGCAAGTGGTTTGCCCCGTACATGGCTGAAATTCACGGTACGCTGGGGTGCTTGGCGGTGGCCGGTGGCAAGGAGGTTGAAAACCTGCTTGAACTCCATACGGCAGGGTTGACGTACACCACGGCGACCGCCTTTGAGGGTACGAAACCGACGGCGTGGGAAGAGCGCTCGCTTGGTGATCCGCAAGAGGCTCTGCGCGTGAAAATCATCGAGATGTTGGGCTCGGAGGGTCCGAAGACCTCGGACGAGATGGTGGAACGTCTTCCATTCCCGCAGACACTCATCGAACGTGCCCTCCACGAGCTTGAGGGACGCAACGTCATTTCGGTCGGGTTCTTTATTCAAACCGATGATGCCGAATACATCCTCAAAATCGACGAACACCGCCTCACGGGTGGTGAAGAGGAGGTCGTTGAGTACCGCTGGGTTCAGAACATGGTGCTCGATAAATCGTTCAAGCAGTACGATGACGGGTTCACGGCCTTCAACGAGCACGTCCTGTTCCAAAAACAGCAAGAACTCCTCTACCGAGTCGATCAGTTCGCATTCAACGATTGGACGGATGTTCAACTTGACTCGGATGTCATCATGGGCCGGTTGCTTCACAACCGTATTGGCTACACCACAAAACGGAACATTCCGATGTTGCTCGGCTTGAAACCCGAACCCTGGATGGGGCCGATGGAAGAGGAAATCTTGAGTAAAATTCCCCCCGGTGAAAACGTGACACGCCAGGAAATCATGGCCGGATACCCGAAGGGCGACGAGCACAAGTCCCTTCAGCGCGATCTCAAAAACGCCTTGAGCAACCTCGAGCGACAAATGCTGGTCGTCAAACAGTTCGAAGAAGTGGCCGGCAGGAGACGTCGTCTTTCCCTGTTCCACCGCGTGCAGGACGTCTATCCTGCCCTTTCGTTTGAGGACGCTCTTGAGGAAGTCGTTCGTCGCATGGGGCCGGTCAAAGCAAGTACCCTCCGATTCTACGTCTCCCGAAGTTTCGAGGAATTGACGGTGGCGCTGATGAACCTCGAACAAGCGGGGCGCATCGCCAAGGTCATGGCCCTGGTCCCGGAGCCCGAGGCGTTCTTCTGTGCGCCCGATGAAGTGGACGAGTTGATGCGGCCTCGTAGGGAAGACCGCACGGTTCGTATCCTCACCCAATCCGACCCCTATGTATCTCGGTTCATCTGGGAGGTTCGGAGTGTTCTTGATCGAGGTTGGTACCTTCCCATCTTCAAGGGGGTTGACCCCATTGGAAAGGTGTTGATGTTCAAGGTTAACGATTACCTTGAGATCAAGGATCTTCATGTTCCAACGGCCTACCTCGACGAGTTCTGTGAGGCGTTTAACCTCCTCCTTGACAATCACGCCGCTCAACTTGTGGACGTGAGCGTGCTGTCGAATTTCAACAGTGAACCGATTACTTCCCTGGATGATACGACAAGAGCGGCGTTGGAAGGCATTGGATTCAAGGTCACTGGCGAACGAATGATTCGTGGTGCCGTGGTTGATCCTCAGCCGAGGGAAATTGCTGAGCGGGCGTTGTTCCACAAGCACCACTTGCACCAGTCCACTCGCCACGAGAACGAGATTATGGCCCTCAAAGTCGTTGATGAAATCCGAGATGACTTTGCGCTCAGGGGGCGAAGCGAACTCTATAGAGTGGACCTCAAGAGCATGGCGAGTGCTCATCGCCTCCACCAAGGCATCAACTTGCGAGGGCATCAGGTTTGGGCGTCGTACGAACACTTCCAAAACATCCTCGCGATTCGAAATCAACCGGCCGATGAGGAACTCTGGGACATCGTGGAATTCTTCAGCAGCCATTCCGACCCTAATTTGTTCAAAGAACGTCATGCACTTTCGCAATCTGAATTCCGAAAACTCGTGCAACCGTTGATCCGTTCAGGCCACATCGTTCAGGATTTCAGAGGCGGCTTCCGAAGCGTGTTTGTCCCAGAGGGCGTGGACCGTGCAGAATTGCGAAAAGAATACATTCGCAACCTCGTGGAAAAGTTCCCCGTCATCACCCTTCGACAATTGACACAACTGGCCGGTCCTTCGTTCAAACCAGAGGAGTTGAAGGCCGTGCTCAACAGTTTTGAAGAAGACGAGACCCTCATCAAAGGCTTCCTCATCGAAGACTTCCACCAAGTCTGTTGGGGTCGCAAGGAGTTGCTTCAAGAGGCGAAATCCATTCCAGCCATTCGAGACTTTGTCCTTCCACCATCCGATCCCATCGCACCCTATTTCGCTGACATCATGAAAGAGCGGTTTGGCTTCGGTTCGGCCTACCTCGTGTTCCGAAACGCCGAACCGGTGGCCGCGTTCAAGGCCAACACCCGAAACAAAATCATTGACGTCAAGGATTACGAAGGCTCTGAGAAAGCATGGCGAATCGTCAAAGAATTCGCTTGGGAGCATCAGATGCCCCTGCAGACCGAACTTCGAATTGGCGGGAAGAAACTTCAGTAGTGCTCTGCCCCGTGGAACACATCACCAAGGTAGTTGCAGACGTCCTCCAGGAACGTCACATCCTCCGATGAGAAGGCCGCAGGGGTGTCGGAATCCACATCCAGCACCGCCACCACCGCACCTTTGCTGTCTTTGACTGGGACCACGACCTCGCTGTTGGTGCTTGAACTGCAGGCGATGTGCTCAGGTCGCACATGAACATCAGGCACATCCTGTGTTTGTCCGGTCCGTGCAGCGGCACCACAGATGCCCTTGTCGAACGGGATGTAGAGGCAACCATGCCCGCCTTGGTAAGGTCCAATTTTCAGCACACCCGGTTCGGTGGTGCGGTAGAATCCAGTCCAGTGAAAGTGGTCAAACCCGTGGTGGAGTTCGCAGACCACGGTCGCCATCGCGGCCACCCAGTCGGTTTCACCTTCGAGCAATCCCTTGATCCGGTCCATGACTTCTGCGTGCATGGGGTGCGGGCGTCGAACGGTGTATTTGAATGGTTGAACATCACCAGACTGAATTTCATCTTCGCCGCTCCCAACCAGCAGTGAACATCGCTTTACCATGTGATTGATATAGAATCCCGCCGTGGTGAGGTACATGAAGAAGGCCTTGTTGTTGGTTGGTTTGTTTCTCATGAGCCTCGCTTCACCGCTGGCGCTCACCGCATCGGCTGACGGTCATGGCGACGATGAGATGGGCATCCTCCACACCGCCGTGAACCCTTCCAACAACAACACCTACCACCTCCTTACGGCCTCATCATGGGAAGACGCCGCCTCCTACGCTCGGTCACTTGACGGCTTTTTGGTGACGATTGACGATGACTCAGAAAATGCATGGTTGTTTGACACCTTTGCCTCGTGGGACAATCAATCCCGCCACCTTTGGACTGGACTTTCCGACCACGCAGAAGAAGGGCAGTACCGATGGCATGATGGAACCCCGTTCCTGTACCGTGCTTGGGGTGAGGACCAGCCTTCAGAAGGCGGTGACGAAGACTTTGTTCACATCGCCAGCACCAACATGGGAAACATTGACCCTGGTACGTGGAACGATCTCGAAAACGACCCGCAGTATTTCCCTGTTTACGGTGTGGTTGAACTTGGTCCGGGTGCCGATTATGCCCTGCGCTTTGACGGGCAAAGCGACCATGTCGTGTTTGAACACGACGACGCCTTGGACATGACCGACCAAACCCACCTTGAACTCTCGGCGTGGGTTCACCCGTACAGTGTCGAAGGAAACCAATTCATCATGATGAAAGGTGATTACGGCTGGGGGCTCTACATTAATGATGGTCATGTCGCCTTCGCATCCGAGTACAGCCTGTCTCGCCATCCATCCTCCAACGAAACGGTGGCCGTCGACACGTGGTCGTTCATTCAAGTCCTTGCCGTTGCCGGCGAGGGGTACACCTTCTTCATCAACGGCGAGGAAGCCGGTGTGGTCCTCGACGAAGATGCCTCCATTCCGCTCGGTGATTTTGGCTCAAACGATTGCTATGAGAACGAACTCGCCTGCGATGAACTCTACATCGCTCGAATGGGCGCAGGTTGTGATTGCAATCATTTCGAGGGTGTCCTTGACAACATGACGGTTCGTTCGGGAATGGACGAGAACAGCATGGAGATACGCCTCCATCTTGATTTCCCTGAAGGCGAAGGCGGACAAACCGCCGATGCCTCCGATGAGCGAACGGGCTTCATAGAGGGAGCTGATTGGGTCATGCCCGACGGAAGCATTGTTGCTCAAGCCGTTGAGTTGTTCATTGGCGAAGGGTTTGACCTTGAATTTGCAGCGGAGGGCGATACGCTTCTGTTCTTCGTTGAAATTGAAGAATACACTCGGTCGCTTTACTGGTATTCCTACTCACTCAAATTCGACGACTTTGAAGAGATGACCGAATACACCCTCTATGCTCAGTCGAACGAAATTCCAGATGAGTGGAACCACGACACCGAGTCCTTCGGCGAGTTCGGATTCCTCTACGAAGCATGGTCGTGGCCCACCGAGGGCGTGATGTGGTTCACGATGGTGCTGCACACCGATGTTGAGGATCTCTACATCGAATTGGATGCTGACATCGCAGACCCACCCCCCACGCTTGACGACATGACCGAACTCAAGGAGAGCATCCCTGTGACCAATCAGGAGGTCACCTGGGATTCCTTCACCAGCGGGGACTTCAATGCGAATTACTACTACGTGAACGTCACCGAACCGCTGGCTGATTTGCGAATCAAAACCTACAGTGGCCGGGGCAACGTGGACATTGGTATTTCTTACTACAGCCCACCAACGCCTGAGGATTTCTGGTGGGGTGAACCCGGGTTTGAAGAGGACGGCAACGACGGAAAAGAAACCACCGTGGAGATGGAAGCTTGGTCCTCAGGCCCAGGAAACGAGGAAGAAGTGCACCTCTTCGATGTTGAGCCAGGCCTCTACTACATTACGGCGTACAGTTTCCGAGAAGCCCGTGGATTCACCATCGTGGCAGATTTCGTTTATCCGCCGGAGAACGTGGATCCCGATGACGCCATCACGCTCACACCCGGTGTTGAGTACGGCTTGCTGAGCGGCTACGACGGCCTGAATCAATACTTCAAGGTCGAAGTTCCCCAAGGTATCGAGCGCCTGGTCGTTGACCTCAACGACGGGGCTGGCGAAGCCTCCTTGTTCATGCGACTTGACCAAGCCCCTACTACCGGAACCTACGACCATCACTCAACAGCCGACGGAGCCCACGACCGCATCGCTTTCAACGACCCTACGCCCGGCTGGTGGTACATTCTTCTCACCTCTGAATCGGCCTTCACAGGCGTGAACATCGTGGCCGAATTCGCCGACCGCTACGTCTGGGATTACGACGGCACACCCATTGAACTCTTTGATGACGAACCCCTTGACGGGATTGCTGTTGGGAAGGGAGGCGACATCAACTTCTATGCCGTCCTTGAGGAGCCTGGCAACATGTTCTGGTTGGAAACATACGGTGGTTCAGGCGACATCATGCTCACCATCGAAGGCATGCAATACGAGATTGAGTTCACCGACGGTGGAGGTCGTCCAGGCACCGGTTTTGGTGTTGAAACCGTCCCTCGAGAGGTTGAATTGACGAGTGGAAAAGACGGCACGAACCATCAGGTGAGTCTTGAATTTCCGCTGAACGGCCGTTTTGACATCACCATGACAGGACTTTCCGATGCCGAGGAAATTTCAATCGTCGTGCGCTGGGATGAAAGTGACTTCCCTGTCGACCCCATCGAGCCCGTTGAGCCCGTTGACCCGAGCGAGGTTCTGACCTGCCAGGAGCGGGCCGAGGAAGCGTTCACCGATGCAGACGTTAACGGCGACGGCCTCGTTGATGGTCGAGAATTGACGCAGGCCGACGTTGAAGAGGATGATGTTTCAGACGTTGATCTCAACGGCGACGGGATGCTGGAATACCGAGAAGTGCTCCAGGCTTTCTGCACCTGTGATGTCGAATTGGACGATGCGTTCGACGACCTGAGCGGTGGAGGCGATTCGGTCCCCTACACGGTCTTGGTCAACCATGATTGGGCCAACGACTACGATTTCAAATCTGTCAGTCTGGACAAGGACGATGACCTCTCCGACGAGGAACTTGATTTGTTAATGGTGTTGTGCGAAACCACGTTTGACGCCTTTGACGGTGATGGGGATGGGGTGCCTGACGAACAGGATGCCTTCCCGGAAGATCCGACTGAAACCAAGGACACGGATGGCGACGGTGTTGGCGACAACTCAGACATCGTGGCCAGCGTCTCAAACGACATCATCTACGCCTCTGCCGGCATGGTCTTCCTTGTTCTTGCAGGATTGCTCGTCGGATTCCTTCGTTCTGGACGGACCCCCACTGAGGAAGGGATGTGGGATGGACAGGATGCCATGAGTGAGGCGGCTTTCGGCGATAGCGATAACAGCAACAGCCTGTACCAAAAGGAAGCCGTTGCGCTTCCAGAAGCATCGTATGCTGTTGAATCGCCGTTCGAGTCATCCGGACCGAGCAGCGAATCATCCACCTTCATCGAATCACTGCTCGAGACGCCATCAATGCAGGCGCCTTCTCCTGAGTTGATGGGCATGATGCTGGACGGTGTTGAGACCATTGAGTTCCCAACGGGCAGCGGTCAAATATGGATTCGGCCAACACCCGAGAGCACGTGGCAACCAAAGCCGTGAGGTCAGAAGACATCATACGGGTGGAGGATGAGGGCGTTGTGCCCCTGTAGTGTAGTGGATATCACCCCGGCCTCCGGAGCCAGGAACCCGCGTTCGAATCGCGGCAGGGGCGCTTAATCCTCAACAAAGCCATCCCAACGACGCATGTAGTCGATGAAGGTGGGGCTCAAGCCAGCCGTTGCCAAATGGTTGACGCTGAACGGAGGTCGCAACGGCTCTGGGACATCATTACCGAGGTATCGCGGCCAGTCAGGATGGCCGATGCCCGCCCGCCCGACACCGATGAAATCACCACCCTGTTCCACCGCCTTACCTGCTTCCTCGGCGTTCCACACGCCGCCGGTGGTGAAGAGCGGCAGGTGGTCGGGAAGGTTCTCTCGAAACACCGTGGTGTAGTGCATTTCCTGTCCTTTATGAACACCCGTGGCTTGAATGTCCCAGCACGAGACATGAATGAAATCGAGCTCCATGGATGAGCACAGATGGAGCGTTTCAAGGGAATCCGCCAGGTTCATGCCGCAGGCCTTGAGTTCAGGGGAGAGACGAACACCAACCAGGAAGTTCGGACCCGTTTGTCGTCGGACTTCCGATATGATTTCAGCAAGAAATTGCGTTCGCTTTTGTTGTGAACCGCCCCATGCATCGGTCCTGCGGTTTGTTCCTGCACCGAGAAATTGAGCGATAAGGTAGCCATGGGCCCCGTGGAGTTCAACCCCGTGAAATCCGGCTAGCTCACAACGCCGTGCCGCTGCTCCAAATCCATCGATCACCTCTCGAATCTCCTGCTCGCTCATGGCTTGACTCGTGCCAAGGTCGTGTCCCAATTCGTTGACAGAGGCCGACCTTGGTTGCAAACCTGTCAAGGCCTCTGGCGCCCGCATGCCGCCGTGAAACAACTGAGCGAGACCGATGGCACCGTGTCGGTTGATGGCGTCGGCCATGGCTGCCAACCCTTCGAGGTGATGGTCGGACCAGGTCCCGAATTCACCTTCCCAGCCTTGGCCGTGCTCAAGCACGTGGGTGGCAGCGGTGGTGATGATGCCAAATCCACCGATGCTCCTGGCTTCAAGCCAACTGATTTCATCGGCTGAGACGGTGCCGTCGTCGTGGCTTTGCTTGTTGGTCATCGCTGCGAGCACCGTCCGGTTTCGAACGGTGATGCCGCCCCTGGCAAAGGTGTAGGGGGCAAGGGCGGGGTGCATGAGGCTAGGTCTCGCCGTGGCATCATCATCCTTTCTCACCACAGGTCTCATGAATTCAGAACGGCTGGCCGAGACTGACGCAGACGTGATCTAGTGGTTATGATGGGAGGTTCCCAACCTCTCCACCCGGGTTCGAGTCCCGGCGTCTGCATGTCTAACGCCGTTTTTTGGGTTCTGTGCCTGTCAAGGTTAGAATGTGTCTGTGCATGCTCGGCAGCATCTCAAACATGATCAGTGCCAGCAAGAACATGGCAAATAAACTCACGAAACGAGCGACATAACTGTGACCAAACTCAAAAACACTCAGGCCCCAAAAGGTCCACTCCGTGTAGGTCATGTGCATCCATATGAGCCCTGCATTTCGGAACAGATTGAGCAAATGGATGGTGGGCAGGATCAGCAGTAAGGCTCGTGCTCGTTTTTTCCATGAGAGATCCAAGACAGCGATGGCTCCGATGAAGAGCACCATCGATTGGATGGCCGTGCAGGCGAGGACGAAATTAATGCCAATCGCTTCACCGTTGGCAAGCAGAAGTTCGGATTGAAAGGCGTATTCACCTGTGAAATCGGTCGCAAACCATCGGTTTCCATCCCAATCCTCCCAGGCGACCCGTCCGCTGGTGTCGTTCACCCAGGTGGTGCCGATTTGGATGTCTGTCCCGGTTGCGAAGCCGAGGAACATGGCTGACTGCGACGCCACGAACCAAATGGCAAGGACGCTGAGGTAGGGCACGTAAGCGATGAGCAGATAGGGTCCTCCAGCAAATGCCACCGTCCCCCTGGCCCACACAATGGCCTCATGCTTACGCCCCTCAGCCTGTCCCTCCCACCACGCAGCCCAGCAACTCAACGGCAGCGTCATTGCAGCCATGACCGTGAGGATAGGGTCGTCGTGTTCCATGTAGGTCCAAGCTTGTGTGAAAAAGTAAAACCCGACGAGCACCCAGCCAGCTTGCGCGAGGCGGAGAACATCACGTGCCTTCCACCACCACGAGGCGGCCAGCAGCAACATGCCGATGGCTCCCAGCAGGGTGGCTGTCTCCTTCTCAACGAGCACGCTCCCACCCAGCAGGCCCGGGGGTATCAACCTGTTTAACGCAACAAAGGCCATGAGTTGGGTTGACGACCCCGCTGCATGGAGGGGCCTTACGTGCAGCGGACCGGTCCGCCACGGGAAGGTGTGCACGACCGCATGCCCGTTGCGTTCTTGGACAGGGACGGGGTCATCAACAAGGGCAAAGCGGGGTACGTCAACGGACCGGATGAAGTCCACTTGCTCGAGGGGGCAGCCAAGGTGATCGGTGACCTCAACCGAGCAGGCTACCTCGTGTGTGTTGTCACCAACCAATCGCCAATATCACGGGGTCTATGGGGGCCTGATACCTTGCAGTCCATCCACGAGGCCTTGCAAGCCTTGCTTCTTTCGGAGGATTCCATGGCACATATCGACCTGTTTTTGACATGCCCACATCGGTTCGAAGACCGCTGTCCTTGCCGAAAACCATCGCCGGGCATGCTTTTTTTGGGTCATCGTCTTCTTCGAGAAGAGCCCGCATGTGATGGAGATTGGCGCCCTGCCCTCAACCCCATTGAGCATCCTGAGGTTGACTGGTGGGGGTCTCCCCCTTCGGCCCCCCATGCGTTGGACCTCATGGTCGGCGACCGTCGCTCTGACATGGGTGCAGGATGGGCATTTGGTGCTCGGCTCTTTCGAGTTCATGCCGCCGTCGGCTTGCAGGCTGTTGGTCCACGTTTGATCGACGAGGACGACCCGGGTGATGGGTTCCAACCTTAGGTGATGGCATGGGATGGTTGGGACTTGACGATACGGACTCGCTGGCAGGTGGGTGCACCACCGAGGTGTTCGACACCTTGCTTCGTCATTTACCGGTCGGTGCATCAACGGGGGTTCCTCGGCTCGTGAGGCTCTGGCCGTTTGCACAGCGCCGAACGCGTGGAAATGCAGCGCTTGCGGTCGAGATTCATACAAACGACATTGATGGCCTACTCGGTCATTTGGACACCTGGTGGGCCGATCATCTCGCACCGCTTCGTGGGAAGATGGAGCCTTCGTTGGTTTCAGACCGTGATCAGTTTCCTGCCAGTCCCGGGATGGTTTGGTTTGACCAACCACCCCCACCGTCGGTGTACTTTGATTCGGTCCGGTCCCACGTTTCCATTGACAGCCTCCCTGAACCCACCCGGGCTTGGGGTGGTCATGGGCGAATCGGAGCAACAGCGGCCGTAGCGTGGCCCGCTTTGAGTTGCACGTGGGAAGCCATTGCCTGGCGACTTGAGGGTGAAGACCACCGTCCCCGCCGTGTGGACGTTGCCTCCCTTGCTGTGGTGGATGGGTGGCCCGATACCTTCCTTTCTCGAGACCCCCGAAAGGGGACGAACCTCATTGCGCCTCGGGGTAATTCGCCGGTGCTGTTTGGTCTCAGAGCGACCTCGTTTGAAACAGCCGAGCGTGGTTGCCAACGTTTGCTCGAGGGCAGTGGAACAGAACAGGTGGACCGATGGCGCGTGTTTCAGACCAATCAGGCCAGTGGCGACCATTTGGGCCCTGAATGGACCTTGACGGTTGAACGGGTCGACGTCCATCCGACTCGCAAACACGCGACGGTGCTGTGCGGGGATGTCTCGGTCCGCGCCTACGCCGAGGGGGGTCCGGTCAACGCCCTCGCACGCTGGCTCATGCCCGGTGATGAAATCTCAGTCGCTGGCCTGACCGATGCCGACGGCATGATTCATGCAGAGCGATTGAAAATCGAGGCATGGGTGCCCCGGGCCCAACAGCGACCGCGTTGCCCCGACTGTGATGTTCGCATGAAAAGCATGGGCACAAATCAGGGGCTCCGTTGCCCGAAGTGCAAGCTTCGCTCGGAGGACGCTTGGGTTGAAGTTGAAGCCCATCCACCCCATCGATCCTGGGTTGAACCTCCGGCCAGCGCCCGACGTCATCTCGCCCGTCCATTGGAATGGGATGAATCCCACTGAGAACGCGCCAATCTGCAAAACGATGAAGAACAACGCATCTCAAGGGGTCGCTATGGAGCCGGAGACGCAGATGAACCTCGCCTATGCTGTTGCAGGGCTCACCTTGCTTGGAATGGTGTGGTTCATCACGCAGCGAGCAAAGTCAAACCGGTCGGCCATGTTGGCGTCCAATGCTCCGAAAGTTGCTGGCGACGACGAACTCGAAGGTGGAGCACGAAACCCACAGCAATTTGACGAACCGGACGAGGATGCGCTCGAAGAAATGGCCAAACTCCTCGGCGAGGACGAAGATTCAGCCGGTGAAGCCTGAATCCTCGATGGTCAGCGATACTCGGTCCCCTGCTCGGTCAAGCACGCGTTGCGGACCGTTTTTCCCTCTCCACATTCGCCAAACGGTGAAGCCTTTTCCGGCCATGGCTTCGGCACCTCTGGCAACGATGGGGTCATCGGTGGCTCCGCTGGCATCCACGCTTCCCTTCGAAATCAGGAGGACGGTGATGTGCTCAGGGCATTCATCGGCGACACGCTGAATGTGGTCGAGCCGGTCTGATGGAATTCGGCCACTTCCAGGGCACCAGTCGTCCATCACGACCAAACCAACACTGGGCAAGGACGTGGCTGCCTCGAGGAGTGCATCGATGGCTCGGTCAAAACGTCCTCCAAAGTTCATGGCGTGAAATCGTGAGCTCTCGACCAAGGAAAGGTGTTGAAAAAGTTGGGAAAACCGTGCGGGATCTGGCATATCAACCGAAGCCCACAGGACACGTTGACCACCGTTGATCACGTCAGCCGCGAGATGGAGACCGAGTGATGTCCCACCTGTGCTGCCTTCAATCGCAAGGTGAATTCGCTCACCTGCCAAACCAAAGTCGTACCGCTCCATGGGTGTGAGATAATGGCATCAGTGAATGAGGGTTGCGGCACCCCCTCCTTCGCAAGGGCTATGACCCTCATCCTGCTCGTAGCGGCATGAGTGGCGAAGTCCGAGAGGGCGAGCGCATCCCGCGAAGGGAGCCTCCGCAGTTTGAGGAAGCTGGAAGTTTTGCCGAAGCCATTACTCGAGACGGCCTCTTTGGCACCGCTCTGGATGACAAAAATCAGTACGGACCTGTTGCCATGATGGTGCTTCTTCTGATCGTGGCTGCCATCACCGGCACGGTGATTCGACTCCTTGGCTGAATTCGTGTCCTTGGCCAAAGGTTGACGGGAAACATCAAACACTCCGTCAACAACTCACCACCTCATGAGTGATGGTTCGGTCAATGTTGAGAGCAGAACCTCTTCACAAGACAAACGATGGACCATCATGGCGGCGTTGCTCGGAACCAACACGGCACTGTTGCTCTTTCAGGGAATTGAGCAGGCCAAATCACCGGACAACGTTCGCGAACTTGCGCTTGCCATTATTGCTGCGGCTTTGCCGTTTCAGGCCATCTATTTCCTGATCTACACCTTTGTCCTTGAGCACGAACCACAACTCCCGCCCGAACGGATGCGGAAACTCGATCTTGCATCTGCTCTGTGCCAGGTGGTTTCCTATGCCTCGCTGGGTGGTGTTGCACTGATGTGGTACAACATGTCGTCATGGGTCGGCCTCTCGTTCGGTGTTTCATCCATCTTTGCCATCGTGTTGATACGAAACGTGATGGCGCCCGTGGAAGCGCTCGGCGAAGATGCTGGCACACCTCAAAACCCGTCCTCATGAACATGAGTGGGAAGGTTGATGAAGCGAGCCGTATGCCTTAGAGCATGGCCTTTTGCCCACTTGATTATCGGTATGGTTGCGAGGATTTCAAACGTATTTGGTCCGAGCTTGGTCGACACGAGCGTCAATTGGAAGTGGAACGCGCCCTGATTTGGGCGCATTGGCAACTCGGCCGTGTGACGGAAGAGGACTACAACGCCGTGGCTGCGATTGCGAATCCGGAATCCGTCACCAAAGAACGTGTCAGCGAAATAGAAGCTGAAACCCGGCATGACATCATGGCCTTGACCAAGGCCATGGCTGAGGCGGCTGGCGAGGCCGGTTGGTGCATTCACCTGGGCGCAACCTCCAACGACATCGTTGACACAGCCGTCGGCTTGCAACTGCGCGACAGCATCGTCCTGTTGCGAAAGCAGCTCTGTCACCTGATCGCCGTTTGTGCCGATGTTGCGGAGCGGGAGCGTGACACCGTGATGCTGGGTCGAACGCACGGACAGGCTGCTGTCCCCATCACGTTTGGGCTCAAGGCTGCGGTTTGGCTTGACGAACTTCGCCGCCAACTGATTCGGCTCGACGAGGCTGCACCTCGCGTGGCCGTGGGCAAGTTCCTCGGGGCGGTTGGAACGGGAGCAGCACAAGGGGAACATGCACGTGAACTTCAACGCCTCATCATGACCCACCTCGGTCTTGGTGTTCCGTTGGCGACCACCCAAGTCGTGGGTCGAGATCGATACGTGGAATACATGTCGTGGCTGGCGAACGTCGCCACCACCTGCGAAAAGGTGCTTCAGGAAATTCGAAACCTGCAGCGTTCTGAACTGTCTGAGGCCGGTGAAGGGTTTGACGTCAAGAAGCAAGTGGGCTCCTCCACCATGGCGCACAAGAAGAACCCCATCAAGTCGGAGAATGCCTCCGGGCTTGCTCGCATTGTGCGGTCGTTCATCATCCCAACCTACGAAAACGCGCTGCTTTGGCACGAGCGAGACCTCGCCAACTCCAGCAGCGAACGCTTCACCCTGTCTCACGCCTCGACGCTCGCCGAAGACGTGATGGCCAAAACAGCTGATGTCTTGACCAACATGTGGGTCGACAAAGACCGGTGCTTGGCGAACATTCACGCACAGAAGGGGCTGGTCATGGCTGAGAAAGTCATGATTGAACTGGTCGACCACGGTGTGCCTCGCGATGAAGCCCACGAAGTCCTGCGAGAAGCTTCCTTCACCGCCCTTGCGAACGGCGAGGAACTGATCGACGTTTGCAGCCGTACTCCTGCCATCTCGGCCGCCTTTTCGGCTGAAGAACTCGAGGCCATGTTTGACCCCATGAATCATGTCGGTGTCGCGGGTGAGATTGTCGACGAGTGCGTCGCCCTTGCACGCCAAGCCATTCAGTGAATGGCGTAATGGCCTCGAACCCCGTCCCAATGGACGGTGCCCTCCACCGAGAGTCGCTGGTCCATGTGGGGGCCGCCAACCACCAGTGTTTCGTACTCGCCGCCCTCGCCCTCCACGTGGAATCGATGCTTGCTTGCCAGCGCTGAAAGTTCTTCAAAGGTTGATGGGGACAAGACACGGCCCAACCACTCCTCGGTCAAACCCTCGGCCGAGACACCGGTGATCATGATTTCAAAGCCGTGTTCAATCATCCCTCTGAGATGCTCGTGTCCCGATTGATGCCAAAGGGGCGTCCAACTCACGATCCCCAATTCCTCTGCCATGCGCTCGAGCCTTGATTTCTGATAGTCGGAACGGAGGGCCCCTGAAACGAAACCGTCAATCGTTCGCCCTCGGAGGGCTTCGGCAAGGGCATCAAGGTCATCGGGCACTTCGCCGCTGGTGCGAACCTCAACCCACGGTACGTCGGCCAGGGCGGCTTGCCGCTCCACCAGATGGGTGCTCGGTATTTGGAACATGGGCGAATCATCACCAGTAATCGTGACCGTGACGAGGCAATCAACCGTCCATCCTTTGCAACGTGCCCACCACCAAGCCGCAGCGGAGTCTTTCCCACCTGAAGACAGCACTGCGACTCGCATGTACCGCTCACGTTCTCTCCCTTGATGAGAATGTTGGCCACGCAGGGTTGATACGGGACGGCGTTGAGGTGATGATGGTCCGGCCGACGCTCATGCCTTTCAACCCGCATCCTCATAAAGTGTCAACCGGAGCAAGAAAATGAGGTCATCACATGCAACCAAGCGGAAGAGGATACGATCACGGCATCACAACGTTTAGCCCAGACGGACGACTGTTTCAGGTTGAATACGCTCGCGAATCTGTCAAGCGAGGGACGACCACGGCCGCTTTGAAGTTCAAGGACGGTGTGGTGTTGGTATGCGACAAGCGTATCATCAGCCGCCTTATCATCCCAGAATCGATTGAGAAGATGTTCAAGATCGATGGCCACATCGGCATCGCTACTTCCGGACTTGTTGCCGATGCTCGTCAACTCGTCGCACGGGCTCGTGTTGAGGCACAGATCAACCGCATCACCTACGGTGCCACCGTGCCCGTTGATGTCCTCGTGAAGAAAATTTGTGACTTTAAGCAATCCTTCACCCAGTACGGTGGCTCTCGCCCGTTTGGTACCGCTCTTCTCATCGGTGGCGTGGACGACAACGGTATTCACCTGTACGAAACCGACCCGTCTGGCGCCTACCAATCGTACCACGCCGGTGCCATCGGAAGCGGCCGCAACACCGTGATCGAATTCTTTGAGGACAACTGGAAGGAAAACATGACCTTGAACGCTGCGATGAAACTCGGCCTTGAGGCTCTTCGCTCGGCCAACGATGCAGAATTGAACCGTGAGGCCGTCGAAGTTACCGTCGTTGACTCCAACGGCTACCGTGTCCTTGACCGAGGCGAAGTCAACAAACAAATTGACCGCCTCAAGCCCCTCGAAGAGTGAAGAGGTAGGTTGAAGCGTCGCCCCGTGTTTGGAGCGAATGAGTGATACCATGGTCAGTCTCGACGATGCCGTTCTCGCCCGCTTGGAAAAAGGCGGGAAGCGCTACGAGGTGCTGGTTGACCCGTCCATGGTTGAAGCCTTCAAGGAGAACCCTGAATCGGTGGACATCAACGACTTCCTGGCCATGGATGAGGTCTTTCATGATGCACGCGGTGGCGAACGTCCTACAGAGGACGCAATCGACAAGGTGTTTGGCACCCAAGACATTGAAGTCATCACCGCTACCATCCTTGAGAAAGGTTCCATTCAACTGACCACCGCCCAACGAAAACAGATGGTTGAGAACATGCGCCAACAAATCATCCACCGCATCCATTCGGCGGCGGTCGATCCGAAAACCAAGTCGCCGCATCCCAAGACGCGAATTGAGTTGGCGTTGGAGGAGTCACGCTACTCGGTCGACCCGTTCAAGCGACTCGAGGAACAAGTCAAGGACGCCATCGCGAAACTCAAACCATTGATCCCGCTGTCCTTTGAGACCGTGCGATTAGCGTTCAAAGTCCCTGGCTCTGCCTACGGCTCGGTGTCTCAGCTCCTTCGCTCACATCAGCAAAAAGAGGGATGGCTTGAGGACGGTTCTTGGGCTTGCGTCATCGAGTGCCCCGCTGGCATGAAGGGCGAAATCATCGGGCAAGTTATGCGCCGAAGCTCCGATGCAGAAGTGAAAGAACTCGGTTCCTGAGCGCCGTGGGCTTAGGGTGGCCTTTATCATGGGTTGGCGAGTGGCCGCCAACGGAGAGAAAAGAATGTCCCAAGGTCAAGTCGGCGCCGAGCAGCGCCTGGTGACCCCGGGAATGGCCGTTGGGCCATCCGCCGGGAAGCGAGCAGGCAGCGGAATCATCGCTGCTGAAGATACCTTCGTGGCTACTCAACTCGGGTGGCTGCAAGAACGAAACAACACGGTGTCGGTTGACCCCATCAACGCCGCCTACATGCCCCGGTCCGGCGACTTGGTCGTCGGCATCGTGGCCGAGGTGCGCAACAACTTGTGGTTCATGAACATCAACGGTTCGTTCCAAGGCCTCCTTCCCATGTCCCTTGCTCCCTGGAAAGTGGAGTTCGGAGCAGCCCGCCAACACATGGACGTTGGCGATGTTGTCCTTGCCCGTGTCCAAGAGGTCGACGAGTGCCACAACGTGGTTCTGACCATGAAAGGCGTTGGACTGCGACGGCTCAACCAAGGGGCCGTTGAATCCATTCCCGTGCAGCACATCGACCGTGTACGAGGCGAGAACAACTCGCTCCTCCAGCGCATGCGTGATGCATCCGACTGTCGAATCATGGTCGGTGAAAACGGCCGTGTGTGGATTGACGGTTCATCCGAAGGTACCTCGTGGGCTCGCTCAGCGCTCCACCGCTTGGTCCGTGAAGGTCATACGACGGCCTTTGAAACAATTCTCCGTGAAATGGAAAACAAAACGAAAGGTGATGCTTGATGGGTGGATATGGAGATGTACAATTGCTCAACGACGACGGCAGTCGTCTTGATGGACGAAAAGTGGACGAAATGCGACCGGTGAGCATTGAAGCCGGTGTGCTGCCCGCAGCAGACGGTTCAGCCATGGTGACCCACGGCCTGAACGTCGCTGTCGCCGCTGTCTACGGACCCATGGAGGCTCACCCTCGAAAGATTCAACGCCAAGACCGTGCAGTCATCGACGTCCGATACAACATGGCGCCGTTCTCAACCTCCGACCGAATTCGACCTGGATTCAATCGCCGTTCCCGAGAAATCTCGAAGGTCACGGCCGAAGCCCTTGAATCCGTGGTGCTCGTTGAGCGCTACCCTCGCTCGAAGATTCGTGTTGAGATTGAGATTCTCGCTGCAGAAGCAGGTACTCGCTGCGCCGGCATCACGGCCGCTGCTGTGGCCCTGGCCGATGCGGGTATCCCGATGCGAGACATGATTGTGGGCGTGGCGTCCGGGAAGATCGAAGACACCGTGGTTCTTGACCTCGACAAAGCCGAGGACAACTACGGTCAAGCCGATTTGCCTGTTGGCATTTTGCCCAACACCGGTGAGATTGCCTTCTTGCAAATGGACGGCGATTTGTCCCCTGCAGAGTACGAACTTGCCATGGAGTACAACTTCAAAGCGGCACGAGAGATTCACGACATCATGGTCGATGCTCTTCAGCGACGCTACGAAGGAGGTGAGGCCTGATGGTCGAACTCGTTCCTTCCTTGCTTCGTCAAGAACTCGCCCGTCTCGCCGAGGAAAACCAACGCATTGACGGTCGTGGTCGCTGGGACTCCCGAGATGTTTCGCTCGAAACCGACTGCCTCTACAACGCCGAGGGCTCCGCCAAGGTCGTCATCGGTGGAACGGTCGTCTACGCCGGTGTGAAGTTCGAACTCCGAACGCCATGGCCCGACCGACCCACGCAAGGTTCCTTGATGTGCGGTGCGGAACTTCGTCCCGTGGCCGGCCGAAAGTACGAACCCGGTCCTCCATCTCCCGAATCGATTGAACTCAGCCGTGTGGTTGACCGCGGGATTCGTGAGTCGGGCTGCATCGACATGGAGAGCCTCTGCATCGTTCCCGGCGAGAAAGTCTGGGGTGTCATGATCGATATCCATGTCCTCTCAGACCAAGGCAACATCTTCGACGCCTGCGGCTTGGCAGCCATTGCAGCTCTGCGAACTGCTGTGGTGCCCGCTGAGCGCTTTGACGTTGGTGAAGACCACACCTTGCAGGTGAACGGCACCCCCATTATGGCATCGTTTACACGCGTCGGCGGTCGATTCGTTCTTGACGCCAACGAGCAGGAAGAGTTGGGCGGCGACGAGCGTATCCACATCACCCTCGGTGATGAGGGCCACCTCCACTCCTTACAGAAGGGGCTAAAAGGGGTGTTCACTCCCGCCGAGTTTGCCGAGATCTTCGATGTGGCACAGAAGCGATGCGTGGAACTTCGAGAACTTGTAGCAGAAAAGGAGGGGAACTGATTGGCAAAGCGTACCCAGAAAGCAGGCGCAACCGCACGATTCGGAGCACGCTACGGTGTATCCGTCCGCCGAAACGCAGGCTCGGCCATGGCCAAGCGATCTCGCAAGTACACCTGCCCCGTTTGTCAGTACCAAAAGGTCGAGCGACAATCCGTCGGCATTTGGTCGTGCAAGAAGTGCGGCCACACCTTCGCTGGTGGCGCATGGGAGCCGTTTACACGAGCCTCCGACGCCAACAACCGCATTCTTCGTCGTTCTGTTGACGGTGCTACCACCGCTGACATGGCGTTCATCGCACAAGAAGCTGCCATGAACTACGAGCGAGAATTGGCGAACCGCCCAACGCTCGAAGAAGAAGAGTGAACCCATTTCGGTGTTACCGATGTGGGCGTTGACGCTTCAGGTTCAATCCCGGACTTTGACCGATACCAAAGCGCTCGCTGCGTGCTTAGCGACGGATTGTGAGACGACCTGGCAGGGTGAACAGTCCTTCACGATTGAACTGAACGAAGCGGCCTGCAAAGACCTGCGAGCGATGTGGAACACCCGTCTCCGAGGTCTCATCGCCACCGATTCCGTCCTGCAGGTCTTCGGAAAGCATTCTTGAACCTCGGGCCTCGTCTCCACACCGGTGAGCCCATGGCACAACTCGACCAACTCCAACTCGTCGTCGCAGAAGTCCAATCGGCGCGGCAGCAGGTGAGCAGCGTCCGTGCTCAAGTTCAGGAATTGGAGGGTACCATTGCTGCTGTTGAATCTCAACCCGACGGGTTGGCCCTCCACCGACAAATGGGCGGTGTGCTGATTGAAGTGGCCGACCGTGCTGCGCTCCTTGCCGATCTCAACGAAACATTGGCTTCGCTCAAGGTTCATCTCGAACGGTTCACGGAACGTGAGCAACAGCTGATCAAGACCTACGACGAACTCAAACAATCATTGCAGGGTGCGCAGGAATGAGCACGTCCAACGCCATGGAGGATGACCTCCAACGGCTCCATGCTTGGCTCGTCAACTACACTGAAATGGGTCCTGTCGCGGTCGTCACCGGAAAAAACGGGGACATGGACACCGTGGGTTCAGCGATTGCGCTGGCCGCGACCCACCCCAACATGCTGGCCTGTGGGCTCCACATTGGCCGAGTGGCGGCACGGTATGTCGCCAAGCACCAGGCGCCGTTTCGAATCCTGAAAGAAGGGCACACGTCATGGCCCAAACAACTGGCTGCTGTGGTGGTCGTCGATGCGGCGGCACCTGACCAGACCGGTTTGTCTCTGCCCGATGTTCCCTTGTGCGTGATTGACCATCATGCCACCGATGCTTGGGAATTGGGTGAGAACGATCTCGGGTTGAAGTGGGACGTTCGCTCCACGACGGAGGTGGTGGCTGCCTATCTTGAACAACATGCAAGTTCAGTCCTCAGTTCCCCCGTGTGTGAATTTCTTCTGGCAGGACTCGTGTCGGACACCGCTCGTTTTCGTCATGCGAATGCTCGTTCCTTCAACACGGCTGCCCGTTTGATTGAACGAAGCGGTTTGGACTATCAGGCGTTCATTCAGGAGATGGAGGATGCACCGACCACACCCAGCGACCGTGGAGCCATTTTGAGAGGCCTCCAGCGAGCCGAGACCACGGAAGCAGGCCCCTGGACGATTCTCAGAACGACGGCTGGAACGCTCGAAGGGCGGGTTGCGTCCATCCTCAATGGCCTCGGAGCCGATGCCGTCGTTGTGACACGTTCGAGAAATGGGGCGACTCGCCTCACCGTCCGTGCACCACGTTCCAGTGTGCTTGCAGGATTGCACATGGGTCATCTCATGGAGGAAGTCGCCCGGTCCATTGGAGGCGAGGGTGGTGGCCACGACGGGGCTGCGGGTTGGTCCGGTGATGCCCATCCCATCGCTGCCGAAACCGCCTTTATCGACGCCGTCGCCCGAACAGCAAGGAACGAGGTGAACCCATGACCGTCATTGAGCCCCCTAAGGGACCCGGCACCTTTGTGTCACGATGGCGGACAGAGGGGCCCGTTGATTCAGCCACGCTTGAAACCTGGAAAGATGAATTGGCGTGGCCTTCTTGGCTTTCTTTGGCCGAGGCGGCCTTGTTCATGGATGCACCTGAACTCCTTGATGCGATGGAGCCTCATTTGAGTCCCGGAGAGCACGCTGTTCTCGGGTTGGTTCGACGGCGATGGCTGGGTGATACCCACCTCGGAGAAGCGATTGAATCGGCGCTTACCGTGGTGCGTACCCCCGAAACACGGGACTTGGCTCTCGAAGGTCGCTTGCGCATGGAACGCGGCTTGGTTCGCTTTGAAGCGGGTGACGCCGAAGGTGCTGAGGAGGATCTGACCTGGGCTGAAACCCGTCTCAAATCGGTTGCGAAGGCAAGCCGAGATCACGACCTTTCGCTGCTGAACAAAGCAGCCTACCACATGGCACAAGGCGAGGCGTTGATGGCGCTCCAGGTGTACGGTGATATTTCACGAACCGCAGGACATGCCCACGAAACCATTGCGATCTCTCGACTCGGAGCCAGTCGGATTCGCCACGCTTTGGGCCACGTTTTTGATGCAGGCCGACACGCTTGGAACGCACACAAACACGCGATCATGGCTGCTCAGCACCAGATGGCCATCGAGGCCGGGTCGATGTTTCTCGATTTGGCCATCGGCCATCAATCCGAGGATGCAAAGCCGATGCACGTTCAGGTTGAAGAAGCACAGCCACTTGATCTCGAGCAAGAGCCACCCGTGCTCACCGTCCATCCTGATGACATTCACGGGGTGTTTGATTGGTGCGTGAAGCACCTTGAGAAGGGATGGGGTGGGCCTGAACGCCCGGCGGTTCGTGCCATGCTCACCCTTGCCCACCGACTTGAGAACATGGAGCCTTTTGCCGAATTGATGGCTTCGCCTGGGGCCGTTGAAGACCCCATGTTGGCAGCGGTGGCACAAGCATGTGCTTCAACACCAGAGGAAACGGCAGCATGGGGCAAGCGGTTGAGCGAACTGACCATGCTCTGACGGCGTTGGCGGCGGCGTGCTGGTGGTCAATCAGAAAAGATGACGGCCAGTTCCTCAAATTCTTCTACCGTCCACGCTTTGACAGGCGGTACGATGTTCCACCAGCGAACGGCATGAACGTTCTCGTCATCGACGGTCCATGCTTGGCTTTGTTCAGCCGGCACCACTACATGAGCCACCCACCCTTCCGGGTAGTAGGTTTTGTTCCACGAGACGAGGGTTCCAGTCAATCCAGTTTCCTCAAAGAGTTCGCGATGGAGGGCTTCCTCGGGATGTTCTCCTGCCTCCAAGTGGCCACCCGGAATTTCCCAACCCCGCTCGGGATGCTCAACAAACAGCACGCTTCCACCTTCTCCCATTTGTGTACAACGCTCCCCTTCACGGGTGACCCACGCCAAGACAAACCTCGGGTCGGAAGATGCCATGGAATCACTCCATGTCGGCTTGAATTCGCGCAAGCCAAGGCTCAGCCCAATCCTCACCTGCGGCGAGCAGCCGGCGTGCGAGGAAGAACGCCGACTGCACGTCGCCTTGTTCGACCAAGGCTTCCAGTTGAAGTTCATCGGGGTGGCGTTGGACGACATCTTCCTCGACCTCGCTCGTAGATGGGGTGGGTGTCGGAGCGGATATTCTCGCCGTGAGTGATCGCATGCCTTCGAGGAAAGCCGACCGATGCTCAACAGAAGGCCCAGACCATGGCTGCTTCTGCTCGCCATCCATGTCTCCCTTGAGGCGTTGGAGGAAGCGGTCACGCTCCCTGAGGTGGGGTCGTAGTTGCTGAACTTGGTCGTAACACGACCATGCTTCATCCATTTCTCGACGACGTTCGTGCAATCGTCCCATTTCCAACCACAATTCATGGTTGATGGGTCGGTGCGCCAACAAATGCCTCGCAAGGTCGATGAAGACATCCTCGTGGCCCGCTTTGCGAATCCGTTCAAGGCGTCGACCAAACACGATGTTGGCTCGTTGGTCGCGAAAATCCAAACGACGGCACCTCGTTGAAAATTCTTCAAGCCCAGCCTTCATTTCCTCGGCAACCAATGCCTCCCACCATGCATCGGGGTCGAGTGGGTCTTTGGCAAACGCCGCCTCAAGCAATTCTCTCCCCACCTTGAGGTAGTCGATGTTGACGAGTTGATCAAGATTCTCGGGGTCCCGTCCTAGCACGACAAACACGTCTTCCAAGACCGCTTGAAGGCCACCTGAATCATCGTTCAGCACTTTGAGTTCAGCGAGGAAGCGCCAGTTTCGTTCATCGGTGAAATCGTGAAGAATGGCTTGACGTGCATTTTGCTCAGCCCAATCCATGTTTTCTTTGGCCCGTTCCGGGTCGGCTTTGGCGAGGTGAGCGAACTTTTGCGCGGTTGAGCGGTACCTGTTTCCCAAGTTCCTGCGTGGGTGTTGCAGGAGATCTTGGCTTTCTGTCATGGTTCTCCCTCACTGCACGGACATAAAACCGGATTTGTCAACGCCAAAGTCAATGGTTGCGTCATAACCAATCTTCGATGTTTTTCCGTCGTTGTATCGGGACGGGTCGAGTGAACTTCCTCGTTGGTTGCTCAGAATCAGCGTGTCCTTGTCGGGTTGCCAACGGGTCATCATAGCCCATTCCACACGCACGGGGTCGGTGATGTCAATGTCTTCGTCCACAACGGTGACGATCTTCATGCTCTTGTGACCGTCAAACGCTGCTTGGATGGCCTTCATGCCGTCGTTTGCCTCGGCTTTTCGAATTTTCAACACGGCCCCCAGCCATCCACAACCGCCCTCGGTCATGTGGACGTCAAGGCACTCAACGACCTCGTTCACTGCGGCCTTGATGGTCGGCGCTCGAGGAAGACCCATCAGGGTCTTGTGTTCGGCCTCGCCGGGGATCAAGGCGTGGAAAATGGGATTGTTGCGATGGGTGAGGCCATCGATGGCAATCACCGGTTCTTGTCGTACATCGTCCACGGTTCCCGTGATGTCGACATAAGGGCCTTCATCGTCGTCATCGAGGGTGATTCGTCCCCACCAAACATATTCTGCATCGGCGGGAACGTGGACGCCGTTGGGCATTTCCACGAGGTTGAGCGGTGTGCCGTACAATTTCTCATGAAGCGCAGCTGCGATGGTCAATTCATCGATGTTGTCGTTGAACGACATGGCGGCTGCCAGCAAGACCACGGGGTCGGGAGCATTGACGATGGCAACATTGACTTCGCGACCTTCTTCCCGCGCGTTCATCACCATGGTTC
>JAYYDY010000091.1:0-15203 GCA_036160375.1 Thermoplasmatota archaeon | reverse complement strand
GCCGTCCTTCATCATCTTCCGCATTTGCTTGTTGAGCTTGCGATTACCACCCATGCCTTTCATCATCTTTCGAGAGCGATTCCATTGACCGATGAGTTCTCGCACGTCCTTCTCCCGTACGCCTGAGCCTCTGGCAATTCGTTTGATGCGGTCGGCCTTGATCTTGGCCGGCTCGTTCTTTTCCCACGCCGTCATCGAATCCATGATGGTGCGGTAGCGGTCAAGGTTACCCTGCATGGCCTCTTTTTGGCTCTTTGACATGGCCCCCATGCCACCCAACATGCTGCCGGGGAGGAAGGACATCAACTTGTCAATGGTGCCGACCTTGGACATCATTTCCATCTGCTTGTACATGTCGTTGAGGGTGAAGCGACCGCTCATGAGGCGCTGCGTCAAGCGCATGGCCTCTTCCTGGTCCATGTCCTCGGGCGCCAAATCGATGAGGCCCTGGATGTCGCCCATCCCGAGCAAGCGAGAAATGAAGCGGTCCGACTCGAACTTCTCCAAGTCCTGAATGCGTTCGCCCACACCGATGTGAACGATGGGAGCCCCCGTGGCCGCCACCGCCGAGAGGGCACCGCCGCCACGTGCCGTACCGTCGAGTTTGGTGATCACAATCCCCGTCACGCCTGCCAAGGAGTGGAAGGAGGCAGCGACCGGACCGGCGGCTTGACCCACCTGGGCGTCAATGACCAACCAGCGGTCCGTGGCACGGGTGAGGCCAGCGATGCGTTCGAGCTCCTCGACGAGCTCTTCGTCCAACTGGTGGCGGCCAGCGGTGTCAACAATGACCAAATCTGCCGATGCACAGGCTTGTAAGCCATTTCTTACAATGGATACAGCGTCCTTGTTCTCGGGTTCGCCGTAGACTTGAACGGTGGTGTCCTCGAGAAGTTGAGAGAGTTGGGCGTAGGCGCCCGGTCGGTGAACGTCGGCTTCGATGACAGCGACGCGAAGGCCGTGCTTCTTGCGGTACCATTCGGCAAGTTTGGCCGTCGTCGTGGTTTTCCCTTGACCGTACAGCCCGACCAGGAGAAGGGTAGCCCCTCGTGGCTGGAAGGTCGCTGCAGGGCCGAGGATTCGGACCAGTTCTGTGTAGAGGATGTTCATGGCGTGGGTCTGCATGGTGAGGCCCGGACGAGGTTCTTCTTCTCGCATCCTCGTTTCCAACCGATCAACGATTTCCTTGGTCTGGCGAATGTTGAAATCCGCCTCTTGAAGGGCACGCCGCAGGCTGCGCGTCATCTCCCGAAGTTCCTCTTCGTCGAGTTTGCGCTTGTTCTTGAGCAGGCCGAGCGAGCGGAAGATGCCTCTCGACAAGCCCTCAAGTGCCATGCACCGGCGTCATGGTTGACCCATTTCAAACCATGCCCTTGGGGGCGTGGCTTACTCGCTGCTGTTTCGTGGAATGAGCAAGGAGAGCACGTCTTCGTCAAGGGAGGCTTTGACGAGGCTGGATTTGACATGGGTTTCAGTGGGGATGGCTTGTTCCCGTCCGTTCACGCCCACAAAGAGCACACCGTCTTCACTGCGAAGGGAGAGGTCCGAGCGTTCCAAGCCGGGGAAATGGAGTTGGATTCGCTCCACATCGCCGTCAACTTCGCCCACCATACCACGATGGACTTCGTGGTGGAGGACGGCACCGATGGAGTGGGGGCCGATGGCTTCCGGGAGGGGTGTCGGTTCGCCGTACAATGTTCGCCCGACAGCGCGTAGCGCCTCAATGCCAACAATTTCTGAGTCGGCCAGTTCGAGTTGACCGACATTGACACCAGCAAGCCGTTCCCCGAGTTCACCGATGCGGTCAAGTTCTTGCTGACGTCGTTTGGCGAGGAATGGATGGTCGAATTCCGGTGTGATTCGGTTGACGAGGCAACCGCCGATGGGCAGGTTGTAATCCACGAGTGAATCGTAGGCTCGCATGGTCTCGTTGATCCCCATCCGTTCGGGGATGGTGACGAGCGTGAACGAAGAGGTGGCAGGGTCGCTGAGCACCCGGCGGACGTGAAGCACCCTTCGTCTGAAGCGTTCCAGTTCCTCCTTCATGGCGTCGCTTTCTTTTCGACCAAAGAGCATGGACCGAATACCACCCGAGACGCGCATCAATCGGAGCAATCGGCCCGACCAGGCCTCGATGAGCTCGGGGAGGGAAAGGAAACGAAGGGTGTGGCCGGTGGGGGCCGTGTCGAACACCACGACATCCCACGTGGGGTTTTCCATGTGTTTCAGGAGTTCGTCAAAGGCCAGGGCTTCATCTAAACCAGGGAGGATCATGTCGGCTGTTTTGATGTCCGACTTGACGTCGGCGAACTCTTCCTTGGCTGAAGGGTCGAGCATCATCCCCAGGCCGCCAAGTCCCCCCATGTTTCCGCCCATGTTGTTCACGGCCTCTCCGACTTTGGGGAGGAGGTTCGAGAGCTTGGCCTCAGGGTCCATCTCAAGACCAAACAAACCGGGTACGCCCTCCACCTCAACGGGAACCGGTCCGAGGTTGACGTCCAGCGAATCCGAGGTTGAGTGAGCCGGGTCGCTTGAAACCAACAGCACACGGAGTCCTGCATCGGCCAGCCAAACCGCCGTGGCAGAGGACGTGGTGGTCTTTCCAACGCCGCCTTTTCCACCGAACAGGAGGAGCCTTGCCATGATGCGGGGAATCCGTTGAGGTGTTTGAATCCCTCCCCTCGCCTCTTTGCGGCCAACGAATTCATGAAGGGAGGCACGCAGGGCCGTGCATGGTTTCAGAACTCGTGCTGTTTCAGCTGTCGAGTTTCTGTGCCCTTATCGGGATGACGTTGGGCTGGCGCGGCGTCATGACCAAATTTGCCGGATTTTACGACCTTCCAACCGCTTGGAGTCAGGTGTTTTGGGGCATCGTCCTCGGTGGCGTGTATGCTGTCATGGCCGACGGTTTGCTGTTTCAACCCTACTTCATCACGGTCGAAAGCGAGGCGAACGTGTATGCGGGACTCAACGTGTTTTCACTGCTCTTCGTCGCTCTCATTGCTTCGGTGTTCTCCCATCTGCTTCTGCGACGCCCCCGCGTTCGAAAGGGCGGCTCCCAACCTTCGAGTGGGTGGGCGCTCGGTCTTGCGATTGGTGGCATGACGGCGATGGTTGTGATGTTCCGTATGTTTGAATTTGAGGGCATCTTTTCCGTCCAAGGCCTGGCCAACATTGCCTTGGTGTCCTTGGTCACCCCGCGTGCAGAGGCGCTGATCACGTCCCGACACGGCTTCCTGATGCTGCAGGACCGACGCTGGGGTGCAGTCCTTCGATCTACCTTTTGGCGTTCGGCACTGTTGGTTGGTGTGTATTCAGCCGTGTTCAATCCGCTGGTCTGGCTCTTTGTCATCCCCTTCATTGTCTTGGCCAACCCTTACGCAGAAACCTGGATTTGGGAATCGGTCCCAAAGGAAGGCCGTCGCCGTCTTCGCCGTCTCTGGGCCGAGCAGGCTCGGGACCGGGCAGCCGTTCCTTCGGTTCACCCACGGGATTCATCGGTGGATGAAGAAGAGTAAGGGAACGATTACTTGCCCTCTATGAGCGCTTTTTTCTCTGTTTAACCGATGGTCCGCTTATCAAAAAATCAACGGGTCATCTTGGACAATTGTTATACGACGCCAGCCGAGCAGCAAAGCATGGGTGCTTGCCCTTATTGCCGCAGTGCAACGCTGCCCGGCGACACGATTTGCTATTCGTGTGGTCGTGTGTTGCCCAAAGGTGACCGTGGCAGTTACCGCCTTGAGCAGCAGTTCAGCAAGCGCAAGGGTGCAAAAGAAACCACCTACATGATGGCGTCCAAACCCTCACAACGCGGTGTCGTCCAGACCCACACGGGCCGGCAGCGCAACATCATGAAGCGGAGGAAAAACCGTTTCCGCAGCCTCGCTATGCTTGGTTTGGTGGCGTTTGTCATGCTTTCTCCGCAAGCACAAGAAGCCGTCTTTGGTGAGTTTGGTGGCGTTGAAGAATTCTTGCAATCCCAACTTGCGCCCTACCATGTGTATCCCAACGAAGCGAGCTACACGCTTTCGAAGATCGCCGATGTCTCCAAGGGAAGCGGCGAGGGGGCGGTGACGGAGAACATTCTGATCCCGCCCACTGTTCGGTCATCCGTCTCTGGAGCAGCCCAGTTTGCCTTCACGGACGGGACCAATCAGACCGAACCACTTGTGCTTCAACAGACGCTCCAAATTACCCTGGCCATCGACGGTCAGGACATCAACGTCCCCATTGACGGCATGCCCGACCGGAACATCGACAACGCCATCGTCACCAGCAGTGGGCACCAAGTTTGGTGGCCAGCCATCGGAAGTGGAGACGATGAATGCCCGCTCGCAAAATGCGTGAAGGTTCGTGCCAATTTTAACAACGGAGGGTCCGTTCAATACGCCTTCAATGTTCGAGTCCAATCCACTTCGTATTCGTGGTGGGATGACGGGCGGGTCGACGCTCGCATCGCAGGAAAAGACATGGGCATCAACGCGGACAATTCGGGGACGTTCGCAGACCTTGCGAATCGAGGCAACGGCGTTCGCCAAGCGCAGTTTGGTGGTTCGTACTGGTACGACCGAGGCGGAACGGCCGGCTACGCCATCAACGGTCAAGATGCCTTGGTGATGGCCACCGCCGATACCATTGCGAGCAGTTTGCCCGATGGTCGGACCGACAATGCTTACGCGTTTGCTCGTGCCACCTTCGACTACCTTCACGCTTACATCTCCTACGACCGAGATGCACCTTCGACGGCACGCTCCGGTCCGGCTTGCCTCGCCGCCAACACGGGCGATTGTGATGAACAAACCAACGCCTTCTTCAGCATCTTGCGTACACGCGGCGTGCCAGGCTGGTACGCGTTTGGTGTTCTCGGTGATCCGTTCTTCTCCAACGAAGGTTGGGAGGCGCACGCCTGGGGCTACATTCAATTGCCGTTGGCGGACAGTTGGTGTGAAGAGCGAAACATCGTGCTTCAGACCTGCTTTGTTGAAGCCCAGGTCGATGTGGTGAACAACAAATGGTTGTTGTCCACGCCCACGGCCTACCTTGATTGGATCGAAGAGGCCGATGCCTCAGGCGGCATGGTGTACGATTACTACCACCCCGTGCGAAGCATATCGTACGGGCAAGGTGAGGCAATTGAGCGCCTACGCAGCTTTGAGACATTGGACGCCGTGGAACTGAATGGCGGGTCGTACAAGGTGAAGAAATACGCTGAGGCGTTGTGAGAGGAGGAGCCGAGCATGCGAGTAATCATCGGTGGAGCTGGACGAGTGGGCATTGCACTGGCCAAAGCCATGGCGAACGAGAAGTACGACCTCGTGGTGGTCGACAACGATTCACGAGCGGTTGCCAACGCCCAATCCTTGGATTGCTTGGTGGTCAACGGCAACATTACCAATCGAGAAACACTCCTCGAAGCGGGCATCCAGAACGCCAGCGTGTTCATCGCAGCAACGCCTTCGGACGAAACCAACCTCATCGCCTGTTCCATCGCTGAACATGCCCATGAAAGCAAGGAAGGCGTTGACCGGTTAACCAGCATTTGTCGACTACGGACCTCGTCTTACGTGAACGAATTCAAGGCAGGTCACCTGCACGAATGGGCCAAGGTCGACCACGTGGTCAACCCGCTCCACGGGGCTATTCTGCGACTGAATGCAGGCCTGCGCTCAACCGAGCTTGAAGAGGTCATCCCGTTTGGGGAAGAAGCCTACGTCATCGAATTTGACATCGGCCAGTCCGCCGTTAACCTCGTGGGACGCCCGCTCCGAGAAGTTCGAGAAGACTTCGTTCATGGCCTGCCAAACATCGTGGGCGTGAAGCGGGACGGGGAGCGGAGTTTTGTTCCCAACGACGACAGCGTTCTCCAAATTGGCGATCGAATTGCCGTTTCTGTGATCGGTCTCGACAAGTTCAATCCGGCTCTCATCACGTTTGGGCATGAGATCTCCTACTTCCCTGAGCACCCCCACGTCATCATTGTCGGGGCCTCGCCCATTGGAACAAAGATGGCCGAAGATTGGTTGAAACACGGAGCGAGTGTGACGGTCCTCGAACGTGAACTCCACCTCGCGAACAAGTTGGCTGGCTCGAAAACCGGAGGGCATCTCAACATCGACGTCATTCACGGCGACCACCTTGACCGGTCGGTTCTCGAAGAGATCTCGATTGACCAGTTCGACGTCGCCGTCAGTGCACTAGGCGACGACCACGCCAACATTGCAGCGGTGTTGTTGATGTCGGACCTCGGCGTCCCCCACACTGGTTTGATGCTTCATGATGCTGATTTGGTCAAGGTCACCCAACGCATGGGAATATCGTTCGCTGTGGACCGCCACCGAGTGGCCGTCAACAACATTTTGTCCCACGTCCACAGGAGCCTTTCCGGCCATTACGCTCTCCTGGCTGAAGTCCCCAACGTGGTCGGCATCACGCTCAAGATCACGGAACGAGCAAAATTTGCAGGCAAAAAGGTGGCTGATGCACAGTTCCCTGACTGGATGCGACCTGCATTCATCAAGCGAAGAAACCTGGCGGGTGAATGGGAGTCGATTGAACCCAAGCCCGACCAACTCTTGCTTGAAAACGACCGAATGGTTCTGTTTTGTTTGAAGGAGAAGGTCTCCGAGGCACAGAAGCGATTCAAGGTGTGATCATGCGCTCCGACGTGCTGAACCTGATTCTCGGCTGGACATTACTGGCCCTGCTTGTTCCGTTGGGCGTTTGCGGTTTGATCACCCTCTGGCTTGACGGCTGGGTGCTGGCGGTCCAGGCCTTTCTGCCTGCCATGCTCATCAGCGGTGGTTTGGGTGCCATCATGCTGGGATTGTTTACACGAACGGACTCAGCGCAGCGCCTGCGAGATTTGGAGGCGTTCGTCGGTGTTGGGCTGGTCTGGCCACTCACCGTGTTCATCGGTTCACTGCCGTATTGGTTCGGGGGCGTGTTTGTCGGCCCGTTCGTGGAGGATGCCCTCCTCATCGACATCATGCGTGGATTTGTGAATTCGTGGTTCGAATCCATGTCTGGATTTACCACCTCTGGGGCCACCGTTCTTTCCCACTCGATGAGCCCCAATTGCATTCCAGGCACCACGCCCGATTGCATCAATGCCCAACCCCGAGGCCTCTTGCTGTGGCGTTCACTCACGCAGTGGCTGGGCGGTATGGGGGTCGTGATGTTGGGCATGCTCGTACTCTCCCGGATCATCGGCGGTGGCATGGCGCTCGCCCGTGCAGAGTTGACCGGGCCTTCGCTGTCTCGCCTTCGACCCAAGTTGCGACAAACAGCCATGGCGCTTTGGGGCTTGTACCTTCTACTGACGCTTGTTGAGATGCTTGCCCTGAAATTCATCGGTGGAATGTCGGTGTTTGATGCCGTGAATCACGCCTTCACCACGATGCCCAGCGGTGGATTTTCGACGCGAGATGCCAGCATCGCCTACTACGATTCTGCCGTGATTGAGATCATCATCATCGTGTTCATGTTCTTGGCGGGCGTCAATTTTACGTTGATGTGGTTGATGGGAACGGGCGATTTCAAGGCCGCTTTCAAGGATGAAGAGTTCCGCACATACCTGTTCTATATCTTTGCTGCCGTGTTCCTCATCACGCTTTCCTTGGTGCTGATCGGTGTGTCCTTTGGCCATGCGTTGTTGGACACATTGTTCCACGTTCTTTCCATTGGTACGTCAACAGGGTATGCTTCGGCGGATTATGCGGCTTGGCCTGGTGTAGCCCGCATCATCCTGTTGCTGTTGATGATCGTAGGTGCTTGCGCCGGTTCGACCAGCGGTGGGCTGAAACTCATGCGCATTCGAATCGGGCTCAAGGTCGCTTTCCGTGAGTTGGCTCGTATTGCTCAACCGCGGAAGATTCACATGATTCGCATGAACGATGAGGTGGTTGAAGACAAGCAAGTCAGCCTGGTGGTTGGTATGCTGTTCATCTGGGTCATCTTGTTCGGTTTCTCCTGCATCGTGTTGGCCATGATGATGCCCGATGCATCGTTCGAAACCATCTTTTCAGTCGCCGCGTCGGGGTTGGGCAACACCGGTCCGGCCCTTGGCGCTTACGGGCCCACCGAGACTTGGGCGAGCATGAATTCTGGCTCCTTGCTCTTCACTTCGATTTTGATGTGGTTTGGCCGTCTTGAGTTGCTGACGGCGATCATTGTTCTCCACCCGCACAGTTGGCGCCGAGAGGAGAAGTCGGACGGAGAGCGTCAAGGCATGGCCATGGTCAAGCGAATGCTCGACCGAGAAGGCGCCGAGGATTAGAACAACGTCATTTGACCTGGACTTGGACCGGAGTCGTCGTCCTCAGGTTGCTCAACATTCTCGACGTGATGGTCGGGCGCCTCATCTTGGTTGCCTGATTTTGAAGGGGCATCCTGCCGCACTGTTCCCTTCCGTTCTGATTGTTGGTGTTGCAGCGCAAGGAGCTCAATTTTGTGATTCTCCTCTGCGGCATCGTAGTCCTTGAGAAGCGCCTTGGACGAACGCCTGGTTTTTGCCAAACCGGCCAAGGAGAGATGTTCCTCACCGGAGAGCCCCAGGTTGAGGGAGATGTCGAACAGCGTTGAATCCCCCAACGGGCTGTCATCTTGAGACAGAACATACAACGGATGGAGAAATTCATCACGAGTGGTGGCTTTGTTGGTGCCTGCCAGTTCGGCCAATTTCTCGACGATGCTTCCTCGACCGACGGGCGCTGAGCGGCGTAGGTAGTGCGGATAAGAGGGGAAAATCCTCCCTTCAAGTGGCACGGCGTTGGCCGTTGAAGCAGCGAGTGCCGTGAGGTGTTGGGTCCAATAGGTTGACCGGTGGGCCGTGTTGAGGAAGCGTCCCATCATGGCCCGGTCGGCTTGAATCAGTGAAGATGAGCCCCGGCGAATGCTGGGCCCGTGGGTAAACAACGAGGCGTTGTTCCAGTGCACCCAGTTCATGAATTCCGACGGGTCCTTGTCGATGGTCCGAATGAGGCTGGATGCCTCGTTGCTGCTCCTCTCTCTATAGAGGCGGTCAAGGCCGGGAAAGATCTCCACGGTAACGTCCCGTTGGCTGGCTTCTGCGTGGGCATGTACCATCGCTGGTGTCAGTGCCCCTTCTCCCAGGCCCGTTGCCAGCACCTGGAGGTCCCGGACCAACGCACGCAGGTCGCCGTGGTTGGTGCTGGCCAGGGCGTCAATGGCCTTCTCTTCGAATTCCACGCCTTCCTCTCGAAGCACTCGCCTCGCAATGCGTCGTAAAGCCTCATCGCTGGCTCGTACGAAATTGATCTTGATCAAATGCTTTGTAAAACGGTCCCGGGTGCTTCGCCATGAGGAATTCTTCCCCCACAATCCCATTTCCTCGTTGCAGGCAAGAATGACGGGTTGTTTGGTCTGGTCGAGCAACCTGAGGAGCTCGGCCTTGCCTCCAGAATCACCTGAAAGGGTCGAGCCGGGGCGATCATCGTCGCTGTCCATCGCTCGTTCGATGCGCTCTTGACTGACCTGACGCAGGCCCCCTGACAAGTGGTCCACCTCGTCCAAAAGAATGAGCGTGCGAGAGGGTGGTGCACTGGGGTCGTGGAACAGTGAGCGGTGGGTTGCACCGCTGGTGGCGGCTTTGCGAATGGCGGCAGCGTTTCTTGCATCACTGGCGTTCAATTCAATGACGTTCCATCCCATGTCTTCAGCGATGGCTCGTGCGACCGTCGTTTTTCCAACGCCCGGTGGACCAATGAGGAGAATGGCCTTCTTCTTCGGCGTACCGTTTTGCCATTCATCGAGCCACGCTCGGATTTTACGTCGTTGGACTTCGTTGCCTTCCAGCAACTGTTCCGAGCGAGGACGGTGCCGCTCCGTCCAATCGCTCGGTTGACCCATGACGGTCCATCCGCTGGAGGGTTCTTCAACCTTCAGCACACCAAGGCGAGGGTGAAGCGGTGTCGTCGTTCGACCGGATTCAGGAAAGCGAATCGATGGTTACACGATGCTGCTCACCCGTGTCGCGGTCGCGGACGGTCACGGTGCCGTCCTCCAGCGATTGGTGGTCAACGGTGATGCAGACGGGAACGCCGATTTCATCGGCCCGTGCATAGCGGCGGCCGATGGAACCGCTGGCATCGTACATCGAAACGATACCGGATGTTTTGCAGAGGGCTTGGTGGAGGTTCCACGCCAACTCCCCCATGCCATCTTTTTCGAACAACGGGAAGACCGCATAGTCGACGGGTGCAATGGTCGGCGACAAGCGCATCAACGTGTAGGGCTCGCCATTTTTCTCCAGTTCCGAATAGGCGTGGTCGATCACGTGCCAAATGATTCGGTCAATACCGAAGGCCGGTTCAATGACGTGCGGAATGTACCACTCGCCGGTTTCTTTGATGGTTTTTTGATTGGGTTTAACGTGCTCTTCGCCCACCGTGACCTTCTCTCCGTTTTCCAGACTGACCTCACAGGGGAAACTGGTTGATTTTGGGAGGGCTTCAACCGCCGCTTTCACGGCGCCAGCCAGGGCTTTGAAGGCCGGTCCCGCAGTGGCACCGTTGATGGTCCACGCGTCAATGGTGATGGTGCGTGGCTCGTCGAATTCTCGGCGTGCTCGCAGCGTTTTTCCGGTTGCCTTTTCGTGGCTTTCAAGGTCGTAGCAACCACGGTGCGCAATACCTACGCATTCAATCCAGCCGTAACTCCCCTCAATTTCCGCATCCCAGCAGTCCATGGCGTAATGAGCCATCTCATCCTGCTCGTGCTGCCTGAACCTCAGTCGAGCTGGGTCAATCCCGATGTCAACCAGGAAATCTCGGGTGATGCCCATGAATCGTGCAACCGTGGGATGGCGGATGAGTTGTTGCTTACATGCTTCACTCAGCGTCATCTCAACGCCATTACCGCCATCGCTGATCAGGTGCATTGGAGCATCATCCCACGGCGATAGATCGTCGTTCAACTCGGCTTCTGGATCGATAAAATATTCCAGTTCAGCCATGTTGAACTCACGGAGGCGAATCATTCCTTGGCGTGGAGCGATTTCGTTCCGATACCCTTTGCCAACCTGCATCGCACCGAACGGCAGGCGCTCCCTGAAGTGTCGATGCAGCGCGTTGAAGGAGGTGAACATGCCCTGCGCCGTTTCCGGTCTCAAAAATCCTGGGCGTCCTGAATCGCCAGCACCGATGGTGGTGTTGAACATCAAATTCTGTGCCTTGACCTCGCTCCATGCTTGGTTGCCACACGCTGGACATGGGGGTTGAACTTCGAACAGAAGGTCTTGCAATTCGTCTCGCTTCAAGGCGTCTGGGTTCGGGTGATGGGGTTCAAGCAGCGTATCGGCACGGCTGGCTTCGCCACAGGAGCCGCATTCGGTCATAAAATCAGAGAATTCGCCGACGTGTCCGCTGGCCTCCAGGACGGCGTAAGGGGTGACGGTAGGGCATGAGAGTTCGACGACGTTGCCAAGCTGCAACCAGTGGTCCAACCAACGTTGATTGACCCGAGAGCGCATTCTACCCCCTACGGGTCCAAAATCGTAGAGGCCTTTAGCGCCGCCGTGAATTTCAAACGCAGGGAGAAGGAATCCTCGGCGCTTCAGCATCCCGCTGAGTCGTTCGAGTCGTCCGTCTTCGGTCATGACCTTCGCCTCGTTCTCCGGCTGTGAGGGGCACCTAAGAACTTCACCGACCCATGGAGGCCTGTCCCTCCATTCCTCAGACACAGCATTAAAGCCGACCACCGGGTGCTGCAATCATGGGTCAGTCGATGGTCGCCATCGTCGAGGACGATTGCACGGGCTGCGATCTCTGCATCCTTCATTGTCCATTTGAGGCGCTCCTTCCGCTCCAAACGAATCCTCCCGGTCGAAGCCATCCGAAGCGCCCTGTGGTGGTGGTTGAGCAGCGCTGTGTGGGTTGCCTTTCGTGCATTGGATCCGGCCCTACCGATGCGTTGTACGAAGTTGGTGTTCCCCCCAACGCCGCTGAATCACCTCTTGTGTTCCACAAGGAAGGACCTGCAACAGAAGCGGTGCTTCGATGGAAAAAACGAGCGACTCGCTGGCCTTGATGTTCATTCACGGATGCGGAATGCTTTTGAACACCTTTTGCACGCTCCAACCCCATAGGGTGGCAAAAAGAAATGGCCGAGATTGTTTACTTGGACTCTCCGTTAGAGTCTGAGGCACTGTTTGAGCGATTGTGCCCCCCGGTGCGCCAATGGTTCAAGGACAAATTCCCGGATTTCACGCCTCCTCAAAAATTGGCCATTCCAGCCATCATGGACAAGCAACACCTCTTGCTGTGTTCTCCCACGGGTTCGGGTAAAACCCTCACGGCCTTTTTGACCGTGATCGACCAGCTGGTTCGCCTTGCCCTGGACAAGAAGTTGGAGAAGAAGGTTCACGCCATTTACATCTCGCCCATCAAAGCGCTGGCGAACGACATCCAGCGTAACCTGATTGGCCCGCTCAACGAGATCACGGAACACTACCTTCCCGATCGTGCACAAGAAATCCGTGTGGGTCTACGAACTGGAGACACGTCGCAATCCGACCGTCAGAAAATGCTTCGAAACCCTCCTCACATTTTGATCACGACGCCGGAAAGCTTGGCCATTGCCATCACCTCTCCTCGGTTTCAGCCCATCGTCAGTGAAGTCGAATACATGATCATCGACGAGTTGCACTCGATGGTCTCCACCAAGCGCGGTGTCCATCTATCGCTGACGCTTTCACTGCTGGATTCACTGCTCAAAAATCCCGTGCAGCGCATCGGTATTTCCGCCACGATGGAACCGCTTGAAACCGTTGCAGAGTACCTCGTGAGCAGCGACGATCGAGAGGCCAGAGGCCAACCGACATCGGTGTCCATCGCCAAGATTTCTGGTTCGAGGGAGCTCGACCTTGACATCCTCATCACGCATCCGAAGTTCAGCGACCTCTCGATGGCCAAATTGCTCGAATACAACATCGAAGCCATTGCGGATTTGATCAGCGCCCACACCACGACCCTCGTCTTTGCCAATACTCGTAAGATGACGGAAACCATCGTTCAGAAATTGCGCCCCTTCCTCGGTGATTTGGTCGCAGGCCACCACGGTTCCATGGACAAAAACATCCGTTTGGATGTCGAAAAGAAACTGAAATACGGCCACCTGCGTGCCGTTGTGACGTCGTCATCACTTGAGATGGGTATTGACATTGGTTCGGTCGATTTGGTGCTTCAGGTCGGTAGTCCAGGCGACATTGCGACGGCGCTCCAGCGTATCGGTCGTGCCGGCCACCACGTCGGTGGAATCCCACGTGCACGATTTTTGCCAACCGGTGTGGACGATCTCATTGAACTCGCTGCACTGCAGGCCGCCATCCAAACCGGTGATATGGACCGCTTGGATTTTCCACAAAACTGCCTTGACGTCGTGGCTCAGTTCATCATCGGCCTGGTCATCATCAACGACTTGGACATTGACGAAGCCTACGAAGTCATTGTGAATTCATGGTCTTATCGAAATTTCGAGTACGACGATTTCATCGAAGTCCTTGACATGCTCGAGGAAGAACGGAGGATTTGGATCGATTGGGAAGAAAACATCTTTGGGAAGCGTGGTTACTCTCGCATGATTTACTACACCAACATCGGGACCATCGCACCCGATAATTCCTACTTGGTGTTCAACGCCGAAGGGTCGATTCTCGGAAAACTGTCCGGTTCCTTCGTCTCAAACCTCCGCACGGGTGATGTCATTCTGCTGGGCGGTTCCACGTACCGTGTGACCAACATTCAGGGAACCCGAGTCAACGTCACGAGCGTCACCGGCCATCGGCCAACCATCCCATCGTGGTCAGGTGAGGCGAGAAGCCGCAGTCGTGAATTGTCGCAAGCACTTCTGGACCTCATCGGGCACTGCATTGTGGCCCTTCGTCGCGAGCACGATCCTCGAATGCTGCTGCGAGAGGTCTACGGTCTTTCCAACGAGGTGGCCAACGCCATTGCTCGTCATCTTGAGGAGCACTCACTTGATTCCTTCCAGGTTCCGGATTCACGACGAATTTTGGTGGAGCAGGTCATCTCCGGAGCGTTCCCTACCTACATGATCACCACCTGCCGAGGTCGAGGATTCAACACGGCCCTTGGCTACTTCATGGCTGGATTGGCTGAAGCCAACAACATCGCCGTCATCGAAATGTCGTTTGACGAGAACGGCCTCCTCCTCAAGACTTCACAGGAGGTTGACCCGGGCGCTATGTACACGGCGTTTCGAGAGAACAATCACCACGACGTCATTGAACGCTACATCATCAACACCCAGATTTTTGCCAAGCGGTTCAGAGAAGTCTCGGGTCGCTCGCTCATCATCCCCAAGCGAATGGGTGCTGAAGAGATCAGCCCTCAGCAGTTCCAACAAAGAGCAGAGGCCCTCTTGCAGAAGCATCGCACCATGGACAGCAGCCTGCTGATGCGGGAAGCGAAGAGCGAAATCATGTTTGGCGACATCGATTTGATCGGTCTGGAGGATTTCCTCACCGCCTGTGTGGCTGGCGATGCTCGCATTGTCCACACCAAGGTCGTCGTCCCTTCCCGTCTGGGCATGTCCCTGTTCATGTCTGCCTTCGAGGATCTCATGTCCATGAAGACACGTGCTTTCCTCGTCAAGGACATTGACCCGTCGATCCTTCAACGCCTCCTCGGCACGCGTTCGCTCGCAACCGAACTCTCCTCTGAGCAGCTCAGCACCTACGACGCCGACAAGGCTCCGGTGCCGACCAACGCCAAGGAATTGTTCCGCTTAATGAGTCACGGCGGAGGATTAGACCGGGAGTTCAACAACCCGTTGTACAAAGAAAAACTCGCAGAAATCCCACTCGAGACCATCCGGGGTTGGGTTGAGGAGTTGTGCCAGTCCGGGCAAATCACCAAACTTGACGGTACGGGTCAAGACGAATTGGACGGGAAGTGGTTTGCCCCGTACATGGCTGAAATTCACGGTACGCTGGGCTGCTTGGCGGTGGCCGGTGGCAAGGAGGTCGAAAACCTGCTTGAACTCCATACGGCCGGGTTGACGTACACCACGGCAACCGCTTTTGATGGCACAAAACCGACGGCGTGGGAAGAGCGCTCGCTTGGTGATCCGCAAGAGGCCCTGCGCGTGAAAATCATCGAGATGTTGGGCTCGGAGGGTCCGAAGACCTCGGACGAGATGGTGGAACGTCTTCCATTCCCGCA
>JAYYDY010000090.1:0-3998 GCA_036160375.1 Thermoplasmatota archaeon | reverse complement strand
ACGCCACGGTCAACCTCTCAGCCTCTCCGTTTCACACAGAGAAATTCACCACGCGTCTGGCCGTGGCCCGCCACGCTGCCGCTGTGCTGAACCACCCCTTCCTTTTGGCCAACCAGGTTGGAGGAAACGACGACCTGTTGTTTGACGGACGCAGTCTCGTGGTGTGGCCTGATGGTCGCGCTGTGGTGGCACCGTCCTGGCAGGAAGGTGTTCTTGTGGTTGACCTCGAGGATGCTCACGCCTGCACGTGGGTGCCCAGTCAGGCCGATGACGCGCTTTGCATCGGCTCGTCAACGCTGATGGTGTTGGAGCCAGGCGACGACGGCTCGTCATTTGTTGACACCATTGAGGAACTCACCAACGCCGTGGTAACCGGATTGGCGGATTACTGTCGTAAATCCTCCATCGGCTCCATCGTGCTCGGGCTCTCTGGCGGGATTGATTCTGCCGTCGCCGCTTGCGTCGCTGCGGAAGCGATTGGTCCAGCGAACGTCACAGGGCTGGCGATGCCAAGTCGTCATTCTTCGCAGCACTCCATTGACGACGCTCTTCACACGGCGCAAGCCCTCGGCATGCAGCATCACCTGCACCCGATTGACGCCATGCACACCAGCGTGGAGGCCACGCTCGAGGACGTGCTTGCCACCGGTCATCCGGTCGCCGGTGAGAACTTGCAGGCTCGCTTGCGGGCCATCATCGTCATGGGCTACGCCAACGCCAACGGCAGCATGGCGGTGACGACCGGAAATAAATCGGAAATTGCCCAGGGCTATTGCACGCTCTACGGCGATATGGCGGGAGGCTATGCGCCCTTGGGGGATGTGTACAAAATGGAGGTCTATGCCATGGCCGAACGGTTCAACCAACGGGCGGCTGAACAAGGCAAGACCGAACCCGTGTCGTCTTCAACCTTGACCAAACCGCCTTCAGCCGAATTGGCTCCCGACCAGACGGACCAAGACACCCTGCCGCCCTATGAGCGCCTTGATGCCATTCTGCGAGCCCACATCGAGGGTGGACAAAACGCCGACGATTTGGTGGCGCTCGGCCACGATGCCGACACGGTGATGGACGTGTTGACCCGACTCGAGCGCAACGAACACAAGCGCTGGCAAATGCCCCCGGCGCCTCGTGTCTCCCCTCGTGCTTTCGGCCAAGGGTGGCGTCGCCCACTCGCATCCAATCACGATTGGCGGCGCGTCCCTTGAGGACGGTGGACTCAAGAAGTGGATTTTCCACGCCGATTCGTGCCCGGCTCCATCATGAACATCGCCGGATATCGGTTTGTTGACTTGAATGACCGTGACGAACTCCAGGCGATGCTTCGCAGTCTGTGCCTTGATTTGGGCCTCAAAGGCACGGTATTACTGGCTCCAGAAGGTATCAATTTCTTCTTGTCCGGAACTTCTTCATCCATCGAAGCCTTCACGCAAGCACTGGAGAACGACCAACGTTTCGTTGACATCCCCCTCAAGGTCTCCTACACCGACTACCAACCCTTCAACCGAATGAATGTCCGGAAGAAGAACGAAATCATCTCGGTTGGTCTTGACCACATTCGACCGGCGGACTTCACCGGTGAGGAAATCGAGCCTCAAGCCTTCAAGGCCATGCTCGATGCCGGGGAATTGGTTCACGTGCTCGATACGAGAAACGATTACGAATTGCGTGTGGGTACCTTTGAGGACGCCATCGACCTCAACATCCGAACCTTCAGGGCGTTTCCTGAGGCCATCAAGCAACTCCCTGACGCCATGAAGGATGAACCGGTTGTTATGTTCTGCACGGGCGGCATACGATGTGAGAAAGCCAGCGCCATCATGATCGAAGCGGGTTTCACCAACGTGAAACAGCTCAAAGGTGGTGTTCTGGGCTACTTTGAGGAGGTTGGCGGCGAGCATTGGAACGGCGATTGCTTCGTGTTTGACCAGCGGGTCGCCGTGAATGCCTCACTGGATGAAACCGATGTCGTCGTCTGCTTCGCTTGCCGCGAACCGCTTTCCACCGAGGAGCAAGCCTCGCCCGATTACGTCGTGGGCGTTTCGTGCCCTTACTGCATCGACCGAGCGAACCTTGTGCCCGTCAGCGATGAATGACAATCCAGTCGTCAGACAGTTCACCATGGCTCCACCGGTGCCATTCATGGCCGTGCTCACCGTCGTGAGCGATGAACCATGCTTGGGTGGGTGAGATGACCAATTCGCCGTACATCAGGGCTTGCGAGGAGTTGCCGTTTCCACCCCATGGGTCGTAGGCCAAACGCATCGCTGTGCCTTCGACAACCCAAAGTGCCAAGCCCTGTGAAGCCCCGTCAACTGAACCGCTCGAAACGACCAGCCAGCCTTCACCGACCGGGGCGAGACCCCTGATGTCAGAGGACATCAATCCGGGGGTCAAATCGTGGAGGACATGGCTTCCTTGGGGCGTTGCATCCGTCGTGCAGACTTCCATGCCGTGGGTCGGGGTCAAGCAGTCAAACAGCAGTCGTTCTCCGGTGTTGGCCACACCGACTTGCGCACCAGGCGACTGCATGACGCCGCTCAACTGAAGCGTGATGCCGTTGGCGAGATTGGTGGTCCAGGGCCGTGCTTCGTTGCCGGTGGTGACCGCATCGAAGACGAGGTTCGTGCCGATGAGGTGCAAGCCCATGCCCTCGCCGAGGTGGGTGTCCCCTGAGGTTGGGGTGATGGAGGTCAGCCACGTGTGGGAGCCGTTATCATGCAGGTGGATCACCTGTTTCACGCCACCACGAACCCCGACCGCCACGACGTCGTTGTCCACGGTGAGAAGGTCGGAGAGTTGCGTGCTGCCAAAGTCGTTCACCGTCCAGGAGGTCAACTCGCCGTTCACGCTCAAACGGTAGGGCTCAACATCACCGCTTTCATCGGCGGCACTGAACCAAATTGCTTGGTCATCGGTGTGAATCCACGCATCACCGATGTTGCTCAACCCGGAGAGGTTCGCCTGGACGGCCTGTGCGACCTCGCTTTCCCACGAGGGGAGCGTCAAACCGCTTTCGAGGCTGCTGCCGTTGGTCCAAACAAGTTGGTTGGTGGTTGAACGGAAGAGCAAGCCGTTGCCCCACGCCAGCGGTTTCCATGCTTCCACCGCACCCAAGGCTTCGGTGCCCTCGGACGTGCCGTCGGAGACCCAGAGCTGACGGGCCGTTGCACCATCGGTCGCATCAAACAGCAGGCGCTCACCGTCGTCCACCACGGAAAAACCGAGGTCTCGACCCGGCAGAGCGTCGCCGCTGGGGTGGAGGTCGACCACCATGGCGGTGGTGTTGGTTGTCGGATGATGAACATGGAGTTCGCAACCGTTGACGCCGTCGTTGGCGGCGAAAAAGAAGCCCGACAAAGCCTCAGACCAGACGGCTTGGTCGCAGCCGGTTGTCATTGAATTCCCAATCCCATTGAATACATCGGAAACCCGTTCTGAGCGGAGCGGTTCAAAGCAGAAATTCAGCGTTTCACGCACCTCGCCCTGCTCCAACAAGCCGTTGTGGGCCTCTCCACCGGTGGCGCCGTCGTCCACACCAAATCGGACCAGGAAGCCGTCAGCGCAGATGTAGGCGGGAGCGGCGACCTTGTCCACAAGGGCTCCTGCTCCGGTGGCGCCGTTTGTTCCGTTGGTTCCATTGAAGCCGTGACCGCCCACCAAGCCGTTGCACAGGATCGTTTTGTTGACCACTTCTTCGGTATCGAGAACCTCGTTGAGGTTCAGGTCCAAGCCGCTGTGCATCATGATGCCACCCTCAGGGCACGAGGCGTTGCCCACGGGAAGTGCGGTCGTCTCCAAGCGTTGCACCGCCGCATCAACGCCGCTTTCGCCCGGCTGGCCTTGAGGCCCGGAGAGGCCGCGCATCCCGTTGCAGAGCACCACGGTGTCCATGCGCTCGCCGACGTCCAACAGGCCGTTGCCGTCAACGTCGAAACCGGTGTGGACTCGAGAACCGCCTTCGTTACAGGGGGCAAGGGGCTCAAAGGGTTCAGATT
>JAYYDY010000089.1:0-7746 GCA_036160375.1 Thermoplasmatota archaeon | reverse complement strand
AGGTCGTCGGTGTCGACGGTCATCCATGTTGGCATGTCAGGCCTCCGGGCCCAGGTCAACCAAATGGAGGTGGTGAGGCACCGTGCGCTCGTTGAATTCGATGCCGATGAACTCCGCCAACCGTTCGCCGTTCCAGCGTTTGCAGATGGCGCTGGCCGTGGCCAGTCCTGCCTCGTTGTGAGGGTGGACGGCGATCTCGACGGTGGTGGTGTTCGCCCGCTGGTTCAGCCACGAAAAGATGGTGTCAACGCACGCCGATGCAATTGATTGACGGCGGTAGGCCCGACACACCCAGTAGCCCAGGTTGAAGTCGGCGTGGAGCGATTGGAGCTCATCACCTAACCCGACAAGGCCGACGAAAGCCTCGGACTGGACGTCGTGAATGGACCAGAAGTGCAATTGGTCCGTCCCTGCTTGCGCTTCAATATCGTAGAGCATGTCCCTGAGTTGTCGGCGGACATCGTCGTTCGGGTCGAGCCAGGGCAGGGCGGTTTGCGCCGCTTCCGCGTCCTCTTGGTACGCTTCAAACATGGACACCAGCACCGCGTTGGTCGCAGGACGGAGGACGATGCCGTCGTTGACCCGAAGCTCCGGTGTCTCAACCATGGCCGTCCCTCATGTCAATAGTTGAGCCCTTGCTTGTTGAACATGTGGGTCGGTGGGATGAACGTAGGCCGCCATGTCAAGGGTCCACTTCATGTGCTCATGTCGCCCCAAGTGCTGCATCAACACCGAGACGTGGAGCAGCATGTCGAGGTGGTCCTCAAGGTGCGGGCCGAGATGATCGAGAGCGTTCGCGGCCGCTTCCATGCGTCCGTGCTTGACGTGCTCCATGGCGCTGACCACCTCTTGGTACACCTGCGTCGGTGTCCAAGCCTCGCCCTTGGGCCAGGGCCAGATGCGTTGGCTCTGCTCGGGTTCGGGTGGCGCGGGTTCGGCCACTTCAGCTGCCGCAGGCTCGTCCTCGGGGAGGTCGGGAAGGTCCGGTGTTTCTGGAGATGCGACATCAGCGGACTGCGAAGGGGCAGGAGATGCTGCCGCAGAGGTGGCTGGCACGGAGACGGCAACATCGGCGGTTTGCGATGGAGAGGCGGTTGGGGTTGGCGCAGCGGGTGTTTCGTCGAGGAAATCAGGAAGGTCAGGGGTTTCCGTCGCCATGGCTTGGGCCAAACTGGCGCCTTGAGGCGGTGCTTGCGAGGCAAGGTCGGGAAGGTCAGGGGTGGCGTTGGGGGCTGGACCCACTTCGCCGAGCAAATCGTCATCTTTGGGTGCTTCAACCGTGGGCGAGTACAAGCCGCCACGACCGGTGTGGACCGGTTCTGCCACTTCGGCCAGTGGGTCGACGTTGCCCAAATCAAATTCAACGTAGGTTTTCGGTGCGTCCGCTGTCGTCAATTCAACTTCGGCGGGTTCCTGCGAGGCCACGGTTGAGGAGAGCGTGGGGCCTTGGCTGCCGATGAATTCAAAGGATTCGGGGACGGGCTCGCCTTCCTCGTCGTGTTCGGTTTCGGTGATGCTGTACTGATCGACCTCGACCGTCACGTCGTCGAGGGAAAGCACGGCTTCCACCACGGGCCCGGTGTCTTCTTCCTCTTCGTTGTCGCCGAGCAGGAGACTCATGATCTCGTCGTTGGTGGAGGAGGGCTTGGCCATGGGCTGGTCGCGAGCCGACTTGTTGAGTGAATAGTAGCACTGCTCGCATTGCTCCGAGCCGAGGGGATTGTTCACGCCACAGTAAGGACAGGCGACGCCACCGACGTCGTTGTCCTTTTTCTTGCGACCAAACATGAACTCGCCCGGTTGTGGGCCGTGGATTCTCTGTTTAAGACTGAGGGTTTGTCGCTCGGAATTCGCTTCAATCTTCATCCATACGATGATGAGGGGCCAACCCGTGGTTGAAACATGGCGCGAAAGGGTTCAGTGAAGCGCATGAACAGCGCCAGCGACCCCGAGTTGCCCCAGGTCAAAGGTGAACCTGCTCCCGACCGCTGGCGAAGAAGCCAGGACCACTTTTCCACGATGACGGACCTCATCAAGCAGGAGTTGGACGACGAGACCCAACTGGTGGAAGAACGATGGAAGAGTTGGTCCAAGCAACGCTTGCTGATGGCGGGCGTGTCGCTGTTTGACCTCAAGGCACGCATCCAAGGCCGTTTCTTCGGCGAAGACATTGTGGTCTTTGAGGCCCAAGACAGCGGGCGCCTCCCCGAGCACCGTTTTTCCCACGGCGACATCGTGCTCATTTCCCGCTCCCGCCCGTGGGGCGAGAAGGTGGTTGAAGGGGTCGTGCTCGACCGAGGGCCCACCCGGATTCGCGTGGTGGTCAGTGAACGACCACGCGAGGTCCGTAAAGGCGGCTGGCGACTTGACCGGGGTGCCAATCGAGTGGCTCACGACCGCATGCACGAAGCCCTCGTGGCCTTCCATTCCACGGAAGGCGATGGCGGGACGGTGCTTCGTGAACTCATCCTCGGGAACGTCCTTGACATCAACCAGAGCGCTGAACTCTCCCCGGACATTCGTGGGAAGCGAATCCAACGCGGGCCACCCCCGAACCACCAGCACCTCAACGCTTCCCAACAGGCGGCGATTGAGGCTGCCTTGTCTCGTCGTCTGACCCTCATTCAGGGCCCACCGGGGACCGGGAAAACCACCACGGCCACCCACCTGCTCCACCATTTTGCTCAGCAGGGCAGCGGACCGCTGCTGGCGACCGCCGAGTCCAACGTGGCCGTTGACAACCTCCTCGAAGGTCTGCTTGAGTTGGGCGTCAAAGCCCTCCGCATTGGCCGACCGGTCAAAGTTCGCGAACATTTGCGATCGGCCACCCTCGATGCAGTGCTGGAAAACCATCCGATGCAAGAGGAGTTGGCCTTCCTCCAAGACGAGCAGCGCGAACTTCGCAAGGCCTTGCCCTCCCTCCGAGGCAAAGAGAAAGGCCTCATGCATCGGGACATCAACATCAACCAGAAGGAAATTCGACGCATGGAGGACGCCATGACGGCGAGCGTGCTCGATGAAGCCGAGGTCATCTGTGCGACGACCATCGGCTGCGGTCATCGCTTGTTGTCGTCGAGGAAGTTTCCCATCGTGCTCATGGACGAAGCGACCCAAGCCACCGAGCCCAGTGCGTTGGTCCCCATCGTCAAAGGTTGCCGGCAACTGATTTTGGTCGGTGACCACCAGCAACTTCCGCCCACGGTGTTGAGTCGCCGAGCCGAACAGGGTGGACTCAACCGTTCACTGTTTGACCGCCTTATCGCCTGCGGGCTGTCGTCCAACATGCTCACGACCCAATACCGGATGCATCCCATCCTCCGTGAATTCCCCAGCGCCCGATTTTACGAAAACCGACTCGAAGACGGTTGCACTTCAGACGAGCGACCACCGCCCGCGGGTTTCCTGTGGCCGGACTGGGACCGCCCCATGGCCTTCGTGCCGGTGGAGGGCGTGGAAGAAACCGATGAGGAAGGCAAGAGTCGGTCCAATCGCGACGAGGCCGCCAAGGTGTTGAGCGTCGTGAACGATTTGCTCGCCATGGGCGACCTCCAACCCGACGACATCGGGGTGATTTCCCCCTACAACGGGCAGGTGCGTGAGCTGGTCCGTCTCTTCGAAGCGGCCGGTGGGCGCGAACCCGGTCAGCCGTACCACGGCTTGGAAATCAAGAGCGTTGACGGGTACCAGGGTCGAGAAAAAGAAGTCATTGTCTTCTCCACCGTTCGAGCAAACGAGCGTGGCGAGGTCGGCTTCTTGGCCGATTACCGTCGCCTCAACGTCGCCATCACGCGTGCCAAACGCGGGCTCATCCTCCTGGGTCATCCAACCACGCTGCGTCATGATGGGACATGGAAGTCCTACCTCGACTGGATCGACGAACACCAACTGTTCGCCTGGCACGTCACCCACAGTTCGTGATGGGCTCAACGCGCCATTTGACAAAGGGGAAGGCGTAGCCACTGCATGGCCGAGGACCCGGTGACCATCGTCAAGGGCGGCACGCTGGCGCAGAACATCATCGGTACTGCCCCCGAAGGCATGCTCATCGCCCCTTCGTGGAAGCGCGTGCTCGCCTTCATGCTCGACATGATGCTCATCAGCATCGTGCTCGGGTTCTTTACCAATTTCCGACTCCTCGAAGGCCTGTTCAATTACGAACTTCTGACCGAAGGCGGACGTTATACGGCTGAATTTTTCATGAACTGGTTTGTTTTCTGTGCGGCGTTTTATCTCTATTTCAAGTACACCGGCCAAACCATCGGTCGTTCCCTTGGCCAGCGTGGCTTTCGCATCGCCATCGTCCACGACAACGGGACCGTGCTCGAACAACACCACTGGGGACCTCGTGCCGTTGCCAAAATGATCTACATCATCCCCTTCGTAGGATGGCTCTACTTTGGACTGCGCGACACGTACAGCGCCGGTTCCAACGAGGCCGAGTATCGCACGGCTGTTGACCGCAAGCACCACACGGTTGCCGCGGTCGACTGGTCGCTGCCATCCGAGACACGCCTGCGATTGCGTTGATGGCAACCCGAAAGGGCAAGCCATTGAAGTAATGCCACCGTTCAGTTGGAACCGGTGAGCCCAAGTGAGTGATGACCACAGCGCCCGTGCAGGTTCCTTGAACGCCCATTTGACGTCGGTCAAGATGGAAATCGACGATGACGATGAGGACATCATCCAAGTCGTGGTTGACGTGGTCAACGAATCCTCCATCCCCATCGGAGGCTTGCAAGCAGCCATCGTCGACGCCAAGGGCACCCGCTACGAAGCCACCGAAGGCATCAGTTCCATCGGACCCGGCCTCACCCGCCAGTTCAAGTTCCAAGCCCATATTCACTCAGGCACATGGACGTTTGAGTTCAACGGTGGCGGTCAAGCCATGAAACTCGGCCCCTACGAAGCCGACTTTGAGTATGCGGCAGAAAAGGGGCGCGTGCTCGGCAACGCCATCGGCTCGAGTTTGTTCAGCGGTGCCTTTGACAACCATCTGGAGGATTTTGGGAACACGGAAGAGCGCGGCATCATCGACGCCTCGACCGTCGTGATGACCTCCTACGTCGGTGAAAACATGGAAGGTGGCGGCACGAAGGTGCTGCGAGGCGACGCCGCCGAAGAGGACGACGGGCCACGAACGCCTCCGTGGGCCACCTCGCCAGAGCCAGCCCCGCTGACGCCGCTCGAAGCGCCCAGCGCCCCGGCAGAACCCACGCCTTTGACGCCGCTCACACCTCCTGCTGCAGAAGCGCCCCCAGCATCCGAACCCGCAGCCGACCCCCTCCTCACACCGTTGACGCCGGTGTCGGAAGCGACAGAAACCACCCCGGAACCACCAACATCATCCCCACCACCCGTCCCGCCCACGGCGGCTCCCAAACCACCGTCCGGTCCACCATCAGGTCCTCCAAGTGGCCCTCCATCCGGGCCTCCGAGTGGTCCACCTTCCGGCCCTCCAAGTGGCCCTCCATCCGGTCCGCCCTCTGGCCCTCCAAGTGGTCCGCCTTCCGGTCCCCCGAGCGGCCCCCCATCCGGTCCGCCCTCTGGCCCTCCAAGTGGTCCGCCTTCCGGTCCCCCGAGCGGCCCTCCCTCCGGACCACCAAGCGGTCCCCCGAGCGGTCCACCCTCTGGTCCACCCTCTGGTCCTCCATCCGGTCCACCATCTCGACCTCCCGAATTGTGAGTGATGCCCATGTCCGACGGTTTTGCTATGGAGTTGTGCGGCACCCAAGGGTCGTACCAAATCGTTCCTGATGACATCACGGCCATCGATCTTGATGCCGTGGGTGGTGCCATCGAAGCAGCGGGGTACGAAGTGGGTGTTCGCTCTCGCTTGTGTTGGACATTCACGGGCCGTTGTGAGATGACCCTCTACCCGAGCGGGAAACTCATGGTGCGTACCGAGGACAAGGATCTGGCCGCCGATGTGGCTCATCAGCACGTGACCCACTGGGTCAAGGCTTGAGGGTTGACGATGCTCTCCACCGACCTCATCGCGCACGTGAAGGAGGGCGGCGTCGTCGCCTACCCGACCAGCACCTTGCCTGGATTGGCCTGCTTGCCAACGAAAGCTTCGCTCGATGCACTGTTTGAACTGAAGCAACGCTCGGCTGACAAACCGGTGAGTTTGGGCGTGCTCTCCCTCGACCAAGCCACGAGCCTCGTCCATGTCCCCGACAAGGTTCGGGCCTTGGAAGCGGCGTTTCCTCAAGGCGGCTTTACGTTCATCCTCGACGCCGTCGAACCCCTCGATGCCAGGCTGGGTGGGGCGCGTGTGGCTGTTCGCTGCCTCGCCCATCCAACGGCCCGTGCACTGGTGGAAACCTTCGGGCCCATCACGGCCACCAGCGCCAACGAATCCGGCGAGTCACCCGAAGCCACCGCCGAAGCAGCGGGAGCATCACTCGGCCTGCCGCATCATGCCATCTTGGCCGGTGATTGCCCGGGAGGTGCGGGGAGCACCATCCTCAACGTGACCGAGGGCGCCGATGGCGTGGAGGTAACTGTTATCAGAGAGGGCATCGTACCTTCGCATAGCGTGGTTCAATGGTGGAAGAATCCAACTTGAAGTATTGGCGAGATGCAGGGCACGTGGCCCGTCGCACGCTTGAAGCCATGAAGGACGAGCTCCAACCGGGCAAGACGTTCCACGAAATCATCGAATCCGCTGAACGCTTCATTCACCGACACGGTGGAAAGCCTGCCTTCCCCGGCACCATCGCTGTCAATGATTTGGCAGCTCATTTCACCACCAACCATCAGGTCGAAGGCGTGGAGGGCTGGGACGGCGAGATGGTGTTGCAAAAGGGCGACTGCGTTAAGATCGATTTCGGTGTCCACATCAAAGGTCATATCGGCGACAACGCGTTGACGCTGGAAATCGGTAACAGCAACCAGCACACGGAACAAATCAAGGCTGCCAAGGAAGCACGAGACGCCGCCATCGAGATGCTTCATCCGGGAACACCCTGGTACAAAGTGGGCCAAGCCGCTGCACAACCGTCCTTGGATGCTGGCTTCCAGCCCATCCGAAACCTGTGCGGACACCAACTCAAACCGTGGGAGCTCCATGCGGGTGTTTCCGTTCCGTCGTACGCCTGCGGCAAAGACAACCGTGGCTTCTCCGGAGTGGTCGAGGAGGGCGGTGTGTACGCCGTTGAACCGTTCAACACCACCGGGGAATCGGGTCTCATCGAGAACATCGGTCGCCCCCATTCATCCAACATCTACCGCGTGACCGGACTGACCACGTCTCGCAAGGCGCGCGCCAAAAACCAACTCAAACCACTGGGCGCGCAGATGGCACGAAATTTGGAGGAACGCTACTCGACCCTCCCGTTCGCCGAGCGATGGGCGTTCCCGATGCTGAAGAAACCCTTCCCGGACGCTGACGAAGCCAGCCTTCAGAGCAAGTGGAATGCGCTTGTGAAGAAACTCATCAGCATTCGTTTCCTCGAAACCTATCACGTTCTTCGGTGCAAAGACGGTGGCAACATCGCACAGTTCGAGCACACGGTTCACGTGACTTCCGGCGGCCCGGAGATCCTCACCGTTGAGTAAAGCGGCGTTTTTCTCATCAAAAACGCATATAAACCGCGTTCAACTACGGTTTCTTGAACAGGGCTGTTGAAGTTCTCGTTGAGTGCATCCCATCCCCTCTCGTTTTCTCTCACCCTGTTCACCTCTATTCCACCATCAGCGAAAGCCACGCCGGATATTTTCGTGTTCATTCTGGTATTTACAAAC
>JAYYDY010000088.1:0-10808 GCA_036160375.1 Thermoplasmatota archaeon | reverse complement strand
CCGGCCAACCGCTCCCTTCGAATTCTCGATGCGACGTTGAGGATTCGCTGGAGGTCACTCATCTTCGCTCACCTCCAACGGTTGCATCGGCAGCAGTGCTGAGGATGCAACCTCCAACGAGATGTCATCCACGCTCATGCCGGTGGCCGCACACAACCACTCGACCAAATTCGGGCGAACAGGGGCCCAGGACGTGAGCGTAACGCCGCTGTCATCGGCTGCTTTCAACACTTCAGCCGAAGGTCCGTCCACGGTCAGAATCCAATCATGTTCACGCTGCTCAAACGCCAGGATGGCCTTCTCGTTCACCAAGGTGTTGGGGTCCACTTCACCGGTCCCCGTGATGGCGTACCTGCCATTCAGGCCCAAGCGCTGTTCGACCTCGCTAAGGGGCCCTTCGTCGAGCAACTGACCTCGGTGAAGCAACGCAATTCGGTCGATCAATCCCTCAAGTTGCGCCACCATGTGCGAGGAGATGACCACGCTCACCCCTTTCGATGCCAGCGTCCGCACCAGCGCCGCAAAGGCTTGCGCAGCGACCGGGTCGAGGCCATTGAACGGTTCATCGAGGAGCAACACCTTGGGCGAACCCAACAGGGCAGCGGCGATGGACAGGCGCTGGCGCATGCCCTGGCTCAGGTTGTCAAGCGGTTCGTCGCGCCGGCTGCGCAATCCCACCAGGGCGAGCAGGCGTTCGATGGTCTTCGTCGACGTGCCGCGCATATCGCCGAGTTGCGTCAGAGCGTCAACAACCGTCGAACGCCCCTGCCAGCGAACTTGTTCCGGCATGTGACCAACAAAGGTTCGCAAGTCATCCACATCGGCCCATGCCTCCCCGTCAAATCTGCTTTTGATCTCACCCGATTGAACCGGCAGAATGCCCGCCATCAATCGCAGCAGCGTCGTTTTCCCCGCGCCGTTGGGTCCGATGAGGCCCAACACAGCACCCTCGTGGAGGTCGAGCGAGACACCGACCACACCGGGTCCCTCGCGTTTGGCCCACGGCTTGGTCAGCCTTGGAGCGGGTACGGCATGGCGGTGTTGGACCGACCGGAAGGAAAGCACCGCCTCCGCCATGGCCAAACCCACGGGAAACCCTTGCATCAACCTTGGTGAGAGGCGAACCTCTATGGCGGGCTTGTGAAGACCTCAGCGCGGTATTGACAATGTGGCAAGGTGTCCTCCAGTCCTTGGCTCCGTTGGTCGGAGGTGGGCTTGCGCTCTACCTTCATCACCGGCGAACCAACAGCGAGGAAGAGGGGCACTGGGCCGATGCCATCGGGGTGGGTGGTGTTCGCATGGCGCTGGCCTTCGCTGTTCTCATCTGGCTTGTTCCAGCGGGTGCGTTGTTGGCGGTCCCGTTGTTGTTGATGCTCTCTCTCCTCAGTCCGGCCGGTCGTCTGGAATGGTCGGTCCAGCGCACGCCTCGATTGTTGGCCCTCTGCGTGGCACTCCTTTGCCTCGGAGCTACCGGATTTCTTCCTGTTTCCCAGCCCGTTTCCCCGGATGACTGGGGCCAGCCGCTGTTCACCGAAAACCCACATGCACCGGTCTATCCTGCTGGCCAGCAATACACGTGGGTTACCTCGGATGTTGTGGTGCTGCAGTCCCTGAGCATGCGCCTACCGCATCAACCGGGTGTCATGGGTGCCGAAACGGTGGCGCTCACCTTTGCCTCGCTCATGAACATGGAAACCGGTCGGTTGCACCAAGCGATTGAGCTGATCGACGAGGAGGTTCCCTTCGTTCGCCTCAACCCCGAGGAGATCACGCTGCAACCCGTGCCGGCGCCGTCCACCGTTGACATCATCATCGGGAGTTGGGACTCCGGCGATGTTGAAACAGTGGTGTACAGGGCCTACGACATCAACACCACGGCGTTTGGCTCTGACCCGCAAGGAACGAAGGTCGGTGAGGTCTCGATGGTGGCTAAAGCCTCGTGGGGTGGTCAGTTGGACCTTCTGGTCATCGTTCGCCCGCTTCAACCACCCAACGTGGACTACGACGGCCTCGGTGAATCCTGGATTCGAGACTGGCTCATCGCTCGTGGATAAACCAACGACCAACGCGATGCTCGTTAGACGGTCAATAGCGAACCTTCTGGCGCGTCAACGTACGCCAGATGCGCTGCAGCGGGTCGTAGTAGCGGTCCACCACGCGCTCCTTGAGCTGAATGATGGCGTCGTCGGTGATCTGAATACCAGCCGGACAAACTTCGGTGCAACATCGCGTGATGTTGCAGTATTCAACGCCAAATTCCTTCTTGATTTCAGGCACGCGGTCTTCGGTGTCGAGCGGGTGCATCTCGTACTGCGCCAAGCGAACGAGGTTCCGAGGGCCAGCGAAATCATCGAACAGTTCGTGGTCTCGTAGCACGTGGCAGGTGTTGACGCACAGGAAACACTCGATGCACTCACGGAAATGCTGGACACGGTCGGCTTCCATCTGGTTGAACTCCCAATCCATCGATTCGGGGCCGTTGATGGGGGCGATGCGCTGGGCGACCTCGTAGTTCCAACTTACATCGGTCACCAGGTCCTTGACGTGCGGGAAGGTCTTCATCGGTCGAATTTCAATGGGTTGACCAGCAGGGGTTTCTGCGACCACGTCGCTCATGCGGGTCATGCACATCAAACGAGGACGACCGTTGATCTCGGCCGAGCACGAGCCGCACTTGCCGGCTTTGCAGTTCCATCGAACCGCCATGTCGGGCTCTTGGTCGTGCTGGATGCGGTGCAGGCAGTCGAGAACGACCATGCCCTCGTCAAGTTCGAGTTCGTAGGCCTGAAGTTTGGCGTCGTCGCCTTCGCCACGTAGAATGTTGAACGATTGTTTGGTGCCTTTGAGGGACATCAGTTTCCACCTCCTGCTTCTGCTGCGCGCTCAGCGATCATCGCCTTCACCTCGGTGAGGGCGTCCTTGAGGTCGTCGCGCATCTCCTCAACGGGTTCCTGTCGAATCTTCATCTCGCCGTCTTCCATCCAGATGATGTTCAGGGTCTTGCCCCAGTAGTCGTCTTCCGGTGTCGGGAAGTCGTCTCGGGTGTGGCCGCCTCGGCTTTCCTCACGGGTGATGGCAGCGAGCGTGGCGGCGTGGGAGACATCGGCCATGTTGATGAGGTCAAGGGCTTGGTGCCATCCGGAGTTGTACTTTCGCGAGGTGCCTGAGGAACACGCCAGGGCGCGAGCCTTGAACGCCTTGATGTCCTCAAGGGCTTCCTCAAGTTCGCTCTTGGTTCGGATGATGCCAACCTTTGCCTGCATCATGTCCCGCATCTCGTCGTAGATGGCACCGGGGTTTTCCCCGCCGTCCCGCTGGAGCGGGGCCAACATGTCGTCAATCGCCCTGCCCACTTGGGCTTCGTCGATGGAGGGCTGTGCCAAGTCCTTGGCTCGCTTGGCTGCGAACTCACCGGCTCGCTTGCCGAACACGATGAGGTCGGAGAGCGAGTTGCCTCCGAGGCGGTTGGCGCCGTGGAGGCCCGAGGCCACCTCGCCGCAGGCGAAGAGGCCGGGGACGGTCGTTTCCTGTGATTCTGCGTCGACGATGACACCGCCCATCACGTAGTGAGCGGTTGGACCCACTTCCATGGGTTCCTTGCTGATGTCGACGCCAGCGAGTTCCTTGAACTGGTGGTGCATCGAGGGGAGCTTCTTCATGATGGCTTCCTCACCGCGGTGAGAAATATCGAGGAAGGCACCGCCGTGGGGGGAACCTCGGCCCGCTTTGACTTCCTCGTTGATGGCTTTGGCCACGACGTCTCGGGTCAGCAGTTCAGGTGGTCGGCGAACCGTCGCCAGCTTGCCGCTGACGACTTCTTCGACCCACTGGTCGGCTTCTTCGATGGTGTCGGCGTGGTCGCCAGCGAACATTTCTGGCACGTAGTCAAACATGAATCGACTGCCTTCGCTGTTGGTGAGGCGTCCACCTTCACCACGAACACCCTCGGTCACGAGGATGCCGCGAACGGAGGGTGGCCACACCATGCCGGTGGGGTGGAACTGGACAAACTCCATGTCGCGGAGTTCTGCCCCGGCCCACAGGGCAAGAGCGTGCCCGTCGCCGGTGTATTCCCACGAGCCCGAGCACACGGACCAACAGCGGGTGATGCCGCCGGTGGCGAGGACCACGGATTTGGCGGAGAAGGCGTGGAATTCACCGTCAACACGGGTGTAGGCCACGCAGCCGGTGACACGGTCGCCTTCCTTGAGCAGGGCGCGAACGGTGTATTCCATGAAGATATCAATGCCTTCGTGGATGCCGCGCTCCTGGAGGGTACGGATGATCTCGAGGCCGGTAGCGTCGCCAACGTGGGCGAGGCGGGGGAAGGTGTGGCCACCGAAGTTTCGCTGATTGATGAGGTTCTTGGGGGTTCGGTCAAACACAGCGCCCCACTGCTCGAGTTCACGAACACGGTCGGGTGCTTCCTTGGCGTGGAATTCAGCCATTTGCCAGTTGGCGAGCCATTTGCTCCCCTTCATCGTGTCGTGGAAGTGCACTTTCCAGCCGTCTCGGGGGTCTGCGTTCTGCAAGGCTGCAGCGCAGCCACCTTCGGCCATGACCGTGTGGGCCTTGCCCAGCAGGGATTTCGTGATGATGGCGGTCTTTGCGCCGCTGCGGGCTGCCTCAATGGCGGCACGGAGACCGGCTCCGCCAGCACCGATGACAATGACGTCGTATTCGTGTTCGGTAATCTTCTCGCTCATCATCTCACCTCACACAACAAAGAGCACCATGTCGCTCAAACGTCCTTCTGCGACCGCCAAGACCCACAAATCACCGAGGAACACGAAGGCCAGGGATGTCCAGAACCAGAACCCGTGGGAACGGTTCAGCACGCTGATTTTTCCGAAGAGAACGCCACGAACTCGGCTGATACCGGTGGTCCATCGGTCAAGCATGCCGCCGGCCAAGTGGCGCAGGGCGTGGCAGGAGGTGACGTACATCGTGAGCAAGAAGGCTTCAATCGCCATCACGAAGGTGCCAATCGACACACCGTAGCCATCGTGTGTGGCGGAGTGGAAGTGCATGGTGTGGGTGACGTCCCACCACTTGATGACCAGAATGATCATGGCCGCGTAGAGGAAGTAGCGGTGAAGGTTGTTGAAGATGAACAGTCGCTTCTCGCCCTGGTAGCCAATGGCCTTGTTGATGTCAGGTTCGTCGACCCAGCACGCCACGGGACTTGCAAAGAAGGTGCGGTAATAGACGCGGCGCATGTAGTAGCAGGTTCCTCGGAAACCGAATGGAATCCACAGCACGAGGATGGCAGCATTGACCCATTCGGGGTGGTTCCACTCGTTGAGCCCGAACAGGCTCCACTCAAGGACGTTGGGCGAGAAGATGGGCGACATGACCGTGCTGCCGTGAAGGGCGTAGGAAATGTCAGCGTCGTAAAGGAAGAGGCGCCAGAAGGTGTAGACCAGTGCAGCGGTGAGTCCGATGCCCATGGCCATCGGTTGGCTCCACCAATTGTCGATACGGTTGGTACGCCCGAGCCCGTTCAGGACCGGGAGTTTAATCCCTTCACCCATTCAAAATCCCCCTGTTCCCTACGGGAACAATCTACCCGAGCAGGGCAGGGTCTTTGAGGTTCACCATTGAGCCGCAGGCCGTTTTTGAAAGATTCTCAGGCCAATTCCGACCAATTGACTTCCGCCTCGACCATTTCGATCTCGTCGACGTCCATTTGAGCGAGTTGGAGCTTGCCCGAAAGCTCGTCGTTCACGGCGTGCCAGTAGGAGTAAGCCTCAATGACCCAAATTCCCGATTCTCGGGTGCCGTTTCCAGAACCTTTGACGCCACCGAACGGCAGGTGCGCTTCGGCGCCCGTGGTGGAATTGTTAATGCCCGTCATGCCCGCCTTGATGCCGGTCTTGTAGCGGTAGGCTTCGAGGCGGTCGTTGGTGTAAATGGCGGACGAAAGACCGTAGGGGCTGGCGTTGGCGAGGTGGAGGGCGTGGTCGAAATCCTTCGCCTTGACCACGGTGACGACGGGTCCGAAAATCTCCTCGTGGAAGCATTCCATGTCTTCCGTCACATCAACAAAGACGTGCGGCCACATGAACACGCCTTCACTGGCATCGCCGAGGAAGTTCTCCGGGGCGTTGTCGGCCGTGATGGTTCCCTTGCCCCAAATCTGCGTCGCACCGCTGGCCTTGGCCATTTCGATGCCGGCGAGGAAATCCTTGCCGTACTTTTCGGACAGCATGGGGCCGTAAAGGACGTCCTTGTGCACCAGCGAGTTGCCGATGCGGGTCGACTTGACCTTGGCCATGAATTTCTCCATGAATTCGTCGTAAATCGACTCGTGGACGATGAGGTTGCCCAAGCTCGTGCAGCGCTGACCGGCGGTACCGAACGCACCCCAGTAGGCGCCTTCGACGGCGTTGTTCAGGTCGGCCGATGGCATCACGACGAGCGGGTTCTTCCCTCCCAATTCGAGCGAGCAAGAAACAAGGTTGCGGCCGCAGACCTCGCCGATCATCTTGCCCACACCGGTGGAACCGGTGAAGGAGATTTTGTTGACGAGCCCCTCATCGACGGCGTCGACGAGGTACTGGCCGGCACCGCTGCCTTTGCCGTGAACGAGGTTGATGACGCCATCGGGCAAACCGGCCTCGTGCATGATGCGAGCCAAGGCGAACGAGAGCAAAGGAGCGTCTTGAGGTGACTTCCACACGCAGGTGTTTCCGCACATGATGGCGGGAATCATTTTCCAGAAGGGCACAGCGGACGGGAAGTTGCAGGCGTTGATGATGCCACAGACACCGAGCGGACGACGGTAGGTGAACAGCTCTTTGTCGGGAAGTTCGGAATTGACGGTCTGGCCGTAGAGCCGTCGGCCCTCTGACTGGAAGAAGAGACAGGTGTCAATGGCTTCCTGGATTTCGCCACCCGATTCTTTGAGGGTCTTCCCAATCTCACGGGTTTCAAGTGCCACCAGCGCGTCCTTGTGTTCCATCAAGAGCCGGCCCATGTTCCCGATGATTTGGCCACGTGTGGGCGCCGGCGTGGCGGCCCATGCGGGGAACGCAGCGTGAGCAGCGTGGAGGGCTTCACGAACATCGTCTCGGGTGGAGAGTGGGAATTCACCAAGACAGTCGGCCAAATGGGCAGGGTTGGTTGAGGTGAACGTCGCAGCGTCGCTGGCCGAGGTGAGTTGGCCGTTGATGATGTTGTAGCCACGGACTGCAGGTTTGCCCGTGGGGTTGTCGATTTCCATGTATTCCAAGCCGGTTTCAAGAACGTGAACCATGCTTTGCGCCAATTTGACCCGTCTCTTGAATGTGATGGCGTGGTTCTCAGGCTTCGGTGTCCGAGGTTCAAAGACCCACGGGCTTGGGTTTATAGTGGCCCTTCGGGACAAAATCACACCAAGGGGCGAAAGACCCACTTGAATTTCATTATATACCGTGAAATGTTGATTCGGGAAGAGGGAGTAGTATGGCAGACAAGAACGACACCATTGAATTGCGCGTATCCAAAGCCATCCCCTCCGACGTCGGATTTGGAAGGGCACGCATCTCCTCTGAGATGGGACTTGACCTCAAACCTGGCGATTTCGTTGAAATCAGTGGCGAAGAGCGCTCCACGGCCGCCATTTACTGGCGCAGCCGGCCCGAGGATGCCAAGATGGACATCATACGCATGGACGGTATCATTCGCAAGAACGCCGGCGTCAGTCTCGGCGACCGTGTCACGGTCCGCAAGGTGGAAGCCAAGACCTGCACGAAACTCACCATCTCACCCGTCATGGCGAACAAGCAGAAGGTCAAGTTCGGACCCGGCATCGAAGGGTTCGCCAAGCGAGGTCTTGCCAAGCGTCCGGTCGTGGCCGGCGACCGCATCTTCATCCCCGGTATGACCCTCTTCGCTGAGGCCTTGCCCTTTGCTGTGGTCCAAACCGTCCCCAAGGGCATCGTTGTGGTGACCACCGACACCGAGATCGTCATCAAGGACGAAGCCGTTGCCGAGGAAGATGTTGGGCAATCCGAGGGCATCACCTACGAAGACGTTGGCGGTATCGGTCAGCAACTTCAGAAAGTGCGTGAGATGATCGAGCTGCCGCTTAAGCACCCTGAATTGTTCCGACGCCTCGGCATTGACCCGCCCAAAGGCGTCCTTCTTCACGGGCCCCCCGGTACGGGGAAGACCATGATCGCCAAGGCGGTGGCCACCGAAGTCAACGCCCACTTCAAGAGCATCAACGGGCCAGAAATCATCTCGAAGTACTACGGTGAGTCCGAGAAACAGCTTCGTGAGATTTTCGACGAGGCGGCCGACAACGCTCCTGCCATCGTGTTCATTGACGAAATTGATTCCATCTGTCCCAAGCGCGAGGACGTCACGGGCGAGGTTGAACGACGCGTGGTCGCTCAGATGTTGACCCTCATGGACGGCATGCAAGGCCGTGACAACGTGGTGGTCATCGGCGCCACCAACCGCCGCGATGCGCTCGACCCAGCCCTGCGACGCCCGGGCCGCTTTGACCGTGAAATCGAGATTGGCGTGCCCGACCGAGAGGGCCGAAGTGAAATCATGGACGTTCACACCCGTCAGATGCCCATCGCCGACGACTTCGATGTGGGCTGGGTCCTCGACAACACCTACGGTTTTGTCGGTGCTGACCTCGCCGCCCTTGTTCGCGAGGCCGCCATGCGTGCGTTGCGAAGGTACCTGCCCGAAATCGACCTCGACGAGGAGACGCTCCCGCCCGAGGTGCTCGAGAAGATGGAGGTCTGCATGGACGACTTCAAAGAAGCCATCCGGGACATTGAGCCGTCGGCCTTGCGAGAAATCTACGTCGAAGTTCCCGAAGTCGGCTGGGACGCCGTCGGTGGCCTGCTGGAGGTCAAGGACCGACTGAAGGAATCGGTGGAATGGCCGTTGACCAAGCCTGAATTGTTCGAGCACTTTGGCATCAAGCCCCCTCGAGGCATCGTTCTGTTCGGGGCACCGGGCACAGGGAAGACCCTACTGGCCAAGGCCATCGCCAACGAAGCTCAAGCGAACTTCATCAGCATCAAAGGGCCAGAACTCATCTCCAAGTGGGTGGGCGAATCCGAACGGGCCATTCGAGAGATATTCAAGAAAGCCAAGCAGTCTGCGCCGTCCATCATTTTCCTCGATGAGTTCGAGTCCATTGCTTCGATGCGAAGCGGTGGCAGCGCATCGGAAGGCAGCGATGTCGGCAACCGCGTGGTCAACCAGCTGCTGGCCAGCATGGACGGTGTCGAATCCCTCGACGGCGTCATCATCGTGGCCGCAACCAACCGGCCAGAAATGATTGACCCCGCCTTGTTGCGCAGCGGTCGCTTTGAGCGCGTGCTTCACGTACCACCGCCCGACGCTGGGGCGCGTGAATCCATCTTCCGCATCCACAGCGAAGGCATGCCATTGTCCAAGTTCTCGTTTAAGGACATCCTGACGGGCATGGACGGCTTCACCGGTGCGGACATCGAAGCGGTGTGTCGTGAAGCAGCGCTGATCTGCATGCGTGCCGGCAAGAAGAAGGTCACCAAGGGCCACTTCGAAGAAGCGATTTCTCGTGTCCGACCGACCGTGACCCCAGACATGCTCGAGTACTACCAGAAGATGGAAACACGTCTGACTTCTGGCCTGACCAACATCAAGCGAAACCGAGACTTTAGTCGCGGCATCGAAACGATGTGAGGGTTGAACACCGACGCATTGATGGGATTCCAGTCCGGACCGACGCCATAGGAGGTCGACACAGATGGCGATTTTCGGTCGTGAAATCATCGGAAACAACGTGGTGGACCGTACCGGGGCCGTGTTGGGGTCGCTTGTGGACCTCAGTTTTGATTTGAACACGGGCGTCATCAGTGAACTCCTCGTCCAGGTTGAGGCAACCGTGGATGCCGCTGCCTTGCCGTTTGAGAGCACCGGTGCTACCGTTCACATTCCGGGGACGGCCGTGGCTCGGATTGCTGAAAACATTCACCTCAATGTATGAGGCGAAACGAAGCACGCGTGAGCATTTTCTCCACTCGTGTGGACAACCTTCTAAAGTCAGTAGGGGGCGTGTTTGGGCTGGGAATCCTTCCCTCGTGGTTTGCATGCTCGGTCTTCCTGCCAACTTCAACGCACGAAGGCTTGCCCTTCAGGCGTCGTTTTGGGCGGTCATGCTCATTTTGTTGATGACCATTCTTCTGAACTTCATCAACCTCAGCGCCACCGACCAGTTGTCGGCTTACGACGATGATTGGGACGACATGTCAGCCTTCCGTGCTGACATCAAATCCATGGGCATTGAAACGCGCTCACTGGTGAGCAGTCCGTTGTTGCTGGCCGACATTGAGGACCCTCGCAACACCACCTACGTCCTGGCTGGTGTTGAGCGAGACACCCTTTCACTGCCTCAATTCGATGATGACGGCTTCATCACCATCGCCTCGGGCAACGGCTACTCTCCTTCTGAAATCAACGCCATCGTTGAGTTTGTTGAAGCCGGTGGCACGGCGATGGTGTTCGAGGATTACGGCTACGCCAACACCATCGCAGAGGCGTTCGGTATTCGCTTTACGGGCGAACAGGTGTTCGACACGACTTACGCCACTGAACTGGATTTCAACTACGTCTGGATGTGCGTTCAAAGCAACCCCTGCGGCATGAACGGCACGCAGCTGGACCCTTCCACCCTGTCCACCCACGATCGCTGGGCGGATGCTGGCGGCCCGGGCGAACACCCTTGCTCGAAACTCGACGAGCAGACCTTCGTGGTGGGTGAGGCCCCGCTGTGTGCCCAACACATGATCAACGGTCGCGTGGACTACAACGGCACC
>JAYYDY010000087.1:0-11087 GCA_036160375.1 Thermoplasmatota archaeon | reverse complement strand
GACGAACCAGCGTGGCGAAGCGTCGGTCTCGACCCCGCAGAATGGACCGACCGCCCAACAGTCAATGAATCCCGTCCGCAAATGATGTCGTCCTACACCGGCAACGCCGTGATTTCGATGAACGTCTCCTACCAGGCCGGATGGACGTCGGCCCGGGAAGAGGGCACCGTCATCATCGAATTGTTCGAGCAATGGGCGCCCATCACCACGAACAACATGATTGCTCACGTTGAATCAGGGTTGTACGACGGCGTGTTTTTCCATCGTGTCATCAACGATTTCGTCACGCAAGCGGGCGACCCCACCTGCAAGACGATCGGCGTTTATCCCAACACCAGTCCATCTTGTGGCAGCGGCGGAACGGGTGAGACCATTCCGCTCGAGCACGACGCCAACCTCTCCCACGTCGACGGCGTGATCGCCATGGCACGCGGGGTTGACCCGGATTCAGCGGATTCGCAATGGTACATCACCGACACAGAAGCCCACGGTCTTGACCCTGAAAACAGGGACGACGAAGGCTACGCAACCTTTGGAATCGTCCGCCACGGCATGACGCACATCCGTGCCATCGCCGACGTGCCCACCAGCGATGAACCGACGGGCACCGACCTCGACAACCCGTTCGCCTCTGCCGGCCGACCTCTGATTGAAGCCCGCATCAACTCGATGGTGATGATTGGCGTCGCCGACCCGGACGGTACCATCCGAAACCCTGTCGTGGAAGCACAGGGCGACGGTTCCCTCCTGGAGGACATGGCGCTCATCATCGGCCTCCCGTTGACGATCGTGCTGGTGGGTGTTGGCATCACGATGGTCGTCTACGGACGCTTCAACGACGAGGAGGCCTCATCGGCCAACCTCACCGCTGAAGAGCCACCGATTCTCGAAGCCGAAGCGCTGATCGTCGCCGAACTGGTTGAAGGCGACGACATCACGGACGAAACCTGAGGTCCAGCACAACGTGGCGCACCCTCGGTGCAAACCATTTCACGCGTTCCACATGAGTTGCTTGGACACTGAATCCCAACCCGTGCTTGGCGACGAGCGACTCGAACGTCTCGATGGTGGCCGCGGTCCACGTCTCGATGCGTTCTTCCTCGACGTTCATGTGAACGTGAAGCACACCGCCGCCCGGCTTGAGGGCCAGCAGGCACGCCTCCCAAACGGGCTCGCTCGAGGGAAGCAAGCCGAGGTGGCATCGGTCGGCCACCCCTTTGAGTCCAAGAAGAGCGACCTGGTTGTCCCCTTCGTGGACGGTCAAGCGTTCCAGCAGGTCATTGGCGGCTGCGCCAGTCCGGAGGCCAGCGATGGAGGCGGGGTTGATTTCGCAGGCATGAACGTGGGCCGCACCGGCGTGAACAAGCATGGGGAAGGTGTAGTAACCCACGCCGGCATAAGCGTCGACCACCACCTCGCCTTGCATGTTCATCGCTCCGATGCGACGGCGTTCGGTGACGTTGCCTGATGAGAACATGACCTTGGCTGCGTCAAAGGCGTAGGTGAGGCCGTGGTCGGTGAATTCGACCTCGGATGATCCAAGCAGCATTTCAACCTGAGATGAACGAAAGGTGTCGTCGGCGATGGGGGCTTGGACGCCGAGGGAGGTGACCTTGAGGGCCTCCGCCATGGCCTCCCACAACGCCGTAGCCTCAGGGTGCTGGCTGACGGTTGGCCATGCATCGGAGTGTCGCCATTCTTGTGGAAACAGCACCAGGTCGCCCAAGCGTTCCCACTTTGTTGGTACCAGGGCGGAACCCGTGAGCGAAGGTTGGTGGGTGTCAAGCCAGGTTTGGACCGCCTTGGTGAGCCGGTGATGAGGGTCAACCGAGTCCCTTCGAGCGACCTCCGCTACGATGCATTCCGACGAGACGCCAAGCACGGAACTCGCCGCTGCACGAACCGTTTCGCTGTCTGCCCCGGCTATGAGTGGGAAACCGATCGTCCCTGCGTCTCCTCTCATCGGTTCAACGTGAGCCTCCAGCCATCCGTTGGTTTTCAGGAGTCCATGTAACCGTTCTCCTTGGCTTGCCTCCACGACAAGAAAGGTCGTGGGGGCCTTGAGGTCCATGGTGGGACGAGGAGGGTAACTCCTTTCAAGTTCCCGACCTTAGCCGAAACCATGTCTGCGCACAATGCTGGCAATGGATTGTCAAAGCACGGCATCTCAATCATGCTGGTGACGATGTTCACCCTCCAGTTGCTCGTCCCCGTGGTGAGTGCGACAGGGATGCAGTCCTGCATCGGCGGCGGTACGTGTGACACCTACGACCACAGTGACGACATGACGCCGCACCGGCAAGACTGGGTGGAAGGCACCTACGTCTTTGATTTGGTCTCAACGTCGTCCATTGAACTTGAACTCACTTGGGCTGTGCGAGAATTCGAGCGTGATTCGCTCGGTTTGGGCTCAGGTACCACGGTGGGCGACACGCTCGAGAGCACCGACGGCTTGGACGCCAACGACGGTGCACCTGCGGATTTGATTCGTCATACGTTTGACGCCGAAACGGCGGGTGCTGGCTCCCCAACCGTGGGTCAGAAGCTCAAGAGCGAGGTCCACAGCGCCATCGAAGATGCGCTCACTTCGGGCTTTGGCACGGTCACGAGCCTCTCAACAGAGTACGTCACGTCCTTCACGAGCGCCGGTCAAACCACGACCTGCTCGACCGATGCCTCCACTGACTCTCAGGCTGAGGGCGCTACGGTGGACAACGTGTTTGAACCACCCCTGTGTTTCCAAGCCACGGCGTCCGTTGACCTCCTTGCCAGCAATTTCAACCTCGTGGGTTCGGACAACCTCGACCTCGAGCGTACCTACCGTGGTCTCCTCACGATGGGCGCTGAAGTGAACACCAGCTTCGATTTGACCGCCCAACCGGGGCACAAGGCGGACTTTGTCATCAACCCATCATCCTACTCCACGGTGCTGGGTACAGACGCCAACGGGACGCTGGTCGCCCGAGCCGGCCCACCCAACTACATGGCCGCGGAGTGGTCCATGGACCACATGGACGCGACAGAAACCGACGGCGACCTTGTCCAAACGGTTGACCTGCGCATGGGGCACCGAAACTCCTCGACCTCGCCCACCGTCTCCATCGAAGAGGGCTCGAAAGCCATCGACCTGAATCTCGTGATTGACCTGAGCGACGAATACGCTGCGACGATTGACTTCGCTGCCGGCTTGTATTACCTCGACACGCAGACCCTCAACAGTTGGGGCATCAACATGTTTGACGTCTCATCCTCCGCCACCATCCCGGTGATCACCTCCGACGGCATCCGACTGGCCTACCACAACGACATCGTTGACCTAACGCAATTCACCGACCAGTTCCCGGTGGGTGATATCGTTGAGGGGCTTGGCAGCACCATCGCTGGCGTGGGCGACATCACCATGAGCGACCTGGAGTGGGTGTCAACCACCGACGGCACGGGCATCTTCGAATCGGCGGGCGGCTTGAACTACAGCCATTCCACGGGGTGCACCGAACCGGTCGCCGCCGGCCAGGTGCTCCACTACTGCTTGGAAGGACCCAACGCCATGGACGAGACCTACCCCATTTACCTCCAAACGACCAGTCAGCCGTTTTCCATGCGATTCATCGACATCATCATCGCCCAGATCGACGATCCGGATTCCGACGGTGTTGATTTCCTCGAGAACGTTCAGGCCAGTGATTTGGAACGATTGATGAACGCCGGATTTTCCATTGAAGCCGTCATCGGTGAATCCTTCCTCAACGCCATCGATTTGAGTGGCTTGCCGCCGGCGGATTTGACCGTTGACATCATCCTCCCCGATTGGGTCACGACGGTCGACGGGACGTCAACCATCACCCTGACCAAGTCGCTCGAAGCGGCGAGCTCACTCGACCTTTCCTTGACGGGGCTTGACCCGTACGATTGGGAGCACGAGATCACCAACGACGAAGGCCGCGTGGTTTGCTACGCCAACCAGAGCACCTGCGTGGAGTCCGACGTGGCGTTTGACATCGCTTCCGTGAATTTCAATGAATGGAGCGGTTCGTTCAGTTTCACGATGGCGCTTGACGCCGAACTCAGCATTTACCGCATTGGGTTTGTGGACGGCCAGCGTTGCTTCGAGGAAACCGATATCCAAGCCTGCGGCCAAATGGAAGCCTTCCCGTCTGACCTTCTGCGTCTCATCATTGACCTCTCGAGCCGCATGGACGACCCTCTTGGAACCAGCGTTCCGATTCCCTGGTGCGAAGATGACGATACCAAGGCCTACTTCGACGATTGCGATGATTTGGAACTTGAAGCCACTCGGCAGGGCATGAAGGACTTGGCGAAGCGGCTGGGCGAACTGGCCACCGACGGCATCCATGGTTTAGGGGAGATCGCCGCAGATAACGATGATGACGATAATCCGTTCAGCGTGATTGACCTCGCTGCGTTTGAACTCATCACCGGCATCTCAGGCATTGAGGCCCCCGACGAAATCGTCAGCGACGACGAACCCATCGTGCTGTCGCTTCGCATCCCTGAGGTCAAGTTCACCATCGGAACAGCCAACGGATACAGCGACTTGTCCAGTGGCGACCCATCCCAAATCGACTTGAGCATCGTCACGAGCGGTCTTCAGTCCGTGTTCCACCAACCCTTCCAAATGACGGCTGACCTCATGACGCGTGCCCTGCGCTCGTCCATCGTCGGCAGCGACGGGCTCACCTTCCCACCCACCGATCAAGACACCCAAACCATCGAGATCCGTAATGCAAACACCAGCCTTCCGACGGAATACGAAGGCGTCGCTTCCCCCATCGACGGTGGAGCTTACTCCGGACCACTCACCTTCACCCTGCCCCGCGGCATCACGGTGGAGGACGCCTCCTCGTCGGCTGGCAACCTCATCATCACCGAGGACGGCGGGCGGCAAACCATCACCTACGTCTTGCCACCCGGCGAATTTAGTGACGACATCTCCTACAGAATCAATGTGGGTTGGATCTATTTCCTCATCCAGTTCTGGGTCTATCCCACCATCGTGCTGATCCTCCTGGTGATGTTTGTGCGCCGTCGTCGCCGCAAGAAGAAGGCCAAGAAGGCGGCGTTGGCCAACCGGCATGCGGCTGTCAACAAAGCGCAAATCGGCGACCATGAGTTCGCTGACCTCGCCGGATTCGCAAGCCCGGGGCTTCGCCACGGTGAAACCATCGAAGACATGGCCTTAGGTGAAGAGTATGGATTTACACCGCACACGAATCGGAATACAGCGTCTCGGGTAACGAATGTATCTTCAACACCAACATTCTTTGACGATGGTAGCGATGTTGGTGATTCAGGCTCCGGTTTAGGCGACACCATGGGAGCCGATGATGGCGACGATGCATGAGAACAAGACGAACAGCGTCAACTAGCGGAGGGCTTCGTAGATCCGCTCCGCCAGCGCCGGGCCGATCCCGGGCACGGTGACCAGTTCTGACACGGCTGCGTGCTCGATGCCTTTGCGCCCGCCAAAATGACGGAGCAGGGTTTGCAGTTTCTTGGCGCCGAGCCCCTCCACGCCTTCCAGCGGGTCGGCCAAACGGGTTCGACTGCGTCGCTTGCGGTGGAAGGTATTGACGAAGCGGTGCGCTTCGTCCCTGGCGTGAACGAGCACGCGGCCGGCGCGGTCGAGCACGAGTGGGTCGTGGCCGTAGCGGAAGATGGTCTCCTCGCGTTTGGCGAGGGCCGCCAGCGGGAAGCGGTCGGCCCAGCCGTGCTCTTCGAGCGCCTGTTGAATGGTGCTGAGGTGGGTTTCCCCACCGTCGATGAGCAGCAGGTCCGGCCATTCTTCCTGGCGTTTGGCCCAGCGCACCACGACTTCTTTCATCATGCGCAGGTCGTCCATTGCCTCGCCCTTGACGATGTATTTCCGGTACTCGCTTTTGGCCGGCCGGCCGTTGCGCATCACGACGCTGGCACCGACCCGTTCATCGCCCTGAAGTTGGGCCATGTCGAAGCATACGATGTGGTCGAGTTGGCTCATGCCCAGGGTCTTCGCCCCTTCGTCGGCTGCCCGCTGTTCGAGCGAGCCGCTGGATTTGTTGGCCATGCGCTGCAGTTGAATCTCGGCGTTTTGGCGAGCGAGGGTGGCGAGGTTTTCGAGGTCACCTCGCTGGGGTGTGCGAACCTCGACCGATGAGCCTCGTCGCTCGTCCAGCCACGTTTGGAGCCCGTCAAAGATGGGCACGGGCGAGAGCAGCAAGCGAGGCGGCGTGCGGTGGGCGTAGTGTTCGGAGATGAACATGGACACGGTTTCGCCAAGATCGCCGCGGTGGACGGCCGGCCAGGCTTCTTGTCCCTGCACGACGCCTTCGTCGGCGTGGAGAACGACCAGCGCTGCCAAGTCGCCTTCATGGGCGATGCCGATGGCGTCGCAGTCCCGGTAGACCTTGCTTGAGACGACGTGCTGACTCGTGGTGGCCCGCACGGCTCGGATCATGTCGCGGTGCTGGGCCGCCACTTCGTAGGCCTGTGCTTCAGAGGCCGCTTCCATGTCGGCGACCAATTCCTCAAGCAGGGGTGCAGCGTCGCCGTTGAGCACGCGACGGACGGTCTTGACTCGCTCGTCATAGCCCGTTCCGTCGATGCACGGGCCGGCGCACAGACCAATGTGCATCGAAAGGCAACCCTGGGGAAGCAACTCTTTGCAGTCCCGAATGCCGAACTGGCGACGTAGCAGTTGCATGACCTGTTTGGCAGCACCTGCGTTGGGAAAGGGCCCCCATTGTTGAGCGGATTTCGGTGGGCGGCGGGTGTACATGATGCGGGGAAATTCCTCGTTGGTCATCGCGAGGTAGGGGAAGGATTTCCCGTCTTTGAGCATGGAATTGAATCGGGGCATGTGCTCTCGTATCAGTTGCCGCTCGAGGATGAGGGCGGCTTGGGGGGTTTGGGTGACGATGCATTCGATGTCGTCGGCTCGTGCCACCAGTTCAGGAATCATGTGGCGGTCGGGGTTGCTCGCAAAGTAGGAACGAATGCGCTCGTTGAGGCGCGTGGCCTTGCCGACGTAGAGGACTCGGCCCTGGGCGTTTTTGAAGAGGTAGACGCCCGGTTCGTGTGGCAGGTCAGCCGAAGCCAAGTCCACGGGCATGCTCCAACCACGCCTGCCATGACTCAAAAGGCCAACCCTGTTTCACGGGGAACACAACGTGAGGGATGTTTGATGAAGGAGGCGGCCGAGCCTTTCCTGTTGCCATGCTGAGCCGAAGCCAGGAGAAACTCTTGCGCTACCTCGGGGGGTTCCCTGACGCGCTTGCGAAGGCATGGGATGTACCCCGCGAGGTCTCCCTGCCGGGGCTCTCCGACGCCATGGGGGTGGTCCGCTCGGGACTCAATCAACCGCTGAACGTCTTGCTCGACAAGAAGTACATCACCGTCCGTGTGGCGCACGTCATCGGTGGCGGTGCTCGTCGCCGTCAGGTCTACCACATCACCGAAGAAGGGCGAGCGTGGCTTCACGAGCATCCCGATGCCACCGTGGAAGGTCGCCCGTCACTTCCCGTTGAGGAGCGCGTGCGTCATGCCCTCATCGGACGAACACAGGAACTTGAGGAACTCACGAACCTGGTTGAGGCACACGGTCATGCGCTCCTCGGTGGGCTTTCAGGCGTCGGGAAGACGACCCTTCTGCAAGCATGGAGCGGCAACCGGAGCGATGCCGTCCGCTGGGCAACGGTGGACGAGCTCAGCGATGCTGAGGCGATTGCGCGTCAGTGGATGGCGGACTCCGGCCCGCTTCCGGGGGACCCTGAAGCCATGGTTGAGCATGTCGACGCTGCCGGTGGGGTGCTGGTCGTCGACGATGTTCACCGGCTCAGTGAGCGCCATCAGGACGCCGTGGTGCATCTTCTTGGAGCACTTCGTGACCGAGGTCATCGGGTGGTGCTCGCCGGTCGTCTCCCGGTGCCAGCACCGTTTGATTGGCCGTTGCTCCGCCTCGGTACGCTGCCGACGAAGGACGCCATTCAACTGCTCGGGGATCATCTTGAGGACGATCAGCGACGTGATGTCGCCAGAGCCCTTGACGGTCATCCGATGGCGCTCAATCTCTACCGGGAAGGTGACCCGCTCCCTGAAGCGGGCGCTGACATCCAAGCCTTCGTCGAGCAAACGATGCTGATGGACCTGTCCGACGACGCCAGGGACGCGCTCGACGACATGGTGCTCTTTCCGCGTCCCCTCCCCTCGGCGGACATTTTGGGTTCCGAATCCCTTGGCGAGCTTGACGAACGTGCGCTTCTGCGGTGGTCGTCGGGAAACACCGAGGTTGAGGTTCAACACCTGATTCGCAACGTTCGCCGAACCATGCTGGACGAGGAGCGGCTGGGTGTGCTCCACCGGCGCGCTGTCAAGCATTGGTCCGACCGTTCGGACAACCCTGCGTTTGCAGTTCTTCACCTCTATCACCAACTCGCGCTGGAGGATGAAAGCATTGAGGAAACCCTCGAAGAGCGATTTGAGGAGTTGATGATTGACCAAAGCGGCGCCATGGCCGTGATTTTTGACCGGGCAACGCAACAACGAGCCGAGGACGAAGGCCTGCATTACTGGGCTGGCCGGATTGCCCTCCACCGCCAGGAACCGTCCAGAGTCCGAGCCCACCTCGAAGCGGTTGAACACGATGGACGGCGGCATGAACTCGCCCACGGACTTGCCGTGCTGGAAGGCGATGCTGAAGCAGCGGAGCGAATCCTCAACGAACAGTTGGACCACGGCAGCGCCGAGGAGGGGGCTCGCTGGTTGCTCAAGGCGGCCGTCGCCTTGCTCGAAGACCGGTTGTTCGACCAAGCCGAACCTCCCAACATGGCCGATGTTCAACGCTTGCTCCACCGCATTCAACTTCCGGACCGCCTTGAGGTCCGCTCCTCCATCACCGTGAGCATGAGCCTTGTTCAACACACCATGGCGCTTCTTGAAGAGGACCAGGACCGTGCCGAGGCTTTGGTGGACGGACTCGAATCCTTGAGCCACGCCGATGACCCCATCGTTCTCCACGCCCGCCTGAAGGCCATGGTGACCTTTGGCGCCACGTCCGAAGCCATCAACGATGCCTACGAACGCACGCTTGCCGCACAGCCAACAGCGTTCCATCGTGCCGTTGTGGGGCTCACCATGGTCGAGCATCTGGTTCGTCAAGGTGACAGCGAAGGCCAATCCGTGTTCGGTGGCCTTCCACTCCCTGATGCGTGGAACGAGATGGGCACGCCTCACCATCGATATGCTGCGCGATGGTGGTACCTGAAGGGGCACCTCGACCCGTCCTCGTCGGCTTCGGCCTTGCGGGAGGCTTCACGCTGGTTTCGTCAGGCAGGCTGCACGAACGCTTCCAAGGCCGCTACCCGGCGCTTGCATCGGGTGTTGTGAACTCAGAGTTCGGCACCGATGAGCGTCTTTGTCTCCTTGATGCCGGGAAGCTGGCGAATTTCCTCAACGATGCAGCGCGTAAGCGCATATTCTTCATCGGCTTGAACCCGAGCAATGAGGTCGTACTCCCCAAACAGCATCCAGTGGTCCGTGACGAGGTCAACGCCACTCAGCGCTTCCCGCACCTTGGCTTCCTGTCCGGGGAGCGTGGTCATCAACACGAATCCGATGGCCATGTGTTCAGGCCTCCACGGCGATCAGCGTCTGTGTTTCCTTGACGCCGTCAATTCGGCGGAAGGAGTCCATGAGGAGATGAGAGAGTTCCTTGGAACTGGGTGAACTGATGCGCACCAGCAGGTCAAATTCCCCGTAGAGTGCGTGAACTTCGGCCACCCCTTCGTGGTCGGCCAGCGTGAGGTACACCTCACGTTCGTGGGTTGGCTCGGTCTTGAACAGCACAAACGCTTCGGGCATCAATTGCTGGATTTCAAATCGGGTCTTATGGGTTCCTGCACGAGCAGACCGGTCACATCAGGGGGGACCTTTGAAGAAGGACAGGGGTGTGCTTTGACGCATGAACCAAGGAGCAACCGTGAGGACGGCCCTGTGCCTCATCCTGATGTTCCTGCTCCCTTTGGCGTTTCACGCCGTTCCTCCAGCCCAACTCAACCCTGTAGCTGAGGATTCAATCCAACACACAGAAGGACGCGCTCAAACCACATGGTCGGGCACGCAGACCCTCACCGGGACCTACACCATCGGCGTGGCGGATGAAGTCATCATTCAGCCGTGTACGGTGGTTCGTCTCCCTGCGAACGAGCGAATCATCGTTGACGGACGGCTCACCGTTCTGGGAACCCAATCCTGCCCGGTCATCCTTGAGGCCTCGGGGCTCGGTGATCACGAGGGAATTCAATTCAATGCCTCCTCGTCGGGTCGCGGCTCACTCGTGCAAAACCTCACCATTGAGGACGCCATCTACGGGGTCACCGTCTATGGGTCAAACCCCGTGATGGAGAACTTGACCGTGGTCAACCCTGACCGTGTGGCCGTTGATTTGTTTTCATCCGCCGCCCCTCGAATTACCGACCTTTACGTGGACCAGGCCGGGCGCGACCTCGGTTTCCAAGGCGACTGGCGATACGGGCTCGGTCTTTCCGTTGGCGCAGGGTCTACGCCCATCGTGAAGCGAGCCGTCTTTTCGGACATCCTCACCCGAGCGGTCAACATTTGGGGTGGCTCGGGCGGCCTGATTCAAGGCATCACCGTCGACAACTGTACGGGTTCATCGTGGGCCATGGCGGCCGGCATTTGGGTCGAGGACAGCCAGCCCTTGCTCACCAACATCTCGATTTCATCCTCCGACACGGGCATCGTCATTCGCCACATCGACGACGGTGGCTACACCCACGCCGTGGTGCGTCACGCCCACATCAGCGACTCCATGTATCGCGGGGTCTACGTGGACAAGAACAACCACACCAATTACACGAACTACGAAACCGCCGATTTCACCAACCTGACCATCACCGGCACCGGTGGACCGGATGCCAAGACGCCCAACATCGGCTATGCTGCCTTGGAGGTCAACGCCACCGGTGCCTGGTTTGACGACACCCTCATTGAGGATTCCACGACCGTGGGTGTTCGCCTTTACTTCGTTGATTCCACCACCACCTTCCGCAACCTCACCGTGCGAAACTCTG